>NZ_CP027860.1:2400000-2753333 GCF_003015185.1 Ahniella affigens
GTTGTGGGCATGCTGGTAGTGCAAGAGCACACTGTCTGGTTTGAACTCGCCAAAAGCGGCGCGGTAGCCGCCCACGCCGACGCCCAACAGCCAGTGCCCAGAAAGCAGCTTGAAACTGCTGGCTGCCACGCGGACGCGTTCACTGTCGCTCGGTTCAGTGCCTGTCGGTGTGGCAGGCCGGACCGGGATCTGCAAGCTGTCCCCTGCGAGACCCGATTCGGCGCTGGCCAGCACCGTGGTCTCCCGAAACCGCTGTTGCAATCGATCGAGTCCGAACCAGGAACCGGCCAACAGGACATCGATGACAAAAATCGATGCGACCAACGGAACCAAACCGGGCGGCAACGGCCGCCACCGCCAGACGGCTACTGCGCCGACCACGGCCAGGGCGAGTCCGAAAGCCAGATTCCCCATCCGCGACTGCGACACGATCAGTCCGATGACAATGACCACCAGCAACGTCCGCACGAAGAGCTTGCGACTGAGCAGCAATACCAACACATTGCGGAACCGTTGGCCCCAGGTCTCGGGATAGCTGTGCGAATTCAGGTCAGCACACAGCAAGCCGAACCCCAGCGCGCCGCATATGGCGAGGTAGCCGGCAAAATGGTTTCGGTTGATGAAAGGGGCGCGCGCGACGTTCACGGGGTCCAGTTGAATGCCGAGCAGCGACCAGTCAAGTCCGGATAACGCCACCGCCAGCCCGGTCATCGCAAGCACCGCGCCGTTGATGAAAATGGCCATCAGGGTCCAGCGCAGCCGACGCCGGGAGTGGCACAGCATACCGAGCACGCCCGTGTGCAACCCCATCCCACCGAGCATCAGCGTCGTACGGAGGCTTGCCCGCACATCAGCCAGCCCCAGCCACGGGGCCAGCACAAGGCTCAGCACCAACAACAGCATGATCGTCAGCCAGGCAAATCCCAGCAGGCGCCCGCGTTCTTGAATGTGCTGATGCCGGCGGGCGTCGAACCGGCAAAACAGAATTGCCGCCACGGTGCTCAACATGCCAGCCGTCAACAACCAGGGCCAGATCCAGTCGCGATTGGCGCCAAACAACCAGGGTGCGAGTAACAGGGGCAAGAGATGCAAGCCCCAGATACCGCGCTCGACCGGATGGCCCGGGTCAAACATGATCCCCGCCGACTCGAGTCAACAACACCCGATCGAACAGGCGACCGCGACGCTCTACGCGAATCGCCAGACCATGCAGACTGAATGCGACAATCAGGAACAGCGCAGCCATCAACCAATCCGGGGCGCCATGGAGCAAGCCGAACAGCGCAATAGCGACCGCTGCCAATTGCACGAGCATCGCAATCAACAGGGTTTCGCGCACACTGAACCCGGCACGGAGCAGCAGATGATGGGCGTGTCGCTGATCGGCGCTGAACGCCGATTGCCCGTTGAGCAAGCGCCGCAGCAACACCGATACGGTGTCGATGAGCGGCCAGGCAAGGAGCCAGAGTGCACTCGTGGGCGACAGCTCAAAACCCGTCTGACTCGACTCCACCAACACGAGACCCAGCAGAAAGCCCAACGGCAACGTTCCCGCATCGCCCAGAAAGACCCGTCGAATGCGCCATCGAAATGGCCAGTTCCACAGCAGGAAGGCGAGCATGCCAATTGAAATCAGACCTAGCACTGTGGGTAATTGCGGATCGGCCTTGGCATAGAGGAGCCAGAACCAGAGCGGCCCGGCGATCAATACAAACAAGCTGCCCGACAGACCATCCATGCCGTCAACCATATTGTAGGCGTTGATGACGCCAACCAGGCAGAACACCGAAAACGGCAGCGCGAACCAAGCCAGTTGGATTGGCGCGAGCCCGGGCAACAGCGCGCCGACCGAGTGCAAACTCAATCCCGACGCCCAGAGCACGCCAAACACAATTAGGGCCTGCGCCAACATGCGCCAGCGCGCCGACATGTTGAACCGATCGTCGAGCAGCCCCAATATGCCGAGCAGCCCCATGCCGAGCAAAGTCAAACGCAGCTTCAGACTCCAGTCGGGGATGGCCAGCATCACGATCAGGCCAGCCAGCAACACGGCGAGCCCACCAATCACCGGCACTTCGCCCTGATGATGTTTGTGTCCGCCCGGCCGATCCATCCAGCCAGCCCGTGGGGCCAAGGCCGCAAGCAACGCAATTAGCACGTGCGTCAGCACGAACATTGCGAGCCAATGCAGCCAGGGCAGTTGCGTCATTGCCGCGCCGTATCCAGATGGTCCAAATACCAGCGATACGCCTCAGCGAGACCATCGGCCAGCGGCGTGCGCGCCTGCCAACCCATCGCCGCCATGCGGCTCACATCCAGTAATTTTCGGGGTGTGCCGTCCGGCTTCGTCGGATCAAACACGATCTCGCCCCGAAACCCGACCGTCTTGGCAATCAATGCCGCGAGTTCGGCGATCGCCAGATCGTTGCCAACGCCAACGTTTACGAAACGCTGTCGCGGCGCGGTGTGCGAAAGCCACGTGGCGCGCGGGCAATTCAATACAAACAGCACCGCATCCGCCAGATCATCGACGTGTAGAAACTCGCGCTTGGGTGTCCCGGTGCCCCAGACGGACACTTGGTCGGCACCGAGCTTGGCTGCTTCGTGAAAGCGTCGCATCATGCCTGGAATCACATGGCTGTTGACTGGGTCAAAGTTGTCGCCTGGTCCGTAGAGGTTAGTGGGCATGAGACTGCGGTAGTCGCGGCCAAATTCAGATTCGTAGGCTTCGCACAAACGAATGCCGGCGATCTTGGCGATCGCGTAGGCCTCATTGGTGACCTCAAGTGCACCGGTCAACAATGAGCGCTCTTCTATCGGCTGCTCCGCAAACTTCGGATAGATGCAGGAACTGCCCAGAAACAGGACCTGCTGGACCCCGGCGGCATGGGCGGCATCAATCAGGTTCAACTCGATCTGAAGATTGTCGCTCAGAAACCGAACCGGCTGCGAGCGATTGGCCTCGATGCCACCAACCTTGGCAGCTGCAATAATGAGCACGTCCGGACGCAAGCTCGCGAGCGTCGAGAACACGTGGACGCGATCCCGAAAATCCAACTCGGGCCGGGCCAAGCCTTGCACCGCCAAACCCTCGACGGCCTGCAGCCGGCGCATCACGGCCGAGCCGACCATGCCCCGACTGCCGGCAACCAATATGTTACGGGCCGCGGTCAAAGCGTTCCTCCTTGTCGGGCGCATGGTAGTGATGCGTGCCGAAGTTGCGCTCGCGCTCGGCCAACCATAGGTCCGCTTCGACCATTTCGCTGACCAGCTGATGGAAACTCGTCTTCGGCACCCAGCCGAGTTCCTCGCGCGCGCGGCGCGCATCCCCCAGCAGCGTGTCCACTTCGGCCGGTCGGAAATACGCCGGATCAATCTGCACCAGACGATCGCCCACCTTGCAGCCCGGCCACTCGCGTGCCATCGCAACAATGTCGCCCACCTCGTCCACGCCAGAGCCGGAGAACGCCAGTGTCAGGCCCAACTCGCGGGCAGCCGCAATCACGAAATCCCGAACCGAATGCTGCTCGCCCGTCGCAATCACGTAGTCCCGTGCCTGGTCTTGTTGCAGCATCAACCACTGCGCTTCGACATAGTCACGTGCATGGCCCCAGTCGCGGCGTGCATCCAGGTTGCCGAGTCGCAGTACCCCATCGAGGCCCACACAACGGCGCGCCAGTGCACGCGTGATCTTGCGCGTCACGAACGTCTCACCGCGCCGCGGCGATTCGTGGTTGAACAGAATCCCGCTGCAGGCATAAAGCCCGTAGGCCTCACGGTAGTTCACCGTGATCCAGTGGCCATAGAGTTTCGCCACACCATAGGGCGAGCGCGGATGAAACGGCGTATCTTCGTTCTGCGGCACTTGGTGAATGCCGCCAAAGAGCTCGGACGTGGATGCCTGATAAAAGCGCGCCTTGTCGCGCAGCCCGAGCGTGCGGATGGCATCCAGAATCCGAAGCGGTCCGAGCGCATCGGCGCTCGCCGTGTACTCGGGCTTTTCGAACGACACCGAGACATGGCTCTGCGCCGCCAGATTGTAAATTTCGTCGGGTTGCAACGACTCAACCAGTCTCAGCAAGCAGAGCGAGTCGGTCATGTCTCCATAGTGAAGGCGCAAGCCTTCCCGCTGATCATTGCGATCGCGATACAGGTGATCCACGCGCTCCGTGTTGAAGCTCGACGCCCGGCGTTTGATGCCGTGCACCTGATAGCCCTTGGCGAGCAGCAATTCGGCCAGATACGAGCCGTCCTGTCCGGTCACACCCGTGATCAGCGCCACTTTTTGAGTCATGTTTTGAGTCCTTGCTGGCGGCTCAGTGCGAATGCCTGCGCCGTTCTGATCATCTCGGAAATATTGGCACGCCTGGGCTGCCAACCCAATACTGCTCGGGCTTTGGCCGAACTCGCCGACACCGCAGCCGGATCACCGGGGCGGCGCGCGGACCAATCGATGGGAACGGTACACCCGAGCTCCGCCTCGATTGCCCGAATAATGTCGAGCACCGAATAGCCTCGCTCATTGCCCAGGTTGAAGACCGACAACTCGCCGGCAGGCAGCGCCTGTTCGAGCGCCAGCACATGGGCGTCGGCGAGATCGGACACGTGACAGTAGTCGCGAATACAGGTGCCGTCCGGCGTCGGGTAATCGCGGCCGTGCACAGCTAGCGCCGGCAGCTCGCCACGCGCGGCCATCAGGGCGCGTGGGATGAGGTGCGGTTCCGGCTCGTGCCACTCGCCGAGCTCGCCGTCTGGATCAGCACCGGCGGCGTTGAAGTAGCGGAGCGCAACGGCTGTCCACTGCTGCGCTCCCGCAATGTCGGAGAGCAGTTGTTCCACGATCCATTTTGATCGGGCGTACGGACTTTGCGGTTCGGGCGTCGCGGTTTCGGTGGCGTTAAGCGCATGGCCATAGACCGAGCAGGAGCTTGAAAACACGACCCGCCTGACCCCCACGTCGGCCATGGCCTGAAACAGGTTCAGTGCATGGCCAATGTTGTCGCGGTAGTAGATCAATGGCTGACGCACCGATTCGGCTGGATAACAGCGCCCGGCAAGATGGACGACAGCGTTGATCGATTCGTCTCGGAGCAATGCGGTCAGCGCGTCGGCGTCCTGCAAATCGCCGACCACCAGACGTCCGTAGCGCGCCAGTTCGGCATGTCCCGTACTCAGGTTGTCGAATGCAATGACCTGGTGGCCACGCAGGCAGAGCGCCTTGCAGACATGGCTGCCCACATACCCTGCCCCGCCGGTCACCAGTACCTTGAGCGCCATGACTTACTCAATCCGACCAGCCAGCAGCTGCTCGAAATACGCGATTGTGTGCCGCAACCCCTCGTCCAGATTGACGGTCGGCGCCCAGTCAAGCCGCTCGCGCGCGAGCCGGATATCCGGCTGGCGTTGGGTGGGGTCATCGGCCGGCAACGGTTTGAACGCGAGCTTGGACGACGAACCCGTCAACGCGATGACTTTCTCGGCCAACTCCCGGATGGTGAATTCGCCGGGGTTGCCGAGGTTCATCGGTCCGACAAATTCGGCGGGACTGGCCATGAACTTCAAGAAGCCGTTGATCAGGTCGTCGACATAGCAGAAGGAGCGCGTTTGCTGACCCTCGCCGTAGATCGTGATGTCTTCGCCGCGCAGCGCCTGCACAATGAAGTTCGACACCACACGCCCGTCATTCGGATGCATGCGCGGACCGTAGGTGTTGAAGATCCGCACTACTTTGATTTCCAGCCCGTGCTGACGGTGATAATCGAAGAACAGGGTCTCGGCGCAGCGCTTGCCTTCGTCATAACAAGAGCGCGGCCCAATCGGATTCACGTGCCCAACGTACGACTCCGGTTGCGGATGAATTTTGGGATCGCCATAGACCTCACTGGTCGATGCCTGAAAGATCCGGCACTTCAGTCGCTTGGCCAGGCCAAGCATGTTGATGGCACCATGGACGCTGGTCTTGGTCGTCTGCACGGGGTCATGCTGGTAGTGCACTGGCGACGCCGGACACGCCAGATTCCAGATCTCATCGGCCTCAATGTACAGCGGCATGGTGACATCGTGCCGCAGGAACTCGAACCGCGGATGGCCCAGCAAGTGTGTGATGTTGCGCTTGGAGCCAGTGAACAGATTGTCCGCGCAGACCACCTCGTGACCCGCAGCAATCAATCGATCACAAAGGTGCGAGCCGAGAAAGCCGGCGCCACCCGTGACCAAGACCCGTTTGGTGCTCTCATAGTGGCGCATGATCAGGACTCGACAAAGCTTGGGGTTGCAACGCTCCGTCCACGGCCAATGCCGTAGTACGCAAGGCCCGCTGCCTCGGCCTTCTTCGGATCAAAGATATTCCGCCCGTCGATGACGACTGGCGTCTTCAAGGCGGCTTTGATTGCGGCCAGGTCTGCCGCCCAGAACTGCTTCCACTCCGTAATGACGATCAGGGCATCGGCGCCATTCAATGCCGCAAAGGCATCACTGCAGAGCGTCAGGTCGGCGCGTTCACCAAAAACCCGGCCCGCCTCGTGGCTTGCTTCCGGGTCAAATGCCTGGACCTTGGCGCCCCGCGCCCACAGGCCCTCGATGACGACCCGTGACGGCGCCTCGCGCATGTCGTCGGTGTTGGGCTTGAATGCTAATCCCCATAGCGCCACGGTGCGGCCCTTGAGATCGTCAAAGTGCTGTTCCAGCATTGCCAACACGCGGTGCTTCTGGTCACGGTTGACGGCCTCGACGGCGTCCAGAATCCGTGCCTCGTAACCAAACTGACGCGCCGTGCGCTCGAGCGCTTGAACATCCTTCGGAAAGCACGAGCCGCCGTAACCGGCCCCGGGGTAGATAAACGAATAGCCGATCCGCGGGTCCGAGCCGATCCCCTGTCGCACCGCCT
Source organism: Ahniella affigens (assembly GCF_003015185.1). Classification (GTDB taxonomy): domain Bacteria; phylum Pseudomonadota; class Gammaproteobacteria; order Xanthomonadales; family Ahniellaceae; genus Ahniella; species Ahniella affigens. The sequence goes on from NZ_CP027860.1 coordinate 2,406,887, forward strand.
CAATATCGGCACCGACGCGCTCCGCAATATTCGCGATCTCGTTCATGAAGCTGATCTTGGTCGCCAACATCGCGTTCGCTGCATATTTGGTCAGCTCAGCTGACCGCACATCCATCACCACGAGACGCTCGTGATTTCGATTGAACGGGCCATAGAGGGTTTTCAGGGTATCGATCGCCTGTGGGCTGTCGGTGCCAATCACGATTCGGTCTGGTCGCATGCAGTCCTTGACCGCATCCCCTTCTTTCAGAAACTCCGGATTCGATACGACATCGACTCGGGGTTGCACCGCCCGTGCCGCCAGCTCGGTTTGAATCCGGTGGCGGACCTTGTCGGCCGTGCCGACTGGAACAGTGGATTTGTTGACGACGACGGCGTCATGGTCGAGGCACCGACCGATGGTTCCGGCGACCGCCAAAACGTGCCGCAAGTCGGCGCTTCCGTCTTCATCCGGCGGCGTTCCGACAGCGATGAAAATGATTTCCGCGGCACTCAGCGCCTTGGCCGCATCGGTCGTGAAGTGCAGGCGATTCGCGCGCACGTTGGCGTGCACCATGTCTTCCAAACCCGGCTCGTAGATCGGAATGCGGCCTTGATTGAGGCCGTCGATCTTGGCTTGATCAATGTCCACACAGGTGACTTGATTGCCGACTTCCGCAAGGCATGTGCCGGTGACCAGGCCGACATAGCCGGTTCCAAAAATAGTTACACGCTTCATGTGATTCTTCTAGGTTCGGAAAAAACAAAGCCGGGGCGACCAAGCCCCGGCCGTGCAAATCAGCGCCGATCAATTCGGGCTGGCAATCTCGCCGCCGCGATTCGGATCGATCGGCAGATCTTCCGGATCGGGGTTGCCGCTCAGCGGCCGGGTGCTGATTGGACGGAGCGGAATCGGCACGTTCGGGAGGGTCCGCAGGGCAGACGCCACCTCGACCTCACACTGGTTGCTGGTGCGAACCGCGAGCCGGCGCAACACCACCGCATCAACCTTCGGCACGGCCAACTCGTCGGCAACCAGCCTGGCCTGATCTTTCAGGGTGCTGGGCGCCCGATCGGTGGTGACGAGATACCGGCCACCGTTGTCCACTTTGCCTTTCAGGACGGTCGCCGATTTCGGGTCGCGCTCGCCTTCGGCGTAAACCTCCAGCACATAACCCTGCTCGCCCAAGTCCACCGGCGCACCGGTGTTGTTGTAGAGCTCAACCATGCGCCAGGCATTGTCGGAATCTTCGACGGTCTGCGCTGCATACTCGGCGATCAGCACGTCATTCGACATCGCGGCGCAATCCGGATTGAAATTCCCGCCACGCGCGTCGCCCGCCGTCCAGTAGCTCGCGGCGTTCATGAACTCGTCGCGTTCGTTGACATCATTGACGCAAGCCGAGTCGATTCGCGCCAACGTCTGCGGCACCGCACCCAGTGGCGGCACCCAACTCGATTGTGCCACTTCATCTGGACGGACTTGCCCAATGCTGTCGGCATTCTTGAGCTTCACCTCGCCGCGCTGCTCGCCTTCCTTCTCTTCGCGCCATTCCTCGGCGTCCGTGCCGAGCCCGTTCAGCGTGCCGGCAACGGTCACCCGGGCGCAATCGCAACCAGAGTCATTCAAACCGCGACGCAGCACGACGGCTTCGGCGGGTTGCATCAGCACAGACGGCACGACCAGATTGGCGCGCTGCTTCCAGGCGCTGCCGCTCTGCTCACCGGCCACGACATAAACACCATCTGGCGGCACTTCGCCGCTCAGCGAAATGCGCCGACCGGTCTCTTTCTCGCCCGGGAAATAGAGTTCGACTTGATAGTTTTCGTCCGCAAGATCCACGGTGCTGCGCGTGCCATTGTGAATCACCAGGGCCCGGTCGTAGCCATCGGACACATACTGCTCGATCTGGACTTCGCCGGTTTTGTCGGAGTCGTTGTCCTCATCGTCTTCGTCTTCGTCACACTGGTGTGTCAACGTAGTCGGAATACTGCTCGGATCAACCGAACCAGGCTGCCACACGGCCGTGGCGTCAAACGTGTCGCTCGGGTCCACGTCCTGGTCGCACTGGGATTCGGGCTTCCGGCTCAACACACCCCCTTCGGCACCAACCGGCCCCAAGGCGCCACCAATCTGGCCGAGCGAATCCACAACGCCACCCGGACGGCGGTTGGCATTCAGCGCGGCACTCAAGATCCGGTCCGCCTGGTCGGGCACCGCCGTTGCGGCGGCCTGGGCCGCAGCGCCTGAGCATCCGCACAGCGAAAAAATCTCGACTGGAACGCGCCTATGTTCGAGCCGGACTCGGTCCTCCAACCGGGCTGCAGCCCAGATGTTTTCACCCACGCAAGGACAGGAGTTCGAGGCCGACGCGGCCTGCACCAGATCCGCAGCCCGAGTCGGATCACTGCCAGCGGCAGCCTTGACCGACTCGTAGACGGCGTCACAGGTGTCGTACGCTTGAATCACGGCCTGCACGCTGTGCGCCGGGTCTTCTCCCGCACCAATCAGGCCGACAGTTGCTTCGGTGGGATTCGCACCATCGCTCTTGGCACCCTCGGCATTCTGGCGCGTCGACTCGTTCGGATCGAACCAATCCGGCATTTCGGCAAACGCCGTGCTCCAGGCCAGGAGCGGCAGCAGCAAAATTTTTCGAATCATGTCGAACTCCGTCATCTTGTTCCGAGTGTAGCCGAAGCCAGGCGGGTACACTGCCCAGATGACTGATTTTAACGACAGATTTGTCCGTTTGTTGCGCGCAACGGCCGCAAAAGAGACCCAGACTTGGACCCTCGATCAAACGGCTCTGGCGGTGCTCGATGGCGAGGGCATGCTTGCGCTCGCTTTGAACGCCGGCGCATCGGTGGCGCCCGAGGCCCGACCTTGGGTTCAGAATCGGATGGCGGCTTTACGACTTCGCGATCAATTGCACGGTCGCGTACTCGGTCGACTGGCCGACATCAACCGGCAGTTGCCTGAGCCAATGCTCTTGTTCAAGGGCGAAGCTTTGGCCCGAAACCTCTACTCGGACAGCGCCAGCCGGCAGCGGAACGATCTGGACTTGCTGGTGCCGGAGCCCGCGCTCACCGCAACACTGAACGCGCTGCAGTCGGCCGGATTCAGGCTGCAGCAGGCGTTGACCAGTCGCTATGCCCGTTTTGAAGTGGTACTCGACGCCGGGCTACCCACACCGGTTGGGCTCGACGTCCACATCCGGCCGTTCTTCCGGCCGTGGCGGCTGCAACATCGCCCGTATGACCGGCTCATCAAGGATGCATCGCCGTTACCAGGCTGGCCGGACATTCCCGCACCCAGCGCTGGCGATGCCATCCTTCTGGCGGCATTGCACCTTGCGAAGAACCCGCACCAGCGCGCGATCTGGTGGTTCGATCTCCACCTCCTTCGACACGTACCAGGCGCCGAAGCCACCGCGCTGGCTACCCACTTGACCCCGGATGATCGCGCGATTGTCGAATTGACCCTGGCCCGGGCACGACTCCTGTTCGAGTCGGAGGCCGAGGCGGTGTCATGGCCGGCGCCCGAACGCCTGAGCCGGCTGAGCGCTTGGTGGCGCGACACGAGCGCGCTACCCACTGCGTCCGCGCAAATCCGGTTTTGCGCTGAGCTGCTCGGCTTCGGTGTTCGTCGCAGTAATCGCTAGGGCAGTCTCAAACCTGCCCGCTGCGCGACGATCCGTTCGGCCAAATGCGCGACTTTTTCGGGTGTCTGAGCGGCATCGATGACCGGAACCGTCGGCGCTGGCCGCTCGAAGCGTTCCAGCACCGAATCCACGAGCTCGGGCACCCGGTCCAACGGCATCGAGCGCCCGGTCTCCCAATCCTTGGTGATGCGCTGCTTCGCCAACTCGGGGTCGATATCGAGCCAGATCGGCGCGAGCGTCAACCCATAGCGCTCGCCTAATGCGGCGACCTTTTCCAGATCGGCCCGGCGCGAAAACGTCATGCCATCGATCACGGTCGACTCGCCCAACGCGGCATTGACCTCGATGGCGAGCAGTAGCGCCTGAAACGCGGCCCGCTTTTCCGGCAACGTATAGGCACATTCCGGAAACAGCGCCGCTCGAATCGCGTCGCGATTGACCACCCGAACCTGAAAGCGCTGCTCCAGGTAGGCGGCCAACGCCGTTTTGCCGGCGCCTGGCAATCCGATCAGGGCAATCAGGAGCGGCCGCGGCAGTCGAAGGCCGAGTGCCGGCATGGTGGGAGTGTTCTGAACGGTCATGCCGCCGAGCTTATCGCGGGCGGCGCACAATTCCGATATGGTCAGTGCATGCCGCTCGGGGCCATTGGCCCGTCCGGCCCATCGATTCGACTGTCTGCTGACTCAGAGCCCGCTATGCCACGATTGCTGCCCATTGCCCTGTCCTTGTCTGTTCTGATTGCCGCCACCTGGCTCCCGATGGCCGCTATGGCTGACGACGCTGCCACCAAACCGCTCGGGATGGCAGAATTGTTGGCTGCATCCAAACCGGACGCATGGCGCACGCCAGACCCTGAGCAGACGCTGTATCTCGATCTGCCTGCCGGCCGGGTGATCATTGAACTCGCACCGGACTTTGCGCCAGCGCACGTCGCCAATATCCAAACTTTGGCCAAGGCTCACTACTTTGACGGCCTCAGTGTGCTCCGTGTGCAGGAGAACTATGTCGCGCAATGGGGCGACCCCAATGCGGAAGACACGGCCAAGCGCAAAGCGCTGGGTGACGCCAAGCCAAATTTGGCAGGCGAGTTCCAGCGCCAGCGCTCGGCAGAACTCCCGGTCGCCAAGCTGCCAGATGGCGATGTCTACGCTGAGTTTGCCGGGGTGTCCAAGGGCTTTCCGGTTGCCGGCAAGGGCGACCAGATCTGGCTGGCGCACTGCTATGGGATGGTCGGCGCGGGTCGCGGTGACACGGCCGACTCCGGAAACGGCGCCGAATTGTATGTCGTCATTGGCCATTCACCGCGCCACCTGGATCGCAACGTCACGCTGGTCGGCCGAGTGTTGCTCGGGATGGAACATCTGACCACGCTGCAACGGGGCACCGGCGCGCTTGGGTTCATCGAGCCGCCCGCGCCGATGACACGGATCACGTCCATCCGCTTGGCCGCCGACACGCCCAAAGCCGAGCGGACTGCGATCGAAGTCCTGCGCACCGACACGCCGCTGTTCAAGCAATTGATCGAGGCCCGCCGCACCCGTCGTGAGTCCTGGTTCCTCGAACCCACGGGCCGCATCGAGCTCTGCAACGTGCCGATTCCGGTCCGGCTGAAGCCCTGAGTCGCACGCATGAACTTGAAGCCCCCCAAAGCGAAGACTGGCGCGGACAAGCAGTACGACCAAGCCTATTTCGATCGCTGGTATCGAGATCAGGGCACGCGCGTCAAGAGCAGCGCTGTGATGGCGCGCAAGGTCGCCATGGCGGTTGCGGTTGCCGAGCATTACCTGGAGCGGCCCGTCCGGTCGGTGCTGGATGTGGGCTGCGGCGAAGGTGTTTTTGGCGAGGCGCTCGCCCAGATCCGGCCAAAATGCCACTATCTGGGTCTCGATAGCAGCGAATACGCCGTCGGTCGTTTCGGTTTGAAGCGAAACCTCCGGCTGCTTGATTTTGCCGACCTGGCAGTACAACGGTTCGATCGAAGCTTTGATTTGCTGGTCTGCTCCGACGTGATGCATTACGTGCCGACCAAGGCCCTCGTCGCCGGACTGTCCGGTTTCGACGAACTGTGTCACGGCATCGGCTTCTTCGAAGTATTCTGCAAGGGCGATCACTTTGTCGGTGATCTCGAGGGCTTTGTGTATCGTCCGGCCTCCTGGTATCGGCGCGTGTTCCTGGAGGCTGGCTTTGCGCCGCTGGGCACGCACTTCTATCTGAGTCCGTCGCTGCGCGGGGCGGCCACCCGACTGGAACTGGCATCGATATGAAAGACACTTGGTACGTTTGTGATCCGGATTGGGACGATGCGCTCGGGCCGATGTCGCGCAGCCAGCTGGACCGGCTGATCGCGCAACGGAAACTATCGAGTTCCTGCCTGGCCTGGCATGCCGACCTGGCCGAATGGCGACCGCTCTACGGCAGTCTCGGCGGTTCCACCAGCAATGCGGCCAATGCCGCTGCCGATGCGGCGAGCGGGGCGCAGGCGAGCCCCAAGACCCAGGAACAGATCGCGCAAACGAGCAAGGCACAGCGAAAAGCACAGCTGCAGGCCCAACAAGAAGCGCAGCAAGTTGTGCAGGCCAACAAGACGGCGGATTCCGCCCGTGAACGCGCGAACAAGCAGCGCCAGGCGCAACGGAAACAAGCACCGCCTCAGACGGCACAGCCCGCCGCGTCCGACGCCGACAAGGCTAAAGAACAGGCGGCGAATGCAGCGTTCTCCGTGCTCACCCTCCGCCGCCTGGGCGCACGCGTGATCGACTATCTGTTGGTGATGCCCATCTTGTTGGCCGCCTTGTTTGCGCTGCTGCAACAACAGTTTGGTTTCTGGCCCGGCCGCACTGCCGGTGAGTTGGATCCAAATGGGCTGGTGTGGCTCGGCTTTGTCCTGGCCGTTCCCGCTGAAGCGATCATGCTCGCGTTCTTCGGAACCACAATCGGCAAGGCGTTGTTCGGATTGCAGGTTCGCAATCATCGCAACGAAAAGCCCAATCTGTCGGTTGCGTTTGGCCGCCAAACCAGCGTCTTTGTCCGTGGCATGGCGCTTGGCATTCCCGTGCTCTCGTTCATCGCGATCCTCGTGGCCGCAATACAGACCCTCAGCGCGAAAGTGGCGCCCTGGGACCAGCGCCGCGGACTCCGAGTACTGGACGCCGGCGGCCAGGGCGGCATTCGGCCCAAACTCGCGATCGCTGCGGTGATCGCCGCGCTCTACTTCTTCGTCAATGACTCCGTGCTGGAAGTAGTCGCCAATTTCCAGCAAATGCTCGGTGCAGGCACTTTGATGATCGAACCAGGCTGAGGCCGGCTCAACGAAGTTGCTCAGCCTTCCGTGGCGTCAGCCGTGGTGCCCCGACGGTCGTCGTGCACCATCGTCTCGCCGCGCACTTCGGCTCGGAGCTCCGCAAATTCGCGCATCAGCGTTTCGATGTTGACTTCGTTCTTCAGATTGACCTTGTAGTCGGTCTCGGCGCGGGCCCGATCTTTCAGTGATTGCCGGTTCTGACTCATCACGATCAGGGGGCCTTGCAAGCCCACGAGGATCGCCAACGCCAAGTTGAAGAACTGAAACGGATACGGATCAAGAGGCTTTGGCAGCACGCCGGGCACGTTGATCGCGCACCACGTGACGGCGATGGTGAGCAACAGCACAATGAAGGTCCAGCTACCGTTCAACTCGGCCACTTTGTCGGCCAGCCGCTCACTCCACGACAGGTGTTTGTCAAACTCTTCGTCGACGTTCTTCGCAGCACGGGCCGAGAGCATTTCGTTGGTCTCACGAAGGCGCTCACTCATGGTCCGCAGGATGCCCATCGCTGCCAGCGGTCGGTTCTGCAAATAGTTGGCCAGGGTGTTGTGCTTCAGTTCGAGCAACACGGTTTCTGTGGTGGCCAACGCACTGGCCGACCGCGGTTTCTGGTCAAACAGCGCGAGCTCGCCGAAATACTCTCCGCGGGCAATATCTTTCAGCGAAATACGCTGCGATTGCTTGCCGGGCAAATGAATGTTCACATCGCCCGACTCGACGATGTACATGGCATCGCCCGCATCGCCCAAGTTGAAAATCATCGATCCGGCCTTGTACGTGCGCCGGATCAGCGCATCCGACAAGGCGGACAAATCCGCATCGGACAAACCGGTGAACATCGGAATGATGCGGAGCAGATCAGTCGAACTCATGCCAGAACTCCAAAACCAAATGGATCAGTCCAAGCGTCGCCCACTGCGACGCCGACCCGTTCCGGCAAGCCTACCAAATTCATGTTGCCGAAAGCCCATCAATGCACCCAGCATGGTTGAATCGAATCGTTGCTGCCGGGTCAATAGCGCGAGCCCCGATTGCCCCACTCCTGCTGGCACGTCGCGCTGGCGCGGGTTTCGCGTCCAAACACGCGCCAGACCCCCAACGAAATGCGTTGAACAGGAAGTTCAACTCATCCCTGCCGGATCAATTACCGAAGGAACAACAGATCAGGCGCCGCGCCGTTGGCGGACGACTTCGAACAGCGCAATACCCGTGGCCACTGAGACATTCAGTGACTCCATGGGTCCCGGCATCGGGATCTGGACCAGGTAGTCGCAGCGTTCGCGGGTCAGGCGCCGCATCCCCTCGCCTTCTGCGCCCATGACCAAGCCGACCGGACCCTTGAAGTCCTGGTCAAACAAGGTGGTATCGGCTTCGCCTTCCAGACCGGTCAACCAGACACCCGCGTCGCGGAGCGCATCGAGCGCCCGCACCAGATTCGTGACCCGCACAATCGGTACCCGATCAGCCGCACCAGCGCTGGCTCGGCGCACGGTGGCATTGGTCGGCGCGGCCCGGTCCTTGGCTACGATAACCGCATGGACCCCTGCTGCCAGTGCGCTCCGAAGGCACGCACCGAAATTATGGGGATCCGTAATTTCATCCAGAATCAAGAACAACGCCGACGATCCGGCCTGCTCAATCAATTTCGGCAAATCGGCCTCGGCCAGGCTGGGTGGCGGCTCGTAAAAGCCAACCACGCCTTGATGCCGCTCGCCGCGAGCCAGCTTGTCCAACTGCTCCATGCTCCGCTTGTGCAAGCGAACGCCACGGTCCTTGGCCAACGATTCCAGTTCGGTGACGCGCGCATTGCGATTGCCATCGGCAATCAGAATCTCGCGAAGATTCGCGGCATCGTGCTCCAATGCACTCATCACGGCATGAATGCCAAGCAGGACATCGTTTTGACTCATCGTCTGGTTCCCTTGCGCTTCGCGGGCGGCCCGTTGTCGGCCCGGCTGGGCCCGGCTTCCGCCAATTTGAGGTCAATCTTGCGGTCTTCCATGCTGGCGCGCAGCACCTGCACAGACACCGAGTCACCGAGGCGGAATCGCCGCCGCGTGCGCTCGCCCACCATTTCCCGACGTAGCGGATCGAAATGGTAGAAGTCGAGCGGCAACTGCGTCACATGAATCAGGCCGCTGACGCCCGTGTCGCCAATCGCCACAAAACATCCAAAAGACGTTACCCCGGAAATCACCCCTGAGAAGACCGAGCCCACGTGTTCATTCATGTAAGAACACTGATAGCGCTCATCCACTTCCCGCTCGGCCTCGTCAGCACGGCGCTCGCGCTGCGAGCAATGCAGGCCGCGATTGGCCATTGCTTCGGCCTGTTCGTGATACGTGGCCGGCTTGCCGCCCAGCAACACATGATGAATGGCGCGATGAACGAGCAGGTCCGGGTAGCGCCGGATCGGCGATGTGAAATGCGCGTAGGCGTCCAGCGCCAGGCCAAAATGACCCTGACACTCCGGCGCGTAGACCGCGAGACTCTGCGCCCGCAGTACAACCTGTTCGAGCAGGCTCGCTTCCGGGCGCTGGCGGACGCGTTCGAGCAATTCGGCAAAATCTAAAGGCGTGATCGCGCCGTAGGGCGGCAAGGCGATCTTGAACTCGCGCAAAAAGCTCCCGAGCTCCGCATACTTTTCTTCCGGCGGCTTGGCGTGGACGCGATACAGCGACGGCATACGCTGTTTCACCAGGAACCGCGCGGCCTCGACATTCGCCGCGATCATGCATTCCTCGATCAGCTTATGCGCCTCGTTGCGTGGTTCGTGCTTGGCCGACTGCACCTTGCCCTGGGCGTCAAGCGTGAATTTGACTTCCTGACCTTCAAAGTCAATCGCGCCGCGCGCGCGTCGGGCCGAGGACATGGCCCAGTAGAGATCCAGCAACTGCTCCAGGTGGGGCAGCACGGTTGCGATCTGCTGGCGCACCGCCTCGTTCTTCAGGATCAGTGCGTCGTGCACCTGCCGGTACGTCAGCCGCGCGTGCGAGCGCATCACCGCGCGATGAAAACTGGACTTGGTGACGACACCCGCCTTGTTCAGCCGCATATCGCAGACCAGACACAGCCGATCGACCGCGGGATTCAATGAGCAGATCCCATTCGACAATGCCTCGGGCAGCATCGGAATGACAAAACCCGGAAAGTACACCGATGTGGCGCGATCAAACGCTTCTTCATCCAGTGCTGTGCCCGGGCGCACGTAGTGCGCGACATCGGCGATTGCCACCACCAGCCGAAACCCGCCACGAACCGGTTCGCAATAGACGGCATCGTCAAAATCGCGAGCGTCTTCGCCGTCGATGGTGACCAGCGGCAGCGCTCGCAGGTCCAACCGATCAGCGCATGCAGACGCCGGAACCGTTGGCGCAATCCGCTCCGACTCGGCAATCACCGTGCTCGGAAACTGCCTTGGCAATCCGTGCGATTCAATGGCCATATCGACGATCAGGCTGGCCTCCAGGCGATCACCCAGAATGCTGGCGACATGGCCGATCGCTGGGCGGTCGCGACTCGGCGGCTCATCGATTTCGGCGACCACAATCTGACCGGTGCGGGCCCCGGCAGTGCCTTTCGGACTGATCAATACATCCTGATGCAGACGCTTGTCATCGGGCACCACCAGAGACAAGCCGGATCGCTCCTCAAAGCGGCCGACCACCCGAGTGACGCGTCGCTCCAGAACTTCGGAGATGGCAGCCTCCGGCCGGCCCTTACGGTCGACGCCAACCACATGCGCCAGAACGCGGTCGCCATGCATGACCTGTCGCATTTCGGCCGGACTCAGAAACAAGTCTTCGCCGCCCGCATCAGGGCGCAGAAAACCGAAGCCATCAGCCTTGCCGATCACCGTGCCAGGGATCAGGTCGAGCCGTTCGGCGACGGCAAAGCCGTTGCGGCGATTCTTCAGCACTTGCCCGTCGCGAAGCATTGCGGCCAGGCGGCGGTCAAGCGCATCGAGGCTTGCCGGGTCATGAATCGCCAATGCATAGGCAATTCGGTCAGCGGTCAGCGGGCCATCGGCCTCATTCAGCAAACTGAGAATCGCCTCGCGGCTGGCGATCGGCTGCTCGTAACGACTGGCTTCGCGGTCGGCATGTGGATCAAACACCCGTCCGAACATGGCGCCAGCGGCGTCTTTGCCGGCAGCCTTGTTGGCCACCTTTCGACGCGGAGCAGCCGCAGCGGATTTGCCAGACGCAGCGCAACGCCCCACTTTGGGCGACGCTTTGGGAGCTTGAAGGTTGGGGGGAAGCCAGGGTGGGACGGATGGCTTGGACTGGCGGTCACTACCGCCTTTGGCGGACTTCTTTCGGCCCGCTCGGTTTGTATTACGACTCATGGCGCCATTCTAGCCAGCCCACTTCAGAGCACGCAATGCCAACCGCTGCAAGGGCGCCCCGATGGGTCACACGATGTTCAGCGTAACCACATGCAGCGGCACGAGTGCGGGATCACGCCTGTCTTTGCGGTGCGCCAACAACCCCCGAGCCGGTCAGACGAGCCCCAAGCGCTCCGGAAACACACCATGCGCCCCGCGCTCCAGTGACCGGACAATGTCGCGTGGCACATCAGTAGGGCTTTGATTCAGCAGATCAACCTCCAGAAAGCGCGACCGTGCGCGCTTGCTCGCGTCCGTGAGCACCATGATCCAAGGCTTCAGACGGCGCGCCGGATTCTGTGCCATGACGACGGCGACCTCGCCAGTCGTGAGCTCGATCAGCGAACCGGTGGGATACACACTGAGGCACTGCATGAACTGCTCGACCAAGTCCTTCTGAAACAAGCGGTCGCCTGCGCGATAGATCTGCTGGAGCGCCTGTTGCGGCGAAATCGCCTGCCGAAACGGTCGGTCACTGGTCAGTGCATCGAACGTATCGATAATGCCGGCAATTCGGCCATACAATGGAATCTGATTGCGCACCAAGCCGTTCGGATAGCCCGAGCCGTCAAAGCGCTCGTGATGCGTTCGCACCATCGCCTCAATCTGCGGCTCACGAATACTGCTTTGGGACATCAACGCAATGCCTTGCTCGACGTGGTGGCGGAGAATCATCATCTCGCCTTCGCTAAGCAAGCCGACCTTCCGTAGAAGCGCCGTCGGGATGGCGGTCTTGCCAACATCCAAGAGCATCCCGCCAGTAGCCAACGCGACGAGTTCGCCTTCGCCGAGCCCGAGGTGGCGCCCCAACACGGAGGCCAACAGGCTGTTGTTCATCGCATGCGAAAATTCGTATTCGTCGCGACGCTTCAGCATGCTGACCCACAAGTAGGCGTCGGCATGACGGAGAACGCTCTGCACCACCGGCACGATGGCGTCCTGAACTTCAACCAAGCTCAGTTTGCGACCAGACCGGAGGTCGCCCAGGATACGGGCCGTGATTTCAGCTGTGCGGGCAAACTGCTTTTGCACGCGCGGCAACTCTTCTGCCAGCGCGACTTGGTTGACATGCCGCCGCCGCCCATCGGTCTGGCCATTGACATCGAAATGATGCAACGGCAAACGACTGCGGTACACATCGACAAAGACATGATCGCAATGCCGGCGCAGCACATCGAGTTCGCCCGATGTGTCGAGCAGAAACCCTTCCAGCGGAAACGGCAAGCCGAGCCAATCCCGATCCAGACGATGCACAAACATGCCCGGGCGCAGGTAATCGACATGGACTTTGCGTTCTTCCAACTGCACGAATCAGGTTCCTCGCGGACAACAAATGCAGGCTGCCACCCTGTGGGGAGACTCCAACCGGCTGACTGGCCAAAGCGAACACGATGTCAAACCAAAATCTCAGCGTTCGAGAATGAGTTTGAACATGCAGGGTCGATGTGGTCTGAGCCGGCAAGCCCCGAGCATGCCATGAAGAAAGTGCCGTTCTGCGGGAATTCGCACGCATCTTCTTCATCTGAAACGAATTTCCCCAGTTGTTCACGAAGTGTTTAGCAACACTTTCAGACCAATCGTTGCAATAGTCGCGCGTCTCTGATCCGGTCATTCTGGAGTCGGAGGAATCTTCGAACTGGGGTCGCGACCCCGAACGCTAGTCTGATCCGACCTGCTCTGATGACGGCGATGTGGAAAGAACCGCCGCTGGCACCACCCACTGGGCGATCCAGTCTGACCAGGGTGCAAACCAGAGCAGCACCGGGTTGTCGCCCTGAGTGACCCCAAGGCCACGCTCCAAAGCTGCTAAAACCGGCGCAAACCGCGTTTCGGCCAAACCCTCACGACGAGCCCGGGCCAGTTCAGACCGCGCGGAATCGGCGTCGCCAGATTGCCACGCCTCCAGCGCAAGGAGCAGGTAGCTCAGCCCGGGGAAATTGGCCATGTCGGTCTCGACCCGGGCGCGCATCGCCGGAACGGAATAGCTCGAATGCAGTCCCATCAGCCGGACGGCAATATGAGCATCCACCTGATACTCAAACTCGGACACGGCCAAAACCCGGGATAGCCAGTCGGCCGCCTCTGCGTCCCGCCCCAGCAGTTTCGCCGCCGTCAACGCCATGACGGCATCGCGATGCGCACTGTACACATCGTGTTGCTCGCGCGACCGTCGGTAGCCGAGCGCTGCTTCATCGAGCAACGCGGCCCAACGCCCGCCCTGCCCGAGCGTCAACAACTGGGCGCTGCGGACAATATCCTCGGTGCTCGGCTCGCGTGTGTTGGCCGGCGCCTCAAGAATCGCCGTGAACCCTTGACTGGCGGCTTCGAGCTTACCCTCCGAAAAATCGCAGGCCGCCGTCACCCAGAGCCGCCAGATCGGCCGGTCTTCTGGCAAGCGCGAGATTTCTGGTCGAACCGCCGCGCAGTCGCCCAGCAAGGCACGATCGGCCAGCACCTGCGGAACGCGCCGATCCCGGTAGTGCGTGAACTGGATTTGCGCCAATTCCTGGCGCGCCAGCTCGCCCTCATTCCGACCAATCGCAATGTGCGACAAACCGTATCGGAGCTTCCAGGCACTCGGCCGCAATGCCAACGCCGACGCCATGGCGCGGCGGTCGTCCACCACATTGCCCTTGTTGAGGTTGCCCTCCAAAAACAAGGACAGAAAAGGGTTGTCGTGCTTGTTCAGCAATTCGCGTGCTTCCGCCACATAGGGTTCGGTGCCGGCCACCCCCCGGGCGCCAAGCCAAATAGCGACCATGACCGCCGGAAACGGTTGATCGGGATGGGTATCGGCGACCGTCTTCATCAACGCGATGGCGCTGTTGCGATCACCTTCGGCATCACGGACAAACGCTTCCCGAATCGACGCTTTCTGCGCGCCCGTCAGCCCAACGAGATCACGCTCAATCAGCGCATAGCCCGGTTCGATCGTGCGCTCCAGAAACACCCATTCATACCAACCGAACGCAGTGAGCAGCGCGGTGACCACCAGTGCGCCAGCTGTCACAGAAAGCGCCTGCCGGCGATCCAGCCACTGGCGCCGGACGCGCTCGGTCCAACGCAGCACTTTGGGCTTCGCGCCGGCCAACCAGCGCGTCAGTTCCGCCGCAAACGCGTTCGCGTCTGGATACCGAATGGCCAGTGACCCCGCCATCGCTGATTCAGCAATCGCTCTGAGCCACGGATCAGAAATCGCCGCCGCGCTGATCTGCTCAGCCAAAAATCCCGACGTGCTGGAAACGGCGCCGGACTCGCAGCCCGTCACCAGTTCAACCAGGATCACCCCGAGCGCATGCACGTCGGCCGCGGGCCCGACGGACTCACCGCGAATCTGCTCCGGTGCCGCATAGCGCGGCGTCAGCATGCGATCTGCTGTGAGTGTTCGGGCCTGGGTTGGACCATCGTCCAGGCATTTGGCGATACCAAAATCGAGCAGCTTCACCTGACCTTGCTGATCGACCAGAATGTTTGACGGCTTCAGGTCACGGTGGACAATCTGCCCGGCATGGGCGACGCCGACCACCTCGGCAATCGCCCGGAGCAGGCGCACGCGGGCGCTGAGGTCTAACTCGGCGACCGCACGATCAAGACTCAGCCCATCGACGCGCTCCATGATCAAGAAGGGTCGGCCCTCGTCCGTGCGCGCCAATCCCAGAAACCGCGCAATTCCGGGATGGACGAGCCGCCCCATCGCATCACTTTCGCGGGTGAGGCGCTGATCCAGATTCGGACCCAGCATGTCCGGGCGCACCATTTTGATCGCGACCCGATCATTGGTCAGAACCGAGCGGGCGGCCAGCACAATCCCCATGCCGCCCTGCCCCAAGATCGATTCCACCTCGTAGTCACCCAACCGCCGTCCGCGCCAGACTTGCTCCAACATCTGGGAGCGACGCTGCAGATAGGTGTCACTGTCGAATTCGCGCCGCGTTTCCAGATCGGCGATGACATCGGCTTGCCTGACCGTGGCGGGTTCCGATTGGTCCAGCATCCGGACGAGGCTCGCAGCCTGCTCGGGGTCGACCTGCGCGAGTTCCGCAAGAAAATCCGCCCGCTCACCCAGAGGCCGGGCCAGGAGTGCTGCAAGCTGCTGGTTCAGATCCGCCTCTGGCTGGGTCTGCATCCGCCGTCCGACCTCCGCTTCTGACGATCCTTGTCGTGATTCAGCACTGCATGCACTGCCACCCAGGCTGAGCTTACCGGTATTCTGCCGGATTCCGACCCGATGGCGAAGCACCACCCGATGAGCCCCACCGACACCGAATTGCACACCCTGGCCGATACTCTGGGCGAACGCTGCAAGCGCCAGGGAATGAGCCTGGTTACGGCTGAATCCTGCACCGGCGGCTGGATCGCCAAAGCAGTTACCGAGGTTCCAGGCAGTTCGGCCTGGTTTGAATGCGGCATGGTGGCCTACAGCTATGAGGCCAAACAGGCGTTGCTTGGCGTTCGGCCGGAAACCCTGATCAAGTGTGGCGCGGTCAGCGAGGAAACTGTGCTCGAAATGGTTGCCGGCGCGCTGGTACACAGTGGCGCCACACTGGGTGTCGCCGTAACCGGCATCGCTGGGCCATCGGGCGGAACGCCCGACAAGCCGGTGGGCACGGTCTGGATCGCATGGAAACGCCGCGGCGGCTACCCGCGGGCGGAATGTCATCATTTTGACGGCGATCGCGAATCAGTCCGTCGGCAGACGGTGGCAAAAGCCTTAGACGGGCTCATGAATCTTCTGAGCTGAAAATCAGAAATTCACCCGATACTTTCACGCTCGCGTGGGATAATGTGCTGCTCGCGGGTGCATACCAGGTTTGAGCAGCACTTTAAGATCAACCCGTAATCTGTTGATTTTACAGAAGTCTCAACCTGGGTTTTGGCGGTCTTGGCCGCCTTAAGCCGGCTCTTAGGCCAGACAATGCAGGCGCCGCCGAAGGTCGCGCCCGCTGATCGTGTCTCACTCGATGAGAAGACAAGGCGTCAAAGTGTCGTCCAGCACCCGCCCCACGCGGCAGCCACGGATGGTTTGTCGCGATTCGGCAATTCTGATTCGAACCAATGCATGACCCAGGAGATTTGAAATGGATGACAACAAAAAGCGCGCTCTGACCTCGGCCCTGGCGCAGATCGACAAGCAGTTTGGCAAAGGCACGGTCATGCGCATGGGTGACAAGCAGACCGATGTCATCGAGGCGGTCTCGACCGGCTCGCTCGGTCTGGACATTGCGCTGGGCATCGGCGGCCTGCCGCGCGGCCGCGTGATCGAGATCTACGGTCCGGAATCGTCGGGCAAGACCACGCTGACCTTGCAAGTGATTGCGAACTGCCAGCGCTCTGGCGGTACCGCCGCGTTCATCGACGCGGAGCACGCGCTCGATCCAAGCTACGCCGAAAAGCTGGGCGTGGATGTGGACAACATGCTCGTCTCGCAGCCGGATACCGGCGAACAGGCACTCGAAGTGGCCGACATGCTGGTGCGCTCCGGCGCGGTAGACGTGGTGGTCATCGACTCCGTCGCGGCGCTCACGCCCAAAGCCGAAATCGAAGGTGAAATGGGCGACTCGCACGTTGGTTTGCATGCCCGCCTGATGAGCCAGGCGCTCCGCAAGCTGACGGCGAACATCAAGAAGTCGAACTGCCTGGTCATCTTCATCAATCAGATTCGTATGAAGATCGGCGTGATGTTCGGCAATCCTGAAACCACCACCGGTGGTAACGCGCTGAAGTTCTACGCCTCGGTGCGTCTCGATATCCGTCGCGTCGGTTCGGTCAAGCGTGGCGAGGAAGTGATCGGGTCCGAGACGCGCGTCAAGGTTGTCAAGAACAAGGTGGCACCGCCGTTCCGACAAGCCGACTTCGAGATTCTGTACGGCGAAGGGATTTCCCGCGAAGGCGAAATTGTCGAGATGGGCGTCAATGCGAACCTGATCGACAAGTCCGGCGCCTGGTACAGCTACAACGGTGAGCGCATCGGCCAAGGCAAGGACAATGCCCGCACGTTCCTCCGCGAACATCCGGAAATCTCCCGCGATGTCGAGGAGAAGCTGCGCGCCAAACTGCTGATCGCCCGCGGCGGCCCCGCTGCGGCGACCGCTGATGCAGGCGATGATGACTGATTCGGCGCTGAGCCATATTGGCCTGCAGAAAGGTCGATCCAGCCCCCATTGGCGGTAGATCAATCGACTCCAGTGACTCATCGCAGATCGGCAGGGGCAGGCGGGCATTGGGCCCCTGCCCCGCTCCTTGGTGCTTGCCCTGCTCCTTTGCCAGCTCCGGACACAAGCATCCGTATGGTCACGGGCCCGAAACGAAGTTCGCAGTCAGTCGCAACGATAACGTGCAACTGATTGATTCGGCTGACTCCTGCTAGACTTGCGCCCGTCCATTCGGCACGGATTTCTGACTTGTTTGCGCGCGTCCTATTTGTCCTGTTGTTGGCCACCAACCTTGGTCTGGCGGCATGGCTTTGGCTCGCGCCAAAGCCGAGCGTTGCCGCGTTGCCAGTAACCGACCCAGGTGTGCCGCAGCTGGTATTACTGTCCGAGCAAATGGGTGGCCCCGCTGCGGCGGCCGAAATGGCCGAAGCGCCCATGGCGCCTACCGATCTGGCACGGCTCTCTTGCACGCAGCTCGGGCCTTTTGGCACGCAGGCAGACCTCCGGCGAACCATGAACGCGCTGACCCCACGCGTGGATCGAGTGCAATTCCGCGAAACGCGCACGACCCGTTCACGCGGCTGGTGGGTGTATCTCCCGGCGTTCAAAGATCGCTCCGAAGCCCTGTCAGCAGCGCGCAACCTGTCGGAAAAAGGCATCCGCGACTATTACGTCGTCACCGCCGGTGACCAACAAAACACGATTTCGCTCGGGCTCTTTCGGGCTAGAGAAAATGCGGACCGGCGTGTCGCGGAGCTCCAAGGCCTTGGATTTGCCCCATCAATGACCGAACGGACCGACGAGTTGCCGGAATACTGGCTCGAATTTGCCGTGGTGGCCGGCGCGCCGTTCAATTGGCGCGATGTGGTGCCGGATACCACGGATCTGGTCGCCACACCGATCGAGTGCCGCTAAGGCAGGAACGCGCCCGTCCGAGCTCGACCAGCGGCAGCACCGTTTTCACTACGCAGCGCGGCTGGGCGCAATGACGCACGGCAAAGTGCGTGTCGCGCGCGCGCTGCTGATGCGCCGCTATTTGCGAACCTTGGCCACCGCACGCGGCTTCAGAATCGGGTCCAAATACGCAGCGCCCCCGAGGTTCGTTGTCTGGCGTTGGATCCAACGCTGCCTGCTTGCCACGTAAGCAGATGGTGCCGCGACCGAGAACTTCTTGGGATTCGGCAATACGGCGGCGAGCAGCGCAGCCTGGTTCGGCGTCAACCGGCTTGCCGGACGCTTGAAATACTGCTGCGCGGCCGCCTCCACGCCATACACGCCGGGTCCGAACTCGGCGACATTCAGATAGACCTCCAGGATTCGGCGCTTCGACCACAGCAGTTCGATCCACAACGTCAGCCAGGCTTCGGCGCCTTTGCGGACCCAACTCCGGCCCTGCCACAGAAACACGTTCTTGGCGACTTGCTGACTAATCGTGCTCGCCCCCCGCATCCGGGCGCGACCACGCTGATTGGAGGCATAGGCTTTCTGGATCGCGCCCAGATCAAAACCATGGTGCTCCGGAAACCGCTGGTCTTCCGCCGCAACGACGGCAATCGGCATTTCTGGCGTGATCTGGTCCAACGGGACCCAGGTCTGATTCGGCCATTTCCCGGTATCGAGGCGCTCGCCCAGCATCACGGCGCTGGTTTCGAGCGGCACAAATCGCAGGGTCAGAACGAACACGATGGTCAGACCGACAAACCACAGGCCGAGTTTCAGCAATCGCCAAAGCCAGAGCCGCCAGCCCTTTCTCTTGGGCTTTTCCTTGGTCGCGCGCATCAGGGCTCGCTCAACGAGGAACTGCGCCGCGCCGTTGCCGATGCGCAATTGGAGACCAGACTCCAGTGCTGGGGTATTACACTAGGCAGATGACCCAAGATCACGATTGCTTACACCGATTCTTTTTCGAAGACGCCAACGTCCGGGGCGTCATTGTGCAATTACGCGACACCTGGCAGCAAATCGCCCATCGCGACGACTATCCCACCGAGGTCCGGCAATGGCTTGCGCAGGTTGCGGCGGCCACGGCTTTGTTTGCCGGCGACGTCAAAGTCGACGGCTCGGTCTCGGTGCATTTGAAGTCCGCGTCAGCGCTGCGACTCGTGTTTGCCGAATGCTCCAGCCAAGGCGACATGCGCGGCGTGGCGCGTTGGGACACCTTTGACGCTATTCCCGCCGTACCTGACGATCTTCGCGGCGCCGCAGGCATTCTGGCACTGACGGTGATGCGCGCGAATGGTGAGCCCAAATGGCAGGGCATGGTGCCGCTGGAGGGCAATAGCCTCGCCGCTGCGTTCGAGTCGTATTTCAACCGCTCCGAACAATTGCCCACCTCGCTGTTCTTTGCCTTTGACGGCAAATCCTGTGCCGGCCTGTTGCTGCAAGAGGTTCCGGCCGAGGGCGGTATCGCTCGCGAGCGGGACGCTGCGATGTACGAATACGCCCGCACGATGGCCGCGACAATCGAATCTGACGAACTCTTGAATCTAAGCCCCCACGAGATCCTGCGTCGCTTGTTTCACGAAGAGACGCTGCGCCTCCTTGACGCCCAACCCATCCGGTTCCAGTGCCGTTGCTCCCGTGACCGGGCGATTGGCATCTTGCGCTCGATCGGTCCGGAGGAAACCGCAGCCGCACTCGCCGAGTCCGGTGAGCGCGTCACCGTGACCTGCGAGTTCTGCAACGGTCAATACAGTTTTGATGCCATCGATATCCAGCAAATGTTTTCGGGTCTCGATCAAGACGCCGCGGTGACCCGTCACTGACGATGCCGATCGCTTGGTATCGCGCCGCCAATCTGAATAGCGGTTCGTATCGGAGCGGCTTCAGCCGCAAACCGATCTCCCGGCGAAATCGATTCGGGCCTGAAGGCCCACTCATCAATCACGCCGTAACGCATTCTCCCTCTCCCACGCGAGTGGGAGAGGGCTGGGGAGAGGGCTACTTGCGACACTGCGCCGTTGTAAGAATCGCGCACTGTCGCCGACAGTCTGATGCGCGAATCAGCGCACCTTCGGTGCGACCATAGCTCCAACAAGAGCCAGCCTTCTTGTGGGAGCGGCTTCAGCCGCGAATCAATCTTGCCTCAGCCAGCTTTTTGTGGGAGCGGCTTCAGCCGCGAACCGATCTCGTGGCAAGAGTGAGTCCAAAACTGCAGACCTTCCGCAAACTCAGGTGCCACGCTATTCAAGCTCAAACCCATGGTCGGACGCCCACGCTCGCAACGCTTCCTGCACCGCTGCGTTGTCAAACGCATACCAAGCATCAAGCAGCCCATGATCGCTCAGCAAGGCCTTGAACCGTTGATAGGCCCCGCGACGCTGGAAGATTTCCTCAACCCGTGACTCCAGCTTCGGCGCGTTCTGCTCAATGAAGCGATTCACCAGGTAGCGTCCTAGGTCCAGCTCCTTGCGATCCGGGACCGGCACATATTGATCGGGGTCATCCACATCACCCTCGATCGCCTCTTCTTCACCATCATCGAGGCCGATCAGTACGACTTTTCCAGAAGTTCGGGCGACATAGGCGGACACCTCGGCAACGGCACTCCCGCTGACCGTATCCAGGGCCAGCTCCAAATCATCCGCAGAAACTTTGATTGGCGGCACAAATCGCTCCAAGCCAAGTGACGACAAACGTGGTGCAACGCGCTGCTTGAATACGAGCCAAAAACGTCGCCAAAACCGAGGCTACAACCACCCCTTCTGCCGCGCGATCCGGTACGCCTCAATCCGGTTGTCGACGCCGAGTTTGCCGATTGCTTCCGACAGGTAGTTGCGGACCGTGCCGTGCGACAGATTCAGCTGCGTGGCGATGTCGTTCGCCTGCATGCCCTCGCCCGCCAGACGCAGGACTTGGCGCTCACGATCACTCAGCGGATCCGCTTCCGACCACGCGTCCAGTGCCAACTCCGCATCGACCGCCCGGCCGCCGCGGTGCACCTTTCGAATCGCATCGGCGAGCTTTTCGGCTGGAGAATCCTTCAGGAGATAACCACTCGCACCCGCCTCCAGCGCCCGGCGCAAATAACCGGGCCGCGCAAACGTGGTCAGAATGACGATCTTGGTCGGCATGCCGGTGTCACGAACCTTGGCCGCGAGCTCAAGTCCGGTGAGCTTGGGCATTTCGATGTCGGTCAGCAGCAAATCCGGGCGCAACCGACGTACCATTTCCCAGGCTTCCTCGCCATCGCCCGCAGAGCCCAGTACTTCCAGATCGGACTCTAGTTTCAGCAAGGCCGCCAACGCGCCGCGCACCATCGCTTGATCTTCAGCCAACAACACTCGGATCGGCATGCTTACCTCGACGACACCAGTTTTAAGGCCACACGCCGGCCTGCCGATTCATCGCCAGACCCGTCGATCGGCACATGCACCACCAGGCGCGTACCGCCGCCCAGGGGCGAATCCAACTCCAATGTACCGCCCACCGCACTCAGCCGCTCGCGCAAGCCGCGCAAGCCATTTCCAGATTCAGTGACGCCGCCGCGGCCGTCGTCCTCGATTTCCAGGCGCACGAGATCGCCCGCCTTTTTCATCAGCAAGCGACACCGCCGGGCGTTGGCGTGGCGGATCACGTTCGTGGCGGCCTCGCGCACGACAAAACCGAGGACGCCTTCGATGTCCTGATCCAGGACAACCGGCTCCGCCTCATATTCGAAATCGACGAGCGCCGCCGACAGCGCAACCTTGATGTTGGCAAGTTCGGCCAGCATTCCCGGTGCGCGCATGCCGCTGACCGCGCGCCGCACCTCCATCAGGGCTTTGCGGGAGATCCGCTCCACTTCGCGCATCTCGGTCGCTGCCGCAGCGGGATCCCGCTCCGCTAACCGACTGGCCAACTCGGACTTCAACGTAATCACGGACAGCGTGTGGCCAAGCAGGTCATGCAAGTCCCGACCAATACGCTCACGTTCGGCAACCCGGGCCATGTTGGCGAGTTCCTCCTGCGACAGACGCAAAGCCTCGTTGCGGCGGGCGTTGTTGTACCAGATCTTGCAGCCGATCGCCGCCATCAATCCGGGGAACACGATGCCAAAGCCCCACACAGTCGTCGGCATGCCAACCAATTGGTAGGTCAGCCAACTGACAGCGGACGTCGCGGCAATGAACGATGCCATGGCCGACCAGCTCATGTGCGCAACAAGCACCCAGGAGTAAATGAGAAACACCCCTGCCATCAGATTCGCCGGCATCAACGCCAACCCAATCATGTTGATCAGTGCCAGCACGACGAGGCGTCGCGCCCCACGCTCCCAATAGAACCGAAAGTACAGAGGCAGAAACAATGCGACAGCGATGCCTGTGAACCACCAGTTGACCTGCGCATTGCCGCGTGGCATGACCAATGGCAAGAACAGCATCAACAGGTAATTCAACGAGAAGAACGGCATCGCACCCGGTTCGTTGACGGGGGGCAACAGGCGCTGCCGAATTTGCTTTTCAAGACTGTGCCAAGGGTGCGCCATAGACGTTCCTGCAGTGATTTGGTTTCAGGCAAGCCCGACGGCTGCTCCAAGGCACAGGATACCGGTCGCCAAAGGAGACACCAATCGCAGGCGCCAAGTCCGAAGGCTGACACCTGTCATTCCAAGTGTGCAGCGCCGTGAGGCGTTGCAAAGTCGCATGTTCCCGCTAAGGAGCCTCTGAACAAGTTCAGAGGCGATGCGGGCCATGGATGGCCCGCCCAGAATCAAACACGCAAGTGGTTGATTCTGGAGCACTGAGTCCGGACATGTGCCGGACTCAGTGCGGGTCTGAAAGTCCAGGATGGACTGATTCAGACCAGCAAATACTGGCCATGGATGGCCCGCCCAGAATCAAACACGCAAGTGGTTGATTCTGGAGCACTGAGTCCGGACATGTGCCGGACTCAGTGCGGGTCTGAAAGTCCAGGATGGACTTATTCAGACAATCCCTAAGGCGACGTTCCCGCCTCAGGGTTTGCGGATCGCAGAGGTGCTGCAGCGAGCGTTTTCCAGGACACATCGGGCATGAGTTCAGGCTTGGGGGTTACGGCGAAAACGCCCGCCTGATAGCATGGCAGCTTACTTTTTACTGACTGACCGGGCTTGCCCGGGTGGGAGTTGCTATGAATCTGCTGGAAAAACTGAATGCCATGCGCCAAGCAGGCGCGGCCGCGCTGACCAAAGGCCTGAGCGATGCGCTGATCACCCAGTTCGCTGCTGGTTACCCAGAGCTGGTCGACGCGATCAACGAGGCGTATGCCCAGTTCCAGGCCATTTCGGCGGAGATGCCGGACTTGGTCAAGCTGGATGAGCGCGAGCAGATCCGCCAGATTCAGGCGGGCTACATCAATTTCTATCAGGAAGATGCCGTCAACCCGTACGTTGCCATCGCTGGCCGCGGCCCCTGGGTCGTCACGCTGAAAGGCGCCGTCGTGCACGACTCTGGCGGCTACGGCATGCTGGGCTTCGGGCACGCTCCGAAGGCGGTCCTGGAAGCGATGTCGCGTCCGCACGTCATGGCGAACGTGATGACCCCGAGCCTATCGCAGCTCCGCTTCGACCGCGCGCTGCGCGCCGAGATCGGTCAGCGTCGCGGCGGATGCCCCTACAGCAAGTTCCTGTGCCTGAACTCGGGTTCGGAAGCGATGGGCCTCGCTGCCCGGATTTCCGACGTCAACGCCAAACTGATGACCGACCTGGGCGGCCGTCATGCCGGCAAGCAGGTCAAGATTGTCGGACTCAAGGGCGCGTTCCACGGCCGTACCGACCGTCCGGCCCAGGTCAGCGATTCCAGCCGCAAGACCTACCTGCAGCATTTGGCCACGTTCCGAGGCGCCGATAATCTGCTGACGGCGGTGCCCAATGATGTCGACAGCCTGAAGGCCGTATTTGCCGAAGCCGAACGCAACAACTGGTTTATCGAAGCGGTGTTCATTGAGCCGGTGATGGGCGAAGGCAACCCAGGCGTCGCCACGACGCCCGCGTTCTACCAGGCCGCCCGCGAGCTGACCGAAGCCCATGGCAGCCTCCTGGTGATCGACGCCATTCAGGCTGGCCTCCGCACCACCGGCTATCTGTCGATTGTCGATTCGCCGGGCTTCGAGCATTTGAGCGCTCCGGATATCGAGAGTTACTCGAAAGCCATCAATGCCGGCCAATATCCATTGTCCGTGCTCGCGGTGTCCGAGAAGGCCGCTGGCCTGTATCGCAAGGGCATCTACGGCAACACGATGACGACCAACCCGCGCGCGATGGACGTCGCGGTGGCCGTGCTCGAATGTCTCACGCCAGACGTTCGCGCCAACATTGTCAAACGCGGCAAGGAATTCCTGGCCAAGCTTGAACAGCTCGCTAAAGAAGTGCCGGGCACGATTACCAAGGTGCAAGGCACGGGCCTCTTGTTCTCGGCCGAATTGGCCCCGGACTTCAAGTGCTACGGCGCCGGCAGCACCGAGGAATTCCTGCGCTACCACGGCTTTGGTGTGATCCACGGCGGCACTAACTCGCTGCGCTTCACCCCGCCGTTCACGATCACCGACGCCGAAGTGGACATGCTGATCGCGGGTGTGCGCATGGCGTTGCTGGAAGGCCCGCGCATGAAAGCAGAAGTGGCGCAAGCCGCCTGATCGATCGTTGTGGCATTACCGAAAAAGGCCGGCATTGCCGGCCTTTTTCATGCTCAGTACGAGCGCGTGTTACCAGCGATACTCCAAATCGAGCAGCAACCGCTCAACGTTTTCCGGCTGGTCGTCTCGGCGCTCCTGCGAGAATGCAAGCCGCGTCGACAAGCGGTCACTGATGCCATAACCGACCCATGGCAGGCAACCTCGCGAAAAGCTGTGGAACCACCATTCGTCGTCACTGAATGCCGCGAGCACCGCATCGCGCTGAATGCGCTGGCAGGCCACACCAACCTCCACGCCATTCAACCCCCGGCGATCGCCAAGCACCGCGCTGACGCGAGCAGCATCGCGGAGATCCCCCTCATCGACGCCCGGCGCGGCCTCGACACCGGTATTGCGGGCGAGATCAAGATCGAATCGAAACGGCCAGTCGAACAGTTGCCCGCGGGCTCCGAGCTGCAGGTCGACAATCCGATAGTCGCTCCGGAAGACGTTGCCGCCCTGAATCCTTTGGTTCGTGCGGCCCAAACCCTGCACCGCCAGAACATCGATGTCCGACCAATCCAGATACGCCAGTTGGCCGTGCCACGACCAGTCCATGCCTTCGCGGAAATGCACACCGACTTGAACCGCAGCGAGCCGGGACTCATCACCGTAAAGGTGATCACCGGCGAAATAGCCTGCGCCGATCGACCATCGATTGAAATCACCAAACGCCTGGCTGTGCAACACGCTGACGCCGAGCGGACGCAAGTCCGGGTCGAACAACATGGGGCTCAATTCGATCGGCAACGCAGCCTTGCCGATCTGGACGCTGCTGCCTTCGGCAATATTCCAACGACCATAAAACTCATCGAGATTCAGATCATCAATGCGCTCGTTGTCCAGATTGATCCGGTTCAGTTCGTTGCCGTCGGAGCCAACGGCGCCTTCAAATGTGATGCCCCAATCGAACTGGTTGACCGTGCCCCGCCAACCGCTCCGCAACCGGAGTCGCGCGCGCTCGACGTCGTCCCGGCCAGCGAGATCGGTGACGTGGTCGTACCACAAGCGCGCGTCGCCCCACCAATCGGCACTCTGTATCGAATTGGCATCCGGGTCTTCCCCAGCAAGCGGATCTTGTGCGATTGCTGACCCCGCCAGCAGGCCAATCACCAATCCCCAAACCATGTGACGATTCTGCATCGCAGGTCTCCTGTGTTTATGCCCGGATACGCGCCAGCGCCTGCCCCAGGTCGGCGACCGATTGATACCGATCGGCAGCCACTTTGGCGATGCACTTCAGGATCACCGCTTCCAGGTCATCGGGAATATCTGGCCAGTACTCGGATGGCAGGATCGGTGCCTGATGCATTTGCGCCATGTAGATCTCCATCGTGTTGGCCCCAGTGAACGGCAACTTCCCGCAGAACATTTCGCAAAGCAGCACACCCGTCGCGTAAATGTCGGCCCGGAAATCCACCTCATCACCCGCCAATTGCTCGGGCGCCGCATAGTTAGGCGTGCCCACAAACATGCCCTGCTGCGTCTGGCCGGGCTCGCTTCGGCGCGCCGGCCTTGCAATGCCAAAATCCATGAGCTTGGCGTTGCCACTTTGTTCCAGAATCAGATTCTCAGGCTTGATGTCTCGATGCAGCACACCGACCTCATGCGCGGCAGCGAGCCCGGCGCAGAGTTGCCGCGCAATGCGCAATCCGGCCGAGAACGGCAAGCGGCCCGCCTCGCGGATCAGGTACCGCAAGGTCATGCCACGGACGTATTCCATCGAAATATACGGGCGCCCTTCGACTTCGCCAAAGTCGAACGTGCGGAGCACATTCGGGTGCGTGATCTTCCGCGCGAGCTTGATCTCGATCTTGAGGCGTTCGAGGCTTTCGGCATCCATGAGTCCGGCGCCGCGCAACATCTTCAATGCCACGACGTCGTCGAGCTCCAGGTCACGTGCTTTGTAGACCACGCCCATGCCGCCCGAGCCAAGCTGGGACAAAATTTCGTAGCGACCGCCAAACACCACCCCCGACTGCAATTCATCACCGCGCCGGGTGACCTCTTGCGCTTTCGGGGTGACGACTGTTTCGGACGAGCCCGTACTCGTTACCAACGACGACTGAATGCGCGGGAGTTCGTCCAGCGCTTCAACCGGCACGCTCAAGAACGGCCGCGCGCTGATCAAACCATTCTGGGCGCGCGCCTCGGCTTGTACGGCTTCTTTCAGCGCCTCGGCCATGGGTCTTGCCACCAGCACGCCACCCTCGGCGCTCTCTGACAGCAATCGGTCAAGCTGATACACGGTGCCGCCGCTGGACACGGGGGCAACGCCGCCCGAGACCGACAATTGTCCCTCCAGGACGTCGCCCTCGTGCAATGCAAAGGCTAACGTGGCTGACAACGAATCGGGAAGCGCGCTGTCACGCCGCAAGTAGCTGGCCGTCCGTAGTGCTCGCCGCAGCGGCTCGGTCCCGGCAAAACCAAGTACGGCGCGCGTGCCGGTTTGCGCGACCACCGTCGCATCGATCTTGCGCGCTACATCATCGATGGCGCCCACAAAATCGGCGAGATCCTGCGACCGCTGCTGCACTTGATCGCGGGCAAACGGGCGCGCGAGCGCACGACATTCGATGCCGAGCAGAATACGGGTGACCAAGGTCGGCGGCCGGGTTCGGACGGCGGTGGCCAGACCGTGGCTCGGGGTGGCGCGCTCACTCTTTGGTTCGGGCAGGAACCTGGACAGGTTGCTGACGTACCCCTCGATATCGCTCTTCTCGCGAAGATCCGACAGCAATCGGTCAAAGCTCTGCGACAGTCGCGCGAGTTCGTCATGACCCTCAACCGCCAACCGCGTCTGATAGTTGCCAGACGCCGCATCCTCAGCCACCTTGGCCATTTGCTGCACGGGCCGCAAAATGGCCTTCGCGAGCAGGAACGACAAGGGCAGCGCCAGCAGCAACGACACGATGCCCGCAGCAAGCACAAGATTCAGAATGCGCTGGAAACCAGAATAGGCGCGGTCGGCAGAGGTGAGCAATAGCGCCGAGCCCAATTGCGGGCCGGCGTCCGGATCCACAGCGCGCAGCCGCCCGATCCATTTCCCCCCACCAAAACTGAGTTCCAGACGCTCAATGCCTTGTGCCATGTCAACGGCCTTGGCCGTTGGCGAGTCTGGACTCAGCACCTCAATGAGTTCTTTCACCTCATTCGCGTCCAGCGAACTCGACACGACCTTGATCGGCGTCCCCGGAAACAGATACGCAATATCGGCGCCACTGACGTCGCCAATCTTGGTCGCGAATTCCTGGTCAACGTCCTGGGCGATCAGCAGGAATCCGAGCAGATCGTCATCGCGTTGGATCGGCGTGATCGCCGCTTGCAGCAGCATGTCGCCCTGGCGCCAGAATCCCGAAATCGACTGCACGCCGCTGATTGCCGGCTGGATGAACGGATCGGCGCGGAGTGATTCCTGCACCGCCTCCTGCTCGTCGGTTCGGGCGAGCACATTGCCTTCGGCATCAAGGAACATACCGAGTGCGAAGTGGTATTGGCTTTGGCGCTCGCCCAACAGATCGGCCAGCGACACGGCGCCGGTCGCGAGCGGGTCGAGCACGTCCTCCTCGGATTCAAACAAGCCGGCATCGGTGACCGTATCGGTGGAACTCGCAAAATACTGCACGACAGACGGGTCTTCGGCAATGAACGTCACCAGCGTTTGGGTTTGTTCGAGTTGTGCCTGCTTCTGCGCGTCTTGAACGCCAACCGAGGTGGTCAGCGACTGTTCGACATTCGCGTCGGCGATCTTCCGACCCTGGGTATACGTCACCAGTACCGCGACGGTGATTGCGACCGTGATCAACCCAGCGCATACCAGAAAAATGCTGGCTGCCAGAGGCAGTCGGAATCTGCGCTTAGTAATTGCCATTCGGGGTCCTTTGGTACGGCTTGCCAAATTTATTCGCGTGCGGCGGAACCTTGCGCTTGCTCAAGTCGAGTTGCAGCTTTAATTCGCCGGTTTCGCCCACCACGACTTTCTGTCGAAGCGGTGGGGCCCGATCATGAAACACGATCAACTCGCCTTCTCCCAATGGCAGGCCGCTCAGTTCGAAGCGGCCCTTGGCATCCGCCCGACCATGGAACGGGGTATCCAGCACGAGCACGAAACCGTACATGGAATGGTGCACATTGCAATAGACCCGGACGAGCCCAATCCGATCAAATACGTGGCTTTTGCCATCGCCTTTGCCGTACTGGCCGACGTCGAATGCATTCTCGGTCGATGTCGAAAACACGTTGTGGAGAATCGGGTCCTCATTCGGGAAGCGCACCGTCGTGCCCTGAGGCACAGCCAGGATCCGGGGCACAAACTGTTTGCGCCGGGTCGTCATGATCGCCGGTTCTGCCTCGGCGGTCACGGCCACCGGCGTCTTTGGCCGGTAATAGATGACCGCGTCCATCCCTTCGGTCGCACGCAACGCTTGACCGTTGGCGCTCACACTCAGCACGCCCTTCAGCACGCCCGTGCTGGCGGTCGCGCTCGCGGTCGCGCTGGACGGTGGCGCCGGCTTGGCGGCCGGCGTGCCGGCTGACGGTGCTGGCGTTACCGCCGCGGCCACGCCGGCGATTCCGACCAACCCGAGCAGGATGGCTACTTGCCCTTTCATTTGTATCACCCCGGAGTTCTGGTTCTGGCATGATCTTAACGCACTCAACTGCCGCCACCACTGACTTTCGCCAGAGCCCAGCATGTCGACCATCCACATTACCCGTAAGCACAAGAAGAACCAAACCGACGCCAAAGCGGCCGTCAACCGAGTCGCCAAGGCCATCGCCCAGAAGTTCGATGTCCAGTATGGCTGGGAGGGCGACACGTTGCATTTTGAGCGTAGTGGCGTCAACGGACAGATTGCCCTGGAGCGGGGCAAAGTCACCGTGCAGGCGAAGCTGGGTTTGCTGTTGTTTGCCATCAAGGGTCCCGTTGAGCAGGCGATTCACGAACACCTGGACCGGGAATTCGGCGATTAACTTGCGCCCATGACGCGCACCGATGCCAAGCCAAGGCTCGCCACAAGCTGCCCCAATTTCCCGGTGCCGCCCGCCCCTGTCTTTCGCCAGTACGGTCAAACGTGTTTGCCGCCTAAGCTCGGCGCGGGCGGTCCGTGCGTAAGCCTGCGGTCAGTTTCCAGGTCTGATGGCAGACAGCGCTCGGGCTGCAATTGCCGAAGTTGCGATGACGTGAAGAGGCGTCGCGCAATTGCGGCGATTCGTCCAAAGCACCCGCAAATGTGTGGCACCCGGGCACCACAAACGCCCATCCTCTGGGAACAACAACAGGTGGCAGGAACATGACTAACACGCAGGTAACAGGCTGTATTCTGGCCGGTGGGCGCGGCCTTCGAATGGGTGGCGCAGACAAGGGCCTGATCAGTTGGCAAGGCAAACCCTTGGCCCAGCACATGCTCGAACGGTTGGCCCCGCAAGTAGGCAAAACGATCATCGTTGCCAATCGCAACCTGGACCGCTACCAGGCGTTCGGGGTGCGCGTGGTCAGCGACCAACAGTCTGGCTATCTCGGTCCGATTGCCGGTCTGGCGACCGCCTTGGCGCTTTGCGAGACGCCGTATTTGGTGAGTGTGCCCTGCGACACACCAAATTTCCCAACCGATTTGGTCAGCACATTGCTGGCCGGACTGGAATCTGACGAAGCCGACGTCGCGGTAACGTTCGATGGCGAGCAGCGGCAATTCCTGTTTGCGCTGTATCGACAAGAACTCGCCGATTCCGCCGAATCGGCACTCGCCGCGGGCGAGCGGGCCGTTTGGCGCTGGCACGAAAAGCTGAAACTGACTGAAGTCCCGTTCCCCAATACACAATCGGCGTTCGCCAACTTCAATTCGCAGAACGATGTGGGTTGATCCGAACGCAGCGCCCCCGAAGCCCATTCCTTATGCGGAAGCCCGTACTCGCCTAGAGACGCTGGCAGCAGCGTTGCCGCGGCCCGTGGTATCGCGACCGGTCATCGAATGCCTGGGCAGAACGCTCGCCGAGTCGGTTGCGGCGCCTGCAGCCGTACCGGGCTTCCGTCATTCGGCGATGGACGGCTACGCCTTGCCCGCCACCGCCGCTCCGTTTCAAACGGGTCAAGTCTTCAAAATAGGTGGCGCGGCTACCGCAGGCCAGGCGACCCCCGTCGTAGCGGCTGACGCGGCGATGGCCGTGGCCACCGGAGGCATGGTTCCGGAAGCGTTTGGCGCGGTCGTACCCAAGGAACAAGTCCAGGTCACGGGCGATACGCTGGCGCTGTGCGCTGACATCGCCCAAGACGCCAATATCCGCGGCGCCGATGACGATTTTGCAGCCGGTGATCCGATCGCCACAGCGGGCGACAAGCTGGACGCCGTATTGCTCGCCACGCTGTGCACGGCCGGGGTCCAAACGATCAACGTATGGGAGCCGCCGCGTGTCGCCATTCTGGTGACAGGCGATGAAATCCAGCCCTTTGGATCAGTGTTGAAGCCCGGTCACCGCATCGACAGCAATGGGCCGTTGTTAGCCAGCTGGGCGGCCGCATCGGGCTTCACGTTCACTATTGCCGGACCAAGTCGGGACGACCCGGAGCAGCTGCGGGCCCAACTAAGCGCGCTCGCAATGTCCCATGAACTTTTGATCGTGACCGGCGGCGCATCGGTCGGTCCAGCCGATTTCACACCCAGGCTCTTTGGCGAATTGGGCCAGATCGCGTTTTGGCGCGTCGCGGTACGTCCTGGCATGCCAGTCGTCGCCGCCCGGATTGGCGACTCCCTGGCACTCGGACTACCAGGCAATCCGGTTGCGGTGGTTGCTGGTTTGTTTGCGTTTGTCGGGCCGATCATTCGGACCTGGTTCGGGATGCGCGATCCGGAACCAAGCCCGGCCCGACTGGACCGGGCGATTGGCAAATCGCATGCCCGCCTGGAGTGGCGACGGGGCTACTGGTATGTGGATGCAACGGGCCAGGCCCGCGTCCGGCCCATCGACAAAGTCTCGTCCGGCGCGATGCAGAGCGTGGCCCAAGCGAACGTCCTGATCGAATTGCGGGCCGAGCAGGAGCACTGGGATTCGGACGCACTTGTCCCCACTCATCGGATTCGAATGGAAATCTGATTGCAGTATTGACCTGACTCAAGGCGACACACGGCTTCATGGCTATCATGTGTACATGACAGCACTTGACACCGACACCGACGCCGATCGCCCGAGTCGCATCAGCATCACCGAACTCCGGGCCGATCCGGCTCGGTGGCATTTGATCGATATCCGTGAGGCCGCCGAGTGCCAAACCGGCCTGATTGCCGGTAGCGTCGAAGCGCCCCTGAGTCTTGGCCCTGACGCGGTCTTGGCGGCGGCGGATCACAGCGGTCGAATTGCCAATCTTCTCGTCTGCGCGAGTGGTCGCCGCTGCGAACGTTTGCTCGCGCAACCCGCATTTTCCGGATTCGCCATACTCGAAGGTGGCGTTCAAGCCTGGACCGCCGCCGGACTGCCATTGACCTCACCAGCGGCGCGGTGCGCCATTCCTGCCAGCGACGAGCGCTATCTCCGCCATCACCTGCTGCCCCAGGTCGGGCGCGCCGGTCAGGAGCGCCTGCGCCAGTCCAAAGTCACCGTGATTGGCGCTGGGGGACTGGGCTCACCGACGTCGCTGTATCTGGCCGCAGCGGGTGTGGGTCATTTACGCCTGATCGATTTCGATCGCGTTGATCGCAGCAACCTGCAGCGGCAGGTGCTGCACACCGATGCCCGCGTCGGCATGGCCAAAGTCGAATCCGCCAAGCACACACTGACGGCGCTGAACCCGGACATCACCGTCGAAGCCATTGACGCCCGTCTGAACGCTGACAACGCGGCAGCGCTTCTGGCAGGTGCTGACCTGATCATTGATGGCGCCGACAACTTTCCGACCCGTTATCTGCTGAATGACACCGCGCTGAGTCTGGGCATTCCCTGGGTCTATGGCGCTGTGCAGGCGTTTGCGGGTCAGGTCGCCGTGTTTACGCCGCATCGCGATGACCAGGCACCTTGCTACCGCTGCCTGTTTCCCGAGGCGCCAGGCCCCGGCGAAGCGCCGAATTGCGCCGAGGCCGGCGTGCTTGGCGCCCTGCCCGGCTTGATTGGCAGCCTGCAGGCCACCGAAGCGCTGAAACATCTGATCGGCATCGAGCCCGTGCTCTACGGCACCTTGCTGACGGTCGATGCACTGAGCATGCAATTCCACAAGATCCGGCTGACCAAAGATCCGGACTGTGACCATAAAAAAATCAAATCGAGCAAACCATGAGCCTGGACCAATTCCTGCAAGAGGCCGACCGCGCCGCCCGCCAAGGGCAGTTTGCAGTGGCTGCGCGCCACTACGAGTCGGTGCTGAAAATCGCACCACAGCATAGCCATGCTCACAATTTCTTCGGCCAGGTGGCGTTTCAAAGGCAAGCGCTCGACGAGGCAAGACAGCATTTCGAACGGGCCAGTAAAGGCCAACCGGCGTTTGCACTGGCCCATGCCAATCTCGGGCGCGTGTTGAAGCAGCAAGGTTTCTGGCGCGATGCACTCAAGTCGTTGGACGCCGCGATCAAGCTCGAACCGAATGCTTATGCCGTGCATTTTGAGCGCGCCGAAATCTATGAGTTCCTGGGCGAGCCCCGAAACGCGGCGCTGAGTTACAACCAGGCACTGATGACCATGCCGGATTCGCTGAACCGGCTATCGGAAATGCAGCCAAGATTGCAGCACGCGCGCAACATGGTTATGGCTGACCGGCGCGAGCTCGCCGCGTTCATGCTGGCCCGGGTCAACCCCCTCAAGGCCGGGCATTCGGCCCGTAGTACGCGGCGGATGGACGAAACGTTGGCGATCACCCTGGGCCAGACGCGTTATTATCCGAGCCGCCCGCTGATGTTCCACATCACACGCCTGCCCTCCATCCCGTTCTTCGATCGCGAGGATTTCGATTGGGCACCGGCGCTGGAAGCCGCAACGCCGTTGGTTCTGGCCGAACTTCACACCCTGTTGAATCACGATGCCAGCGGGTTTGAACCATACGTACAGACGGGCGAGGCAGAATCACCGGGTCAGTTCGCGGCGTTGGATCGAAACCTGGATTGGGGAGCGTACTTCCTTTGGAAGCACGGCAAGAAGATCGAGGCCCATTGCGAACGCTGTCCGAACACCATTGCCGCATTGGAACAGGTGCCGCAGATCAGCATTCGCGATCGCGCGCCAGCAGTGATGTTCTCGGCACTGAAACCAAAGACCCATATCCCGCCGCACAACGGCGCAACCAATGCGCGACTCACGTGCCACCTGCCGCTGATCATCCCGCCGGGTTGCGAGTTTCGCGTGGGGGCCGAAGTCCGCGAGTGGCGACTCGGTGAGTTGTTCATGTTCGACGACACCATCGAACACGAAGCCTTCAACCGCGGCGATCAACTTCGCGTCGTCTTGATTTTCGACGTGTGGCATCCCCACCTGACCCAACTGGAGCGTGAGATCGTGCAGGCAACCCAGGTGGCGATGATGGATCACTATGGCACCGATGCGCCGCTTGGCGAGTTGTAGCCATCCAAGGATGAATTACCTTGTGCTGTGGCGTCCGCCTGGGATGCTCGGGACCCGTCATACCCGCTCCGGATTCAGTCCGGGGTGAGTTTCAACCTAGGGAGCATCTGAACAAGTTCAGATGCGATGCGGGCCATGGATGGCCCGTCCAGAATCGGGCACGCAAGTGCTTGATTCTGGAGCAACGAGACCGGACACGTGCCGGACTCGTTGCGGGTCTGAAAGTCCAGGATGGACTTAATCACACCCGCCCTAGCAAATGGCTGACCGTTGGCACCGTGAGTCCCAAAACGCGTCGGACGCATTCGAGTTGCGTTTTTGCAACCATCGTCAAATTTCCACCAACCCCATGGGCAGGCAAACGACGAGCCAGTAAGCTTCCGTCACGCATGTCGCGTACTGTTTACTTGTGGAGACTCCCTGATGTTACGCAAACTCGGCCTAGCCGTGCTGTTCCTGATTGCTGCCCCCGTTCATGCTGAATACTCCTTCGAAGTACTGAACAGTACCGACGAAGACATCGTCTCGCTGGAAGCGTCAGAAGACGGTCGCAACTGGGGCGAATTCGACATTGGCTACGGTATCGAATCGGGCGACAGCCGCACCATGGTGTGGTCGCGGAGCACCGACAATTCTGGCTGCGAGTGGTACTTCCGGGCCACATTCAGCGATGACACGACGTCGCGTCCACAGCTGTTTGACTTTTGTGAAGACGACTTAGTTCTGGAATTCGAATAACGCGAGCTGCCCCGGGACTCGCCCTGGCCCCCAGAATCGGGGATCGATTGGCGGGAATCCGGGAGGTTCTGCCAAACACGCCCGTATCCCAAGGCTTGCGTCCGGCGATACACTACGCACCTGGGCCCCAGCACGCACCGGTTACAACTGCCGCGCTGGGGTCTGGATCGACGATCCGGGAGCGTGGATGAACCCAATTTATCGAAAGCTCAATGAGCGTTTCCCCGAGCGGGGCGCGCCGACGAAGCAGTCATTCCAGACTGAAGCCCGAGCGTTGAGCCAATGGATCGCGCAATTGCCGCTCGGCAACGCGATGGCCGCTGCCCGACCGCTGCTGGCGGCGGTCAATGAAATCAACACGCTGAAGATCGATGGCTATCAACGCCTGACGGCGCTCGAGATGTTGCGCGGCCCGATCCAGCAAATGATCACTCAAGCCGACCGGCAGGTGGTTGGCTCCAGTTTCCCGCTACCAAGTGCCAAGTATCAGCTTGGGCTGCAATCGCGCGATTTTCACGCTGCGCTGGCGCTTGGCTACACGATGGCCGCATACGAAATCTGCGGCCCTGAGGGCAAAGTCCCGTTCCTGAAAGGCAAACCCGTAGCCATGGCGTTGGGCCGTGCGATTTCGCATTGGAGCGAGCAATTGTTGCGAGGTTATCTTCTGTACGCCTCGCCGCAATCGGGCGTCTGGAAGTCGATGCATGACCTGATTCGGTTTGCCCAACTCGTGCAATTGGGCGACAAGGAGTACGACGATCCCTTGCTCGGCAAGGCCACCGTCAGCCCAGAGCTCTGCTACAAGCAGGCGCTGCTGTTTGCGATCAGCAACCCGTATCGGCTCAGCCAGCGCGACATGCTCGATGCGTTTGACGCTTGTCGCGTCTGGGCCCAACAAGCGGTGCTGCGACCCGGTGGTGGTGGCGAGTTCGCGCTGCCACTGGAAGAAGACCGCGGTCCTGGCTATTTGCCGGAAGAGCGCCAGGCCGGTGCGGGCGCGTTGTTGTCCTTTGGTACCGAAGGCGCCGTCGCTTACCTGGAGCGGGAATTGAGCATGGCGGCGTCGGCGGGCACACCGGTGTCGTTCAAACTCCGCAACGGTAATCCAATCACGCTCGGCCAAGACTTGATTCGCCGCGCCATGTATTGCTGGAAGCCGGTATTCGACCGCATGCATCAGCGTCTGGCCGCCGGTCACGAGTTGGACACCTTGATTGGCCTGACAGCCCTGCACTATCACTTGGCCAACAAAACCGATTTCGAGAGCTTTGTGCGGGACATACGCGGCCCGGGCATCTCGATGAGCGAGCGTGATCGCTCGACCACCTGGACCAATTCGACCGCCTCGCTCGACTCCTCCAAACCGGTTGCCACGCGCGCCCGGGTGCTCGATCAGGGGCTCGGTGGTTATCGCCTGGAATGGAGTTCGGTCTCGGGCGCCAAAGCCCGGATTGGCGAGCTGATTGGACTATCGATTCTCGGCGAGAACGACGAGGACGAAGATCGCGATTGGATGGTCGGCTCGATTCGCTGGATTCGGTTCGATGCCGATGGCCGCGTTGAGGCAGGTATCGAACTGCTCGCCCGTGAGGCCGTACCGGCAGCCGTCCGCCCAGCCGACCAGAACGGCGTGTTCAAAACCCCGATGCGCGCGATCGAGCTCGCACCCATGCGCCGCGACGATGCCGCAGTGACAATTGTCGCGCCGAGCATTGGCGATAAGGCCTACTCGCGCATCGAATTCTCCAAACCCGCCGTGTTGTTCAGCGAACATCACGGCAAAACGCGCGTGCAGACCGACGTGGAAGTGCTGGAAAACACCGGCGCTTACTTGCGTCTGGCACCCAAGGACGCCCCGAGCCACACCGCATGACTGATCCCACCCGTTTTGACGCCGCGCCGGGCCGGCGCCGGGCCAGCGTGCCTGTGCGCGTTGGCAATACTTGGATTGGCGGATCGCATCCCGTCCACGTGCAGTCGATGACCAATACCGACACGGCCGATGTCGACGCCACCGCCAAGCAGATTGGGGAACTCTGGCGTGCCGGGTCGGAAGCGGTCCGGGTCACCGTCAACAATCCCGAATCAGCGGCGGCCGTGCCGCGTATTCGCGACAAGCTAGCCATGAAGGGCATCGACGTACCGATCATTGGTGACTTCCACTACAACGGCCATCAACTCCTGACCAACGAGCCGGCGTGCGCTGAGGCATTGGGCAAATATCGGATCAATCCCGGCAATGTGGGCTTTGGGCGCAAGCGCGATGGTCAGTTTGCCGCGATCATCGACATGGCGTTGCGCTACGACAAACCGGTTCGTATTGGCGTCAACTGGGGCAGTCTCGATCAGGCCATCCTGGCGCAGATGATGGACGACAATCATGCGCGTGCCGAACCTTGGGACGCCAGCGAGGTCATGCGCGAGGCGGTGATCCGCTCGGCGCTCGACTCCGCTGCGTATGCCGAAACCCTGGGTCTTGGCCGTGACCACATCATCCTCTCGTGCAAAGTCAGTGGCGTGCAGGACTTGATCGCGGTGTATCGAAGCCTCGCGGCACGCTGCGACTATGCGCTGCATCTGGGCTTGACCGAAGCCGGCATGGGCTCGAAGGGCATTGTCGCCTCGACCGCAGCATTGTCGATCCTGCTGCAGGAGGGCATCGGCGACACCATTCGCATTTCGTTGACCCCAGAGCCCGGCGAGTCCCGCACCCGCGAGGTGATCGTCGCGCAGGAACTCCTCCAAACGATGGGCCTCCGCGCGTTCACGCCGCTCGTCACCGCTTGCCCAGGCTGCGGTCGTACCACGAGTACGTTCTTCCAAGAACTGGCCAAGAAGGTACAAGACCATGTGCGCGAGCGGATGCCGGAATGGCGGCTCAAGCACCCCGGTGTCGAGAGCTTGTCGCTGGCCGTGATGGGGTGCATCGTCAACGGCCCCGGCGAATCCAAGCACGCCAATATCGGCATCTCGTTGCCAGGTACGGGCGAGGCGCCCACTGCGCCCGTGTTTGAAGACGGCCAGAAAACAGTGACCCTGCGCGGCGAACGAATCGGCGAGGAATTCGTCGAGATCATCGAGCGCTACGTCGAACGAACCTACCGGCCGCGCGCCTGAGTTTGTCGCCGCGGCGTTCGTCGCGATGCTCATTCACGCACTCACCCGGGCGAATTTCGCGCTTGGAGCGGCTTGTGACGGCCCGGATCAACCCCACACTCACACGAATCGCCCTATGATTCCGGGCAAGCCTATACCTTGAGGACGTTCATGAGCTCAGTCGCTTCCGCTTTCGCCCCCCTCGCCCGCCTCGACAAAGCCCTTGGTGCCTTGCGCGATCTCGGGTTGATCAAATCGCAGCCGGAAGAAGCACCGGTGGTCGCGCTGATCAACAAGATCAGTCACCTGGATCAGGACAAGTCGCTGGCAATCGCCCGCACCTTGTCGCAGGCCACACTGTTCAACGAAGTGGTCCGCGAGCAGATCACTGAGATGGGCATTGGCGAGCGCTACAAGGCCATCACGACGGCGTTCGACAGCATTCGCGACGACGCCAAGGCGATGGTCCTGCAAGTGGAAGACGGCAAGATCGACACCATGGAGCGCCTGTCCAACATCTGGATGAAGATCACGCGCGGCGATATTCCGAGCCGCTTTGAGCGCATCAAGGACACGTATCTCGAAGTCGCCAAGGAATCGAAGGATCAAATCACGCGCGAGCAGACCATTCTCGATGCATACCGCGATTTCCGCGGCGCGCTGAAAGAATCGCAAGTGCTCGGCTTGCAACTGCTGAAAAAGGCTGAGGAGATTCTCAGTCAAGCGCGCCTGGAACTGCAATCTGCGGCAGACGCGGTCAAAGCTCAGGAATTGAACGAAGATCGCGAGTTGGTGGCCCGCTTAGAGCTCGCGCGCGACGACAAGCTGCGCCAGCTGCAAGACGAGGACAAGCGCTATCAAATCGCGAAAGACCTCGCCGAGAACCTGTCGATCTCTTACAACACGACCGAAGTGATCATGGCTCGCCTGATGCAGATCACCAACGCAAAGGAACGTGTGTATTCGCAGGCCGTGACGTTCTTCGGTACGAACGAAACCGTGTTCACGGCGCTGTCTGCCTCGTTCACGGGCATGCATGGTCTGAACGAATCGACGCAGACACTCGAAGCGATGAAGGCCGGCATGAACAAGAGCCTCGAAACGCTCGGCGAAGTCGGCACCAAGGTGCTGGAAGAGGCCACCCGCGCGGGTTATGGCCCGACGCTCAAAGCCGACTCCGTCAAGAAGCTCGTTGATGCCGTCGTCAACTTCCAAGAGAAGTCGGTCACGATCATCGACGAAATGCGCCAGCTCTCGTCGACGAACGAGCGCGAGATCCAGGCCGCGGTCGAAGACGGCAAGCGCCGCTTGGTCGCCCTGTCGCAAACCGCGAACGCCCTGCCCGGCCCGAAGTAATTGCCGAAAACCTGGGTCTGATCTGGCCGTTTTGCGAGGGTCTCGAAGCAGTCCATACCGGACTTTCTGAGGCCTCTTAGAATTTTCAGACCCAATTTTCAAAAAGGGGCTTGACGCCCCACAGCCAGATCAGCATAATTTCGGGCTCACCTTCCCCGATAGCTCAGTCGGTAGAGCAACGGACTGTTAATCCGTGTGTCACTGGTTCGAATCCAGTTCGGGGAGCCAAATTCCAAAAGAACCCGCGCCTGTCGCGGGTTTTTTGTTGCCCGGAACTCGATAAACCAGTCCGTATTGGCAGCCCGCTGTGTCTGCCCCGCCGCCAGCGCACGACCACACGACCACCACGCGCAGTATCCAGATTCCGGTTGTCCGATCGGCGTGACATCCGCCGATGCCAAACACGCATCGTTGATTGGGAGTGATGGTCGCACCGAAGGTGCGCCTATTCGCGCATCAAACTGTCAGCGACGATGCGCGAGTCTCACGACGGCACCGTGTGGCAAGTAGCCCTCTCCCCAGCCCTCTCCCACTCGCGTGGGAGAGGGAGCGCTCCCTCCCCCGCGAGCGCGGGGGAGGGTCGGGGAGGGGGCTACTTGCGATCAGGACGGGCATTAGTCGTAGATCTACTGAGTAAATAAATCAACGGGTTATCGTGTGTTTGATGAGAGCATCTGCCGTGTTCGCACAGCAACACCTACCTCACCCCGGATCAAGTCCGGAGTGACGAGAGGTGAACCTATGCGCAGCACTAACGGATCATCACCGCCTGCAGCGTGGCGATCCGCGCGTCCAGATATCGGTCAGACCACCATCCAACGGATCGCGAAAATTCACGCCTTCGGTCAGTGGGTAACAGCCGACTGACCAGCCTACCGCCCCAAAATACTCCAACTCATCAGCGTTGTCGGCGTCGTTTGAGCTGACTTTCTGTTGGGCCTTGTTGGCCTTTGCCAAATCTTGGTTGGCAGAGGCGTAAATCGTTTGACAAAACGGCCCCACTACATCACTCGCGGTCTCGAAGTACGGATGCCGATGCGGGAACCCCGCGACGCTGCCGAAAAATGACGTGAGACCAGTGACCTTACAGTATTCTGTCTCACTCGAAAGCCCAGTTACTCCCAGACTGACGTTGCCGGCTTCACAATTGATGATGCCGCCTTGCTCGCGATTCGAGCGTGGCATTGGCGACAGGTAGTTGATGATCTCTCTCTTGACGTCTTCAACCAGACAGGCATTCATCTCGAACGTGCGCTCAAAATTCCGCGGCTCGCAAAAGTCGCAGTCGCTGATCTTGTATTCGATATTCGACTGGCCCTTTTGCGTCAGCGCAAAACTGATATCTCCTGCCCCGCGCTCACTGCCTTCAATTTTCCAGCCACCCTCGATGTTGTCGCCACAGATCTTTTCCAGACCGCTTTTGAACTTGATTTCCTTGGGTGCGGCACGGATGAAGGTGGTGAATTTACGGATTGATTCGTCCTCGGAAGCGGCCTTGTTTGTGTTGCGTTTGATCAGGTGCCGCTTGGTCTCGATCTTCACGTCCTGATCCAGCTTGCTCAGATCACAGTAGAGCCGCACCTCTTTGTCGACTGGCGCCACCGTCGTGCCGCAGGAGCATGTCGCACTCGCGCGCACCATGTATCGTTCTGGCTTTTCATAGAGATTGCTGACGGAACGCCCTGTGTCCGACTTGCCATCGCCAAAGGTCCAGCTGATGGTCGGATCCTTGCAATCGCCGTCAATACTGGCCTTGAACTTCAGCTTCGTACCTTTGCGATGAATTGGTTCGTCAATCGGATCGGGACTGCCATTGATCAGGACCGTCATCGTTGCCGTTCCGGCCCGTTCTATTCCTGAAACCTCGCACTGGTTGTCGCCGTCATTCGGCGGCGGTGGCGGCGGGCCGCCACCGCCCCATCCGGCCTTACTAATGCCCGATCCAGCATCGCTGACAATCCGCGAACCATCTTCGCTGACGGTGCCATAACCCATCGGAACAAACGCCGCCAGATCGTGATCCCACTGGAAGATCGGCAGGCTGCGGCCCGCTGCGAGGCCATCCGTATTGGGAATGGATACCTGGATCGGCGGGTCAAAACGCGTATTGGTAGGCTGGATCGTCCAACCAATTCCCGCGAACTGCCCGGCCAGTCCAGGCGGCACCATCGGGAGCCGGTCGGCATGCACGGCGCTAACCACCAACGGGCCGATCCGGCTGCCGTCCGGAAACGTCACACTGTTGGCTCGCACCAACATCTCAAAGCCCTCAAAGCCAGGCACCGTCAAACGGACATCCTCTGCGCCACCGACCAACACGGTGCGGCTCGTCTCCACCGGCGGCAGATAGATGGGATGCGGCAATCGATTGGCTTCGCCTTGAATCACGGCCGATTCAAAATGCAACGCCGGATACTCGAACTGCGATCCGCCGCGGGTGAACTGCACGTCTCGCCCATCGACAAACAGGTCGATCTTGCCGGCCGGTACCTGATCGCTGAATTGAAAGAAGCCAGAGGCGTCCGACAGCGTCGTCAGCGCCGTACGCCCGATGGATAGCCGGACACCTTCAATGGCGCTCCCGTCGTGATCCATGACGACACCCGACAACGCAGTCGCGGCGTCACGCCGAGCCAAAACCTCGAGTTGAAACCGGACATCGCCAAGCCTGCTGTCATCGTCACGCACAACGGCAGCGCTGATCAGCAAGGTCCCGGCATCAGCGCCCGTATCGGGACGGGCCGCCGCAATCCCGTTGCGATCGGTATGAGTGCGAATACGGCGCGCATCGGGCGTCACCACGCCACCGGGCGCGGACGTGGCACGGAACGATCCCGGGCCCGACACCACCTGGAATTCAACGGTCGCATCCGCAACCGGGTTGTCAGCGGCATCCAACACCTGCACCAGCAATGCTTCCAGGGGCGCGCTCAAGGTCGACACATACTGCGCCCCAGACGCGCCAAACAGACCAATCTGATGCGCTTCCCCAACTTCCGCACTGGCCGTGAACACGACGACTTCCGCTTGATCGGGCCGCGACACTTGCACCATGTCGCTACCCGGGCGCGCATCTTGGCCCAAGCGCAACCAGACCTGCGCCAGTCCCGTCGCGTCGGTCTGAACACTCAGGTTGCGCGCCGGGGTGACACCGTCGGGACGATTGGGTTCGCTTCCCGATCGAATCGAACCGCTGCCACGAACAATGTCAAAGCGCACGGTCTCATTGGCCATGGGTTCACCCGTGTTGTCAACCGCCTGAACGGTCAACGGCTGCGGCAATTCGGCACCAGCAAGCGCTTGCTGGCGATTCCCCGACACCTGCAGCAAGCGCTCGGCGCCCGCGCCACTACGAACGACTCGAATGTCCTGGCTCCGGCGATTGCCCAGTGCATCGATGGCGCTCACACGCAGTATGTTGGCGCCGACTTCGAGCGGCACATCGGTCGCCAGAAACCCGAGGTTACCGACTTGCGCCACCACCACCGAGCCGTTGCTCAGGTTCAAGACCCGCGCTTCCGGGTGGGTGGTGCCCACACGCCCTTCGACGGCGTCGTTCGCGATACCGCGCACGTCTACCGTCTGGGTCGACACCACCGCATCTTGCGCTGGCGCGGCGACGGTCAAGACCGGTGCGGTCTGATCGACATAGACGGTGATCTGTTGCGACACGGCGCGACCAAAGGTATCGGTCGCGGTCGCACTGATCAGGTTAGTGCCCTCGTGCAAAAAAAAATTGGGAAAGCTGAACGACCGACCATCCGGCGACAGGGTCGCCTGTTGCTGGTTGATTTCCACGCGACTGACTGGCGCAGACGTGGAGCCCTGAATCAGAACGGGGCGTTGCACATCACCCGTCAGATTCGCTGCCGCACCGGGACCAGGTTGTTGCGGATTCACAGGTCCCAGGGTTTCCCAATCGCGAGGCGTATCGATCTGCACGGTCGGTGCCGGCGTCAGCGTGACCTGAATCTGCTCTGTTCTGACCACGCCATTCCGGAACTGGACCCGGACCGTGATCTGGTTCGCCCCGGGACTCAACGCGACGGTGTCCAAGTAGTGATAGCGATACGCGGGTGGCTTGACCGACCGGTCCAATTCCACCAGCGCGCCTTCGCCATTGATCGTCACATCCTCCACCACGCGGCCATCTTCGAATGCGCGCACCCGCACTTCGAGCGTTGCACTCGAGACGACTGCGTTGTCTTGCGGCGAGAGAATTTCAAACTGCTGATCGCGTTCGATATCGATCGTGAAACAGCGCGACAGCACGGTCCGCAGCGCTTTCGTGTTGCGGGCTTCAAAACTAAAGCAGTGGTTTCTGAGCGGCCCTTCCGGCACCAGATACGTCAGAACCAAGCTGCCGTCCGGGCGCGTCTCGACGTTCGGCTCGGGCACCGGCTCGCCATCAACCGACAACGAATAGTCGGCCATC
This sequence comes from Ahniella affigens, assembly GCF_003015185.1. Lineage (GTDB taxonomy): Bacteria > Pseudomonadota > Gammaproteobacteria > Xanthomonadales > Ahniellaceae > Ahniella > Ahniella affigens. The sequence continues at coordinate 2,451,165 of NZ_CP027860.1, forward strand.
GGGTGACTGCCAGCGTTGAAATGAACGCGAATCAGCGGCGGCGTGCCAAACGGGATCAGGGCATCATCACTGGCCGGCTCGACACTCAGCAGTTGCGGTGCACCGCCAACCTGGAACCAAATCGCGTTGTACCCCAAGCCTGGATTGCCGGCCCGATCAAAAACCTCTACGTCAACAAAGTAGCGGTCGTCCGCCAACGGCGCCGCGGGCGTGAACGAGATACTCGAATCCGTTCTCGTCGCGAGGTCGGTGACATCGGTGTCCTCACTGTAGTTGCCGCCCAGAATGTAGAGACGCGTTCGGTCCGGGTCGATACCAGACCCAAGATCAGAGAATTGAATGGTGATGTCTGGCCTCGCGCCAGGGGGCAAGGTCGACTCGTCCAGCGGACTCCGGGCGACTTGGGGCGCGGTAGCAGTCAGGAAATTCCAGCTGTGCTGATTCGACCCCGCCTCAACCCGCACGAACTGCCGACCTTCTGGATAGGCCGTACCGGGCACATACCGAATGCCCGAGCTCTGAATGTCCGCCTGCGCGGTCACGTCGATCTCATTGACGAACAGCCGCACGTCACCGGTTGTGATCGCACCAGGGACAAACTGCACCGAAATTTCGGGAATCGCGTCGTGCTTCAACTGATCCGCATCGGTCGGCCGGGCCGTTTCCGCAAGAATCGCACTCGCGGACTCGTTCTCGAATCCGGAGCGGAACACGGCATCGGGCGCCACCAGTTTGGGCACCGGAACGGTGACCGGTACGTCGCTTTCGACCAACCCATGGGCCCATGCCCCCGAAACGGTCGCAAACACCAAGACCACACCAACCACAAGCCGCCTACTCAACATGAATTGCCCTTCCGTGATCCAAACGCGCTATCAACAAAATCTGTCCTGAATCCACCAAGACTGGACATCGAACTTGAGCGTTCAGCCTGACATTCCGACCGGCAGCTGACAATGGTACGCGTAAAATCACAGGTTATCCGATCAAGCCACAAGCGGCCCCCGATCAAACTCATACGTGCGCCTTGCCTCGACCAGATCGCCAGACTACCGGTGTCATCTTGCCATTTCTGAGCGCCCCATCAAATTCTCGCGTGCGTTCTATCCCTTTGAATAGTTTCAAGGTTGAGTGTGACCGGACAGTCACGTAACATCTAGTGAAGATTGAGTCTGGGGAGACGCAGAATGAACAGGCTTGCAAAGCGGTTGCTGATCAGTGCCCCGATCGCGGTGCTGGCTGCCTGCAGTGGCAGTGGCAATTCACCCGATCCGGTGGGTACGGCGCCACCGCCTACCCCAGTGGAGTGCACCGGCCAGTGCGCCAACGCGGGCACCTTTCTGACGGTCGCCGATGTCCAAAAGATCATCGCTCAGGCCGTCAATGAGGCCGGCGCGCAGAATGCACCCGCCACGATTGCGGTGGTGGATCGCGTCGGCAACGTGCTCGGCGTGTACCGCATGAACGGCGCCCGCACGCAGGTGACGATCAGCTCTGGCCGCGGCGTTCAAGGCGGCCTCGAAGGCGTCAGCATCATCCCAAGTGAGCTGGCGGCGATCTCGAAGGCCGTCACCGGCGCGTTCCTGTCATCCGAAGGCAATGCGTTCTCAACCCGCACCGCCAGCCAGATCGTGCAGGAGCACTTCAACCCCGGCGAATCGGGCGGCCCAAGCGGCCCCTTGTTTGGCGTGCAGTTCTCGCAATTGCTGTGCTCCGATCTGATCAACCTCCCCGCCCCGGTGCTGGCTGGCGTGCTGCCCCCTGGCGCGGCAACGACCATTGGCCCGAAAACCTCGCCACTCGGTTTGTCGGCCGATCCGGGCGGCTTTCCGCTCTACAAGAACGGCACGCCAGTCGGCGGTATCGGCGTTGCGGCAGACGACACCTACGGCCTCGACCGCAACATCAGCGACTTCGATCGCAATGCCGACGAATACATCGCGTGGGCCGGCACGTTTGGCTTTTCGGCACCACAAGATCGCCGCGGTGATCGCATCACGGCGGATGGCAAGACGTTCCGCTTTACCGACGTTGAGTTCTCCGACCTCGGCCGCGACCCGAGCACTGCACCGGGATTCAGCGGCCTGACCGGCGGTAGCCTGCTCAGCCTGTTCGCGTTCACGAATGGCGCAACGATTGTGCCGGGTACCGCGTTTGGCACAGCGGCGTCCGGCATTGCGCCGGCCACGACCGAATACGCTGGGCTCGACGCATTTGTGCTCGTCGATGATCAGGGCCAACCGCGTTATGCCCCGCGTAGTTCCGGTGTGGCGCAAGGCCTGACCACTGCGGAAGTGCGGCGAATCGTGCAGGAGGCGCTGACGGTCGCGAACCGCGCGCGCGCACAAATTCGCCGCCCGACCAATTCGCAGGCACGTGTGTCGATTACCGTCGTCGATACCAGCGGCACCGTGCTCGCGCTCGCCCGCACCCGCGACGCCCCGATTTTCGGTCTGGATGTAGCGCTGCAGAAGGCGCGCACCGCCAGCTTCATGAGTTTGTCGACCGCCGCCCAGCAGCTCAGCGCGTTACCGCCAGTGGTGTATCTCTCGCCCACCGGAGCGGCACAACCCGGCTTCTCGATCGCAACGGCCTATGTCGCGCCCACGCGTTCATTCTTCGGCCGAACGGACTTTCTGGGCGGCGACGGCGCCCCTGCCAGTGCCTCTGGCCCCTTCGCGATCAGCGCCCGCGCGGTGGGCAATATCGCGCGCCCGTTCTTCCCAGATGGCTTGGATGGCACGAACAACGGCCCGTTCAGCAAGCCGTTCCCGGCTTGGAGCCCGTTCACCGATGGCCTGCAGTTGGATCTCGCGTACAACCAGATCACACAGATTCTGACCGCTTACCTCACCGCCAACGCGAATCCCATTCTCGAACTCCGCCCCGAAGGCACCAATCTCGGCTGTACGCGCTTGGCCTCGGTCAAGAACGGCATCCAGATCTTCCCTGGTGGCGTGCCGATCTATCGCGGCGATGTGCTCATCGGCGCTATCGGTGTGTCCGGTGATGGTGTGGACCAGGACGACATGATCGCCTTTCTCGGCCTGCACAACGCTGCCACCGCGCTGAACAGCGGATTCGGCAACGCGCCACCCGGCATTCGCGCCGACTTGCTCGTGCCCGACAACACACGCCTCCGCTATGTGCAATGTCCGCAGGCGCCATTCTTGAATTCGACCGAGCAAAACGTCTGCGAGGGTAAGTGATATGCGTCCGATCTCCACGTTCCGCTCGCGCCACACCCGTGGCACACCCCGCTGGTCCAAACTCAGTCAGCATGTGGCATTTGGTCTACTGCTGGCCATTGGCGCTGGCAGCAGCCAAGCCATTCCGATTGACGACGGCATGGTCAGTTTTGACTTGATCTCGGTGATCGGGCTCGCTGGGCCTTACGATCCTTATGCTTCCGGCATTCCACGCCGTCGTCCGGGTCACCCCGCACCCGAGAAGCCGGACTTTCCCGATCGCAACGATGGTGCGATTGAGCCTGCGCCGGCCGATGTCATCGGCGAGTTCGTGCCCGTGCCCGATCGTTGGCGCATCATGGAAACGCTCGGCGTGAAGTACCCCTGGTACGACCCGTACAACAACAACGTGTATAAGGGCGACAAACCGATTCATGGCGAAGACTGGTTCCTGAGCCTGATCGGCATCGCCGATACGGTGATCGAGCCGCGCTCGATTCCGGCCCCCACCGGCATCATCTCGTCCGACGACCCGGCGCAAAACGACATCTTCTCCGGCATCGATCAAACGATCTTCTCGCAGACCGTGCTCGCCGGCATCGTCTATTACAAAGGCAACACCACGTTCAAGCCGCCAGAATACGAATATCGCTTGACGCTTGCTGCAAACTACAACCGCGTCGATGTCGACGACGTCCGCATATTGCAGATCGACCCACGCCTGGGCGACACGCGTGACGATGGCTTCTTGGCGGTGCAGGAACTCTTTGTTGATAAGCATCTGCGCGACGTCTCCGATCGCTACGATTTCGATGCCGTGCGCTTTGGCATCCAACCCTTCTCGACCGACTTCCGCGGGTTCCTGTTTCAAGACCTGCAGTTTGGCGCGCGCCTCTTTGGCAACCGCGACAACAACTTGTGGCAGTACAACCTCGCGTGGTTCCGCCGCATCGAGAAGGACACGAACTCAGGCCTCAACGACATCGGCGAAGGCCTGCGCGATGACGACATCTTCATCGCAAACGTCTATCACCAGGACTGGCCCGTCAAAGGCTTCACGTCGCAAGCGACCATCGTCCACAACCGCAATCGCGAAGATGAGTTCTTCTTCGATGAGAATGGCTTTCTCGCGCGCCCCTCGTCGCTCGGCACCGAAATGCCGCGCGAGTATGACGTCACCTATGTCGGCCTGAACGGCGATGGCCACTTCGGCCGGATCAACCTGACCGCGTCGGGCTACTTCGCGTTCGGCGACAACGACAACACGTTCACCGGTCGCGACAGCGACATTCAAGCCGGCTTCCTCGCTGCCGAAGCCTCCATGGACTTCGACTGGATCCGCTATCGCGCCTCCATTGCGTATGCGAGTGGCGACGACAACCCATTCGACGACAAATCGCAAGGCTACGACGCGATCTTCGAAAATCCGATCTTCGCCGGCGCCGACACGAGTTACTGGATCCGCCAGAACATCCCGCTGATTGGCGGCGGTGGCGTCGCACTCGCCGGCCGCAACTCGTTGTTGCCGTCACTGCGCTCCTCGCGCGAACTCGGCCAATCGAATTTCGAGAACCCCGGTTTGCATCTCGTCGGCCTCGGTGCCGATTTCGACATCACCCCCGAGTCCCGCGTCAGCGTGAACGTCAACGAACTCTGGTTCGATGACAGCGCCGTGCTCGAAGTCGCGCGCAACCAAAGCCCGATCGACGAACACATCGGCACCGATCTCTCGCTCGCCTACATCTGGCGCCCGTACGCCACGCAAAACATCGTGCTCCGCCTGTCCGGCGCCCTGCTCTTTCCGGGCGACGGCATGAAAGATCTCTACGGCGACGACGACACGTACTACACCGTACTCGGCAATTTCATCTTCAGCTACTGAGGACACCCCCATGACTTCGATGCTGAATGCCCCGATTTCGCAAGCAGCCCCCTCCCCAACCCTCCCCCGCTATCGCGGGAGAGGGAGCCAAACATCCGCCGCTCCCACCTCAGCGCAAGCCCCCACTTCTCCCGCTCCCACGCGAGCAGGAGAGGCCCCCACTTCTCCCGCTTCCACGCCAGTGGGAGAGGGCCGGGGAGAGGGCTACTTGCCGCAAGCTTCCAGTCGCACCCCAGCACACCTCGATCCCGACTTTCGTCGGGATGACGACAACAAAAACCGCCCGCGAACCACCACCCTCGTCATCCCGACGAAAGTCGGGACCCAGAGCAACCTCGCGACCAACCCCCAAAACACCGTCATCCCGACGAAAGTCGGGACCCAGGGCAATCTGCGAAAGATCCTCGCCATCGCCGCCAGCCTCACATTCACCCTGCTGTCGTTCACCGCAACCAACGCAATCGCCGCCGAAGAAAAACCCGTCGACCGCACCTACGTCACCGCCCCGGCCGCCCCTGAAAACCAAACCCAAGCCGAAGCCGACGCCAAAAGCGCCGGCTGCGTCACCTGCCACACCACCACCGACCGCCACACCATGCACCGCTCCCCAGCGGTCGTGCTCGGCTGCACCGACTGCCACGGCGGCAACGCCACCGTCAAAGCGCCAGGCGGTGACTTCGAACCCCGCCACGCCGTCGAATACGGCGAGCATGTGCCCAAACACGGCAAGCTCGGCAAACACAAGGACGACCACTTCGGCCACGCGTCGCCCTTCGACCCGCTGTACCAAAGCGCGATCGACAACGCCCACGTCTTGCCGCGCTACCCGAGCCATTTCCCAAGCAGCGCAAACCCACCGGGCAACTTCGCCAAGCTCAACAAAGAAGCCCCCGAATTCATCCGCTTCGTCAACCCAGGTGATCTGCGCATTGCGCGCGAAGCCTGCGGTGCCTGCCATCTGCAAACCGTGCAAGCCGTCGAACGCAGCCTCATGGCCACCAGCGCCATGCTCTGGGGCGGTGCGAGCTACAATAATGGCATTCTCCCGTACAAGCGCTACATCCTCGGCGAGAGCTACACCCGCGATTCCGAACCCAACATCGTCAAAGCCCTGATCGCCACCGGCGATGAAAAGATGATGGCCCGCGGCATCCTGCCGCAGCTGTTCCCACTGCCGGCTTGGGAAGTCATCCCACCCGCCGACATCTTCCGCGTCTTCGAACGCGGCGGCCGCAACATCAACACCACGTTCGCCGAAACCGGCTTGCCGAACTCCCTCGGCCAGATCCAACGCCTGGAAGAACCCGGCCGCCCCGACCTCAAACAAAGCAACCGCGGCCCCGGCACCGGTCAACGCGTCGCCATTCCGGTGTTGAACATCCACAAGACCCGCCTGAACGACCCGCACCTGTGGTTCCTCGGCACCAATGACAACCCGGGCGACTTCCGCTCCTCCGGCTGCACCGCCTGCCACGTTGTCTACGCGAACGACCGCGACCCGCGCCATTCCGCCGGCTACGCGCAATTCGGTAGCACCGGCAGCACGCAGACGATCGACCCAACCATCCCGAAGAACGAACCCGGCCACCCACTGAAGCACGAGTTCACCCGCGCCATCCCCACCAGCCAGTGCATGGTGTGCCACATGCATCAGCCGAACATGTTCATCAACACCATGCTCGGTTACATCATGTGGGACTACGAGTCCGACGCGCCGTCCATGTGGCCAAAGAAAGAAGCCAAGCCCACGGACGAAGAAATTCGCCTGATCAACGAGCGCAACCCCGAAGAAGCGGCGATTCGCGGCCTATGGTCCGACCCGAAATTCCTGCACCAGGTCGCCGAGAACAACCCGAACCTCAAGGACACGCAATTCGCCGACTATCACGGCCACGGCTGGAACTTCCGCGCCGTGTTCAAGCGTGATCGCGAAGGCACCCTGCTGACCGCCGACAATCAACCCATCGACGACACTGACCCGAAGAAGTTCGAGAAAGCCGTGCACCTGTCGTCGATCCACGTCGACCTCGGCCTGCAATGCGTGGACTGCCACTTCTCGCAAGATGCGCACAGCAATGGCCACATCGTTGGCGAAGTCATGGCCGGTGTCGAAATCCAATGCCAGGACTGCCATGGCACACCCGACGCGTATCCGAACCTCTCGACCAGTGGGCCGATGGCCAGTCCGAAAGGCAAGCAACTCGCCCTACTCCGCAACCCGGACGGCAAGAAGCGCTTTGAGTGGGTCGATGGCAAGCTGATCCAACGCTCCGTCGGCACGCCCGGTTTGGAATGGACCTTGTCGCTGCTGAAAGACACGTCAGACAGCCAGAAGCCGGACTACAACGCCAAAGCCACGCGCGCCCACACCGTTTCCAACAACCCGAACAACCAAACCTGGGGCGCCGATGTGCCCAAGGCCGAGCGCGCGCACAACGAAGACAAGATGCTCTGCTACACCTGCCACACCTCGTGGACCACGAGCTGCGGCGGCTGCCATCTGCCGATCCAGGCCAACTGGAAGACCCCGCGCAACCACTACGAAGGCGGCGACACGCGCAACTTTGCGACGTACAACCCACAAGTCGCGCGTGACGACATGTTCCAGCTCGGCATTCATGGCGAGATCAAAGGCAACAAGATCGCACCGGTCCGCTCCAGCTCGGCGCTCGTCCTCAGTTCGACCAACAGCAATCGCGAACGCATCTACATCCAGCAACCACCGATTGCTGCGTCGGGCTTCTCGTCGCAAGCCTTCGCACCACACTACCCGCACACCGAGCGCCGCGGCGAAACCAAGACGTGTACCGATTGCCACTTAAGCGAGCAGAACGACAACAACGCCATCATGGCCCAGTTGCTGCTGCAAGGCACCGACTTTGTCGACTTCCTCGGCTTCAACGCGTTTGTCGGCGGCGAGAAGTCCATCAGCGCGATCCCAGTCACCGAGTGGGATGAACCGCAAGCCGTGATCGGCTCGTACCTGCACCGCTACGCCTACCCCGAGCGCTTTGAGAAACACACCAAGCGCGGCCAGGAACTGCCCGAAGGCTACAACCACAAATCCAACGCGGCTCAGTGCCTGCAGCATCGCGGCGAATATCTGTTTGTCGCCGAAGGCAGCAAGGGCCTGCGCGTCTATGACATCGCGTCCGTTGCCAACAAAGGCTTCTCACAACGCATCGTCAGCGCACCGAGCTCCGAACTCGGTCAAGACATCAACGTCGAATCGAAGAACGCCACGTGCGTGGTATTGCCGACCACCCAGCCCATCCATCCGGCCCGCAATCAAGGCGACCTGATGCGCGTGACCAACATGGAGCAGGCGTTCCTCAGCATCTACAACTACGCGTTTGTGACCGATGCCGAAGAAGGCCTGATCCTCGTCGACGTCAACACCTTGTCCGACGGCGAGTTCCGCAACAACCACCTCGACCGCGCCCTCACCTGGAACGAAAACGGCGTGCTGACCGGCGTCCGCCACCTCGCCATTGCCGGCACCTGGTTCTACGCGGCCACGCCCAAGGGCATTGTCGTACTCGACATGACCGAAGCACTCAAGCCCCGCTACGTCACCACGATTGCCCTCAACGACCCACGCGCGAGCCAAGTCCAGTTCCGCTACCTGTTCGTGACCACCGCGAAAGGACTCGAAGTCGTCGACGTCACCAAACCCGATGCCCCAAGACTCACCGGCGCTAGCGTCACGCTCGCCAGCGCCCATAAGCTGCACGTCGCCCGCACCTACGCCTACATCGCCAACGGCGCTGAGGGCATCGCCATCGTCAACGTGACGAAACCCGAGGCGCCCACGCTGTACCAAATGTTCAACGCCAACGGCCAAATCCAGGACGCCCGCGACGTCGTCGTCGCCAGCACTAACGCCTCCCTCTACGCCTACATCGCCGACGGCACCCACGGCCTAAAAGTCGTCCAACTCTTCTCCCCCGAAACCCAACCCAAGTTCTACGGCTTCAGCCCACAGCCGAAGCCGCAGCTAATCGCCCACTGGCAAACCCCGTCGCCGGCTTTGTCGCTGAGCCGCGGCTTAGAACGCGATCGTGCGGTGGATGAGACAGGTGGCCAGATTGCCGTGTTGGGCCGTATTGGCTCCAGACCGTTCACCCATCCGGAGATGGAGCGGTTGTATCTGGACAGCCAGGGCAAGCCTTGGACCGTGACGGATCAGGTGGAGGGGCCGAATGGGGTGATTTCGAAGCCGTTGGAGTGGAAGGCTAATCGGACGATTGATACTCAACAGGCCAGTGGCAAGGATGACATCCGATGACAAATTCAAACTTAACTACAAGTCACGATACCGAAGCCGCCATTCTGGAGAAGTATCCGATTGAAGATATTGAAGACAATCTTGATGATGATTCTGTGCAGGCAGTTAAATACTCAATCTCTAGCTTTGGCGTCGATTATGATACCGAAGGCGCTGTTCGCCGCCTAAAGCGAGGAGACATAGCTGTCCCTGACTTTCAGCGGAGCTATGTCTGGAACATTAGTGAAGCGTCTCGCCTTGTCGAATCGCTCCTTCTCGGATTGCCAGTCCCAGGCGTCTTCCTGGCGGCGGAGCATGAGACAAAGCAACTCCTCGTAATCGATGGACAACAACGGCTTAAGAGCCTATTGTTCTTCTACGAGGGATTCTTCAATCCGATCGATGGCGAGACAACTCGCCGAGTGTTTAGCCTCCAGAAAGTCCAGAAACATCTCGAGGGCAAAACTTACGCCACGCTTTCCGAAGAAGAGCGTAGGACACTCGACAATGCTGTAATACATGCAACGGTAGTCAGACAGGACTCACCCGAAAACGATGACACCGGCATGTATCACATTTTCGAGAGACTAAATACCGGCGGCAGAAAATTAGTGCCTCAGGAAATTCGGACTGCCGTCTATAGGGGGCAACTGATTTCCGCGCTATCGCGCATGAATGCGAATCCTGATTGGCGTGCAATTTACGGGCCAAGCAGCCCACGGTTGAAGGACCAGGAGCTCATAACGCGGTATCTTGCCTTCCGAACTGGGTGGCAGTCCTACCAAGCACCAATGACTGATTTCATATCCTCATTCTGCAAAAAGAACCAAAACATCGCAGATGCAGATTCTCGATTGCTTGAGCAGGAGTTTTCAGCGGTTATCGCATTGGCACGATCATCTCTTGGTGATCGCGCGTTTCGCCCCAAGCGCGCACTGAATGCAGCACTTCTCGAAGCGTTCATGGTTGCATTGTCAAGCCTGATGCAGAGCAACCAAGGCAGTATTAGTCAAGAGAAGATTGCGAGCTCTTACTCGAAGCTAATCGCTGATCCTGGTTTTATCAGTGCTATTAGCAAATCGACCGCTAACGAGAAGAATGTTCAACTGAGATTCCTGCTAGCCAAGCAGTATCTTGAGCAACCATGATTCGCTCGAATGCAATTAGAGGCAAAGCCGACTCGCTGAAGCGTTTGATAACTTCTGTCAAGTCCAACAAGGACCTCCCCGACGAAGTGGTCGGGCATATGGGGCGTTATCTCTGTGTTATCTGCGCAGGATTCATCGAAACAAGTCTCGCAGAGGTGTTCGCTGACTACGTAACAAAGCGATCCGCAGAGGAGGTAGCCAGCTTTTGTCTCGATACCCTCAGGAAAATCCAGAACCCAAAGGCTTCCCGAATTGAGGAGGTGTGCGCGAGATTCGACAAGTCAATTTCAGTGCCACTGAAGCAGTACCTTGATGACGGCGCCGGCGCTCGAAGACTTTCAATCGATTCTGTAATGAACAATCGGCACCAGATTGCGCATGGGAAACAGAGTTCAATTACAATTGGTCAGGTCGAAACGCATCTCGAAAGGGCAATCGATGTTTTTGTTTTCATCGAGAATCATTTTCACCTTTAGTCAATCTTTGGTGGAGCACAAGCTCACCGGAGGCCCCGACAATTTCCGGAATCCTGATCTTGCCGAAGCTTTCGGGACACCCTTCATCGGGTGGCTTTTTAACAACTGCCACGTAGACATACACCGAACGCGAAATTAATGCACACCGTGCCATTCGGAAATCGCTGAGCCAAATTTCAGAATCCGAGGACCTAACCAGCCAGTTGATTTGCTGCGACCAAGTTTAGGGAGTTGCAAGACAGCAACGATCGGCTCGGGCACTATGAATTCTGGGCGCCGTGACCGCGATGCTTTCCTGGAAGACTCGGACACTTAATCGCACGATCGAACCCGATGAGATCAACAACGCTTGAAATGTGCTGAGGCATCACACGCATACGGGCACCGATCAGCGCACCGAAAACGGCGTCTGCCAACGCATGACCGCCGAGTTGGTCCTGAACCTCCGAGTGGGCAATTAGATCCATTGTGCAGACTAGACGGATATTGGGAAACCGTTCGGAGCAGAGCCTAATCGCCTTCCGTTCGTCAACCACCGCAACAGCTGACTCCTGAGCTGAATACGCGACAGTTGCGGCTTCGCCGTCGTCAAGGGTATCGGCAGCGACTCCTACCACAAGACTCTCGAACATAGCCAACCCTTCACTTTTGAGCGACACAATGTCGACAAGCCCAATTCGAACAAGACCAGCCAGCATGTCTGCATCGCGTCTTGCGTTTGCGTGACAATTCTGAAGTTCATGGGCAGCCAAATCCACTACCACCGCGCGGAAAGGTAGTGCTTTCAAAATCGCTTCCGCGCAGCCTGTCGCATTCAGATTAATTACGACACTAGTGTCCATTACAACGACTTTGTCGCCATCAGAGAGGGAGCTTTGGAGCGCCATCGGGCTCGTCCTCCAGCATCTCAACATCTTGAAGCATCCCCCTCAACTCAACGCGATCCAAGTTCAGGAGCTGCGCGAGCTGCCCCTCGCTGAGGAGTTCGCGTCGGTAGGCCTCTGCGGCCAACAGATTAAGGCGAAGCGTCGTTGGGCGATCGGCAGCCCCCTTGTAAAGATCGGGCAACTGCAGATCGCCTAGCACTTGCCGCTCTTGCGTATCCGTAATGCCTCCATTCGCTACGAACCAATCCCAGCTTCCCTTCTTGGTTAGACTGAGGTCTTCAAGCCGGCGCACAATTGCCTCACGCGACACCCCGAAGTAGTGCGCTAAAACGATAACATGCCTGCGGGTTAGTTGCGACGATCCTGCAGTCACCTCACCAAACTTCTGCTTTATCGCGTTCGCTGGGGTTAGGAACGCAATTCCGAATGCAGTAGCATACCGCTCTTCGCGCGTGTTCCCCAGTTCACTCAGATGCAGTATCTCGGGTTCCCTGCGAACCGATATGAAATGTCCAAGTTCATGGGCGCCAGACTGGTTACGCCGTGCGCGCGGATGATTGGCATTTAGAAGAATGCAAGCCCCGAGCACATCGTCGAACACAAATAGGCCCGACACATTGCCGTCGACACGCCTAACATATACGCGGACCCCGAGTTCCATTTCAAGAAAGGTCACAATATCGTGTACCGGCGCCTGACCCAAACCACACCTCTGGCGAAGCTCAGCTGCGTCATGCTCTGCTTGGACCCTGACATCTCCAGGCAAGATCGGACGCTCCGCCGGATAGTTTCGAGCCCTCTTGACACCCAATAGATTTTCGAGCTCGACCTCCGCGCGCGCGAGATCGGCCAAGATAGCAGTTGCCTGGGCTGCTACTTGGTTGTTATCGGTTAGCTTACGAAATCGGGGCGCAAGATCGACATGCACGGCTTCTTGCCTGAGAAGCGCATTTACCGAAGTGCCATAGAGTTTCGCGAATTGTTGAAGCTCAGCTATTCGGACTCGTCTTTGCCCTCGCTCGATCGCAACTAAGGTAGTTCGAGCGATCGACATAGCGTCAGCAACATCTTTCTGAGTAAGTCTTGCAACCTCGCGCGCGATTCGAAGGCGTTCGCCAATCTCTGCGAGCGGCATAGGGTCATGCGTCGTGCCGATCATGACCTTCTGGTCCATTTCACGATGAACGATGACTCACCAAGCGCATCAAGAAATCCATTCCATTCTCGTTTATGCTGAGACAATAGCCGTGCAAGTCGAGCACCAGCCTCGCTCTCAGTGAGCGAAAGTGCCTTTGCCAACTGTGACGCTGCAAGTTTGATCGTTCCATTGTTCATTTGATCCTCCTGCAGGGCAGATAACTCAGCGAGATGGAGCGTGCCCGCGATCGCGTATTGATACTGAGCCTTCAACACATGCGTGAATCCGCCTGCCGCTCCTTCATTGAAAGAAGATGCCTTGAGGTTTTCCCAAACGTAAGTATCGGGCCTTTCGGAGAGACCTGCTGCATGCACGCTCATTCGTCGCAGCTGACATGCGGCGCAGACTCCACATTGTCGCTTCTTGTGCTCAACCGAAACTTGGTAATTTGGTTGCCAACAAGACCAAGTGGTTGCCCAAGCTGGGCCATCACAGCACTCTTTGACAAAGGAATCGAGGGTTTCTCCCTTTGTATACCAAATCCTCGGAAACGCATAGCAAATACGGCGCCCGTACAGCGCGAACAACACCTTCTCCATGCGGGACATAAACATCGGATGGTTTCGATAGTCCTCGTAAGTTTGGCCGACTGGGACAAGTGCGGGCCCGAGTGCACCCTGGCCGCTTTCTGGCACAATGATCCTGTTCGCCTGCACGAGGTATGCCGCAAGTCCACTGACCATGGCAAACTTGAAACCACGTGACCGAGCAGACGACTCCACAAACTTGGAGTTGGTTCGCTTGACCTTATAGGGTATCGAAGTAAATGGTTGCTTCTCGGTTGACTCCGGCGAGCAGAAGCGCTTGGTCCCGAGTCTCACGCGCATCATTCTGTCGCCCATCTGCTTGTGCATTAGTCCTGCCACGGCACACGAATCAAGGCCGTCGCTAAATGGAATCACTGCATCAATGTCGCTCGCTATGGGGATTGGGACTTGTTTCGGCAAGGTGAACGGCGTTCGGCGTGCGATGAATGATAGGCTCCATCGATCGCCCGTAACAAAGCACAACGCGTCGTGGAGTGCTCGGCTGACTTCGCTTGCATTCCAACGTTCCGGTTCGTGAACAGGAATTCGGAGTTCGATCTCCCGCCCCCAATGTTGGACTGGCCGGCGAAAGATGCGATCGCAGAACTCTACGGCGCCCATTACTATGAGCGCGTCGTAAATGATCGGCTCCCACTCTCGTAAGCAGTAGCTCTCAAGAAGCTCGGTCGTGAAAGTGAGGTTAGTTCCGATATGGCACGGGGTGCGCCCCGCGCGAGGACGAGAGCCGGCGTCAAGGACATCGACTGCAAGACTTGCCAGTGGTTTCATGTCTGGGGTCGATTTGTGGCTGGTCTTCACAGCGCCACTCCTTCATCAAGACCGACGTGTTTTCTGGCGTGAGATGGGCGTTTCACTCTACCTTGTTGCGAAAAAAGCAGCCGAGCTAACGCCCGTCGGTCTCCATCTGCAAGCGCGTTCCAGACTCGTTCCCGAACCTTTCGAGTAAGGCTGGGCGGAGCCTCGCGAATGTAGTGCTCTTCGATCTGACGATACGTGCGAGCTTCCCAAGCCTCCACGGTTCTCTGAGTGGCTTCAATCATTCCGATTTCACCACTAAGTCCTTCCTGTACAACCATTGCGGCATGCTCAATCAGGAGCCGTCCTAGCGGGCGGCCCGCAGCAAGGTCCGACAGCGCTTCGACCTCTTCAACGCGATCACTTGCAAATAGCCGGTGCTGTGGTTTTAGGAACAGACCGTGAATAGCGACCACCAGAGCGGCAGGCACGTCCTTGCGCCACGTTTTCTCAAGCGCAGTGAACGCTGCGTCGGCAAGGTCCTCGCGACTGTAGTTCCCATTTTCGGCGAGCTTTGCAAGCTCCCTCCAGTGTCTTGCTAGGGGCAGACTGCGAAAAGGGCCGTCGCTCATGGCACACCTCCTATGTCAGGTATGGTGAACTTTTTATCTGACAATGTCAAGTTCTATCCAAATGGAGCCACGCAGGACATCGATGGACGCCCCGACAAAGTCAAGAACGACCTTGCCGGACATCGATGGACGCCCCGACAAAGTCAAGAGGTTTTTGATCGGGATCTGCATTTTCTTGAGGTGACTTTGCAGTTTGCGGGCAACACCATCCGTGCCGGATCGGTGTCGCCGGGGATTGATGGATGCGGAGCATGCTGGGCGATCAGCGGGCGCCTATGTCGCCCGCCGACCAGCATGCAGTGATTCGTTGAGGGCTGGATGGTCGCGGTTAGGTTGCAGTCCTTGGTTTTGATCTGGTTTCTGGTTGACGACAGTCGCACTGGTCAGCGGGCAAGGGGTCACGGACATCGATTCGGCGTCTTGGTGGGAAGCCTTGGCGGACACCCAACAATTCAGAAATTTCTGACCCCAATCTCAGATTTCAGCCAATGCGCCGGGTCTGGCGGAATGGCAAGATCACCTGAACTCCCCGCCAAGGAAGGCGATCAGCATGCCGCAAGCGCGCGAACGAACCGTTCCGACCAACTGCTCAGGCTATTACCACTGCGTCAGCCGCTGTGTCCGGCGGGCTTGGCTCTGTGGCTACGACAAGGTCAACGACAAGAACTACGACTATCGCCGCCAGTGGGTTGAGGACCGGCTGATGGCGCTGGCCGAGGCTTATTCAGTCTCGATCTACGCCTATGCCGTCATGAGCAATCATTTGCATGTGGAGGGACCATACCGGACACCCACCAACTCAGAAATTTCTGACCCAATTTCAGATTTCAGCCAATGCGCCGGGTCTTTGGGATTGGCAAGATCACCTGAACTCCCCGCCAAGGAAGGCGATCCCCATGCCGCAAGCCCGCGAACGAACCGTT
Source organism: Ahniella affigens (assembly GCF_003015185.1). Taxonomy (GTDB): domain Bacteria; phylum Pseudomonadota; class Gammaproteobacteria; order Xanthomonadales; family Ahniellaceae; genus Ahniella; species Ahniella affigens. The sequence continues at coordinate 2,467,049 of NZ_CP027860.1, forward strand.
CCGACCAACCGGCCATACAGGACACCCACCAATTCAGAAATTTCTGACCCCAATCTCAGATTTCGCCCAATGCGCCGGGTCTTGGGGATTGGCAAGATCCCCTGAACTCCCCGCCAAGGAAGGCGATCACCATGCCGCAATCGCGCGAACGAACTGTTCCGATCAACTGCTCGGGCTTTTACCACTGCGTCAGCCGCTGTGTTCGTCGGGCTTGGCTCTGTGGCTACGACAAGGTCAACGACAGGAATTACGACTACCGCCGCCAGTGGGTTGAGGACCGGCTGTTCGTGCTGGCCGAGGCCTATTCAGTCTCGATCTACGCCTATGCCGTCATGAGCAATCACCTGCATGTGGTGGTGAAGGTCGATGCGGTGGCCGCGCAGGATTGGTCCGATGAAGAGGTGGCTCGGCGCTGGTGCCAGGTGTTCCCGGGTTCCGACGATCCGGAGGCACAACAGGCGCGTATCTCTAACATCGCTGCAGCGCCGGAGCGGGTGGCAACGTATCGGGATCGCCTGCGCAGTTTGAGTTGGTTTATGCGCAGCCTCGCAGAACCGGTCGCGCGTCAGGCCAACCAGGAGGACGACTGCACCGGGCGGTTCTGGGAAGGCCGATTCAAAGCCCAGGCCTTAGTTGACGAGCGTGCGTTGCTGGCGGCCATGGTCTATACCGACTTGAACCCGATTCGGGCAAGGACGACTGAGAAGATCGTCGAATCGAAGCACACTGGCGTTTTCCAACGCATCGTCAAGATTCGTGCAAAAGAGTTGCTGCGGTTCCAACCAGTTCGGCCGATCGCAGGCATACCGCAGGAGGCCCTGAGTCTCAGCAACAAGGCCTATTTGCAACTGGTGGACGACACCGGCCGCCAATGGCACCGGGGCAAGTCTGGCCGAATTGCCACCAGCACGCGATCCATCCTGGCTGAACTCAAGATCGAACCCCACCAATGGGATGACCAAGTCCGTGGCTTCGGGAAGAGCCGCGTCACCGCAATGGGCGCGTTGGACCGACTCATCGAGTTCGCCCGCGACACGCACCGGCACTGGCTTGTGGGGTATGGACTGGCGCGCCGGGTTTATTGGAGAGCAATGGCGTTCTGATCGCCACTGGCCCATTCTCGATCATCCACGCGAGGTCCAACTCGAGAGCGATGAGCTTTGTTGCGTTAACACAGGCCATTCGGTGGGAAATCGTCACGCCCTACTTCGCCGACAGCTGCGCGTCGGGCACTTAGCTGCGGCCCTAGTCTGCACAGTCTTAGTCCCCTTTGGCAAGCGCGCACTGCAGATTCGACCCGAAGTCTGATCACTCGAATCCCGATCACGGAAACATCGCCGTGCCGCGCGCGGCCTGGCGAAGTACATGGATGTCCACCAGTCTCCGCTCGACCGGAAGAATTGGCTGTTCGCCAGCTCACCCCAAGCCGGTCAACGCGCCGCGAACACAATGAGCCTCGTGCACAGCGCAAAGGCCACTGGCCATGACCCGATGGCCTACCTCGCCGACATCCTCGAACAAATCCCCGTCACGCCACCTGAGCAAATTGCAGGGTTACTGCCGCCGGTTTGGAAGCCGGCGCAAGTATGAGATGAAGCGCGTCGGGAGGTGCGGTGGCTGGAGGCTTACACTCGACCGCGAGTCTGCTCACTCGAATCCCGATCGCGGCAACATCGCCTCGCGATGCAGGTCCGGCGAATTGCTCGGATGTCCACCAATTCACCGCGACTGGTCTTGAGCTGTCAAAAGCTGCTTAACGAAGTGTCAGGGAAACCGGGGCAAGATCATTCCCGTCCCTGCGAGGGCACAATACCGTGAGACGGACCGGCAGCCAGGGGCGAGTGGCTGTTTACGATTATCGCGCCTTGTGGAGCCACCGAAAGTGCTGCTCATTACGCTACTAAACACTTTGTGGTAATAGAGCCATTCGAATCGCGCGAACCAATTCAACGTCATTTTTGCCTGGAGGAACAATGGATCTCGTTGCATTGCCACAATCGATCAGCAGCTTCCTTGACGCGCTCATCCCCTCACTCTCCCAGGCGGTGTTCCTCGCCATCTTTCTTCTTTACTTGCTTGGAAAAGACGCTATAGCCAAATTGCTCGAAAAGGCTCTTACCAATATCGGTTCGCCCACAGTCCTTGCGGAGGACGCCTTCGTGAGAGAATCAGGCATGTTGAAACTGGTGCCGGTCGCGGTTCTATTCTGCTCACTTCTCGCTGTCGTGTCGTTGGCTCGACTGATCAGCTTTATAGGCGATCAACTTCCAGGGCAGCTCTACTATCACCAGCCAGCGTTGATGTTCCAGTCCCTTCCGGCAGATCAGTTGGCTGATTTTTGGTCGCTCTACCCAGCTGCGAGCGACCCACACACGCTTTATCTGGTGGTAGATCAGCAGATCACACTGCTTGAGGCAAAAACCCAAGGACAGACGAGATTTCCCTGGGCTTATCATGAGGAACGATGGGCAAGTTCGAGTGATCGAATTGCGAATGTCAAGTTCTACTTGCTATTAGGACTCGCAGTCTGTGTAGCGAGTTGGAAATTTGGTTCCAACTGGCAACGAGCGACGAAGCGGTACTTCCTGTCAATCCTTCTGGCAATTCCTATTGCCGGATACTCAGGCGCAATACAGATTGAGGCGCTGCGCCAGTCTCAGTCCTCAAAATTGAACTTCCTGCTTGCCCACAAAATATCGACAGACAAACAGGCTTCGGAGACACTTGGGGACAAATCCAAGCAGGAGCACTTTCGAGAAATGGTTCAAGAGTATCTAAATGCTCATGCCGAGCCCGCCTTCAGTATGGGGCAATAGCCGATCTTCAAAGTGCCACGAACAATGCGCAGAGGAGCTAGGAGGGACCCATACAGGGCACCCAGCAATTCAGAAGTATCTGACCCCAATCTCAGATTTCAGCCAATGTGCCGGGTCTTGCGGAATGGCTAGATCACCTGAACTCCCCGCCAAGGAAGGCGATCAGCAAACCGCAAGCCCGCGAACGAACCGTTCCGACCAACTGCTCGGGCTATTACCACTGCGTCAGTCGCTGTGTCCGTCGGGCCTGGCTATGTGGCTATGACAAAGTCAACGACAAGAATCACGACTACCGCCGCCAGTGGGTTGAGGATCGGCTGATGGCGCTGGCCGAGGCCTATTCAGTCTCGATCTACGCCTATGCCGTCATGAGCAACCATCTGCATGTGGTAGTGAAGGTCGATGCGGTGGCCGCGCAAGACTGGTCAGATGAAGAGGTGGCTCGACGCCGGCCATACCGGACACCCACCAATTAAGAAATTTCTGACCCCAATCTCAGATTTCAGCCAATGCGTCGGGTCTTGGGGATTGGCAAGATCACCTGAACTCCCCGCCAAGGAAGGCGATCAGCATGCCGCAAGCGCGTGAACGAACCGTCCCGACCAACTGCTCAGGCTTTTACCACTGCGTCAGTCGCTGTGTCCGGCGGGCCTGGCTATGTGGCTACGACAAAGTCAATGACAAGAATTACGACTACCGCCGCCAGTGGGTCGAGGACCGGCTGATGGCGCTGGCCGAGGCCTATTCAGTCTCGATCTACGCCTATGCCGTCATGAGCAATCATTTGCATGTGGTCGTGAAGGTCGATGCAGTTGCTGCGCAGCATTGGTCGGATGAAGAGGTAGCTCGGCGTTGGTGCCTGGTGTTCCCGGGTTCCGACGATCCGGAGGCACAACAGGCACGTATCTCCAACATCGCTGCCGCGCCGGAGCGGGTTGCAACCTATCGGGATCGCCTGCGTAGTTTGAGTTGGTTTATGCGCAGCCTCGCCGAGCCGATTGCCCGACAGACCAATCGCGTTGATTGCGCGGATGTCCGCAGAGCCACGAAGTCCCTCGCCGCGACGCCCGCTTGAGCCACCTTTGCCCATGAGGGCCACCCCACCGTGGACGTCCATTTTTTCCCGGGCCGAGCTCCAAATTGCTGGCACTCGCGCGATCTCCCGTCAATCAATGCGGCCACGACAGGGTGCGACCCCGACCAATCACGGCTCGTTTGCGCGGATTTGCCCCGTGCGAAGACTGAATGCGCCAGATTCGGTAGAATTTTCGGTTGAGTTTGGAGCGAATCGATGCACAAGTACCTTTTTCCTGCGATTGGATTTCTGGCAACGTTGCTCAGCCCTGGCTGGACCAATGCCCAGACACCGATGCCACTCCTGGTCGATCGCGCAGGTAACGCTGATACGACAGGCGTCGATACTCATACCGGAACAGGACGAAGCATCTCTGAGAATGGTCGATTCGTGCTCGCACAGAGCAAGGCGATCAATCTCGCTCCTGGTGTGACTGACCTTAATCTGAGCAGCGATGTGCTGATACACGACCGAACGAATCAATCTTGGCAATTGGTCAGTCGGCGGATGAACGAACCGGGTCGAACGGCATCCGGTGCATCATTTCCGGCCGATATGACGCCGGATGGTCGATGGATCCTTTTCCAATCCACTGCAGCCGACATTGTACCAGGCGTGAGTGACAGCAATGGCGTCGCCGATGTTTACTTGTTCGATCGCGTGAGCGGCCAGTCCGTGTTGGTGTCGCATCGGATCGCAGCGGCAACCGAAACGGGAAATGGCGCTTCCGTTCCCCGGGGGATCAGTCATGACGGTCGGTTCACGCTGTTTGAATCGAATGCCACGAATCTCGCAACGACTGACACAAATGCTCAGAACGACCTGTTTCTTTATGATCGCGAAACGAACTCGGTCACCTTGATCAGCAATGCAGCCGGAACGCCCGGCATCACGGCCAACGGCTATGCGATGTCTGGCGGGTTCAGCGCGGACGGCATGTATGTGGCCTACTTGAGCTTTGCGACCAATGTCGTTGCGGGCGTGGTTGATAGCAATGGTACCTATGATGCGTTCCTCTGGAATCGGGCAACAGGCATCAGCACCCTAATCTCGCATTCGGCCGACAACGCCGCGCAAACGGCCAATGGTGCGGTCAGTTCTATTTTCCTCTCAGCCGACGGCAATTTCGCTGCGTACACAAGCGCCGCTACCAATGTCGCTACTGGCGTCAGCGACGGTAACGCGGCGTCGGATGTCTATCGATGGAACCGGGTGACCGACACGAACACGTTGGTGTCGGCAGCACATGGAAGTCCAACAGTCTCGGCAAATCAAGCGTCTCAGGCAGTCTCGATCAGCGACGACGGATCTTGGATTGGCTTCAGCTCTTCTGCCAATGATCTGGTAAGTGATCAGAATCACACGGGCGGTACACACTTGTTTGCCCGAGACCTCGCCGGGCTGGCGACACTCGTCGTCTCCCGCGCAAATGACCATCCATCACAAACCTCATCCTCTAACTGCACGCTGGTAGATGCGACCAGCGATGGACGGTATTTTCTGTTCGAGAGCTCTGGCACCGACCTCGGCATGGGGATCGTTTACAACGGTACACCGCGCACTAATGTCTACCTGTTTGATCGCATCAACGAGACAACCCGTCTAGTCTCACACCGTGCCGGGCTGCCCTTGGAGACCGCCGCCGACGGCATTGGTGCTCGTGCTGGCTCGGTCACCAATGATGGCCGCTACATTTCTTTCTATTCGTTCTCCGGGCAACTCGTCGCCGATGCCACCGATCCAAGCGGCAAGGCCGATGTGTTCGTCAAAGACGTTCAGACCGGCGAGCTCTCGCTCGTGAGCCGTAAGAGCTCCTCGGTCGTGACCGCGCCTAGCGCATCTGCCGGCCTATCCGGAATGAGTGACGATGGCCGATGGGTGCTGTTCAATTCATTCGGCGTGAACGTCGAGAACACGTCTGGCGACGACGCTGGCCCGGACGTGTTCTTGTTCGATCGCGTTGCGCGCACTACAAAGCTCGTCAGCAGACGATTTGGCAACAGCGGGCAAACCACCAGCGCGAGCAGCTCTTCAGCACTATCCGGCTCGGGCCGTTATGCCGCTTACGCCACCGACTCGAACGAGGTCATTGCCGGCCTTTCAGACAATAATGCAATGCTCGACACCTACCTGTTCGACCGCGACACGAACTCGGTACAACTCGTGTCGACTGCCGCTGGTGCACCCAATATCACGGGAGACGCAGCGACCACGCCCGTTGGATTCAGCAATGACGGCCGCTACTTGCTTCTCAACAGTAATGCCAGCAATCTGGTAGCCGGAACGGAAGACAACAATCAAAATTGGGATGTTTTCCTGTTTGATCGCCAGACTGCCACCATGCGCCTCGTGACGCGATCAATCACGGGAGCAAGGGCCGCCAACGCGAGTTCGGATGGTCAGGCAATCAGCGCTGATGGTCGTTGGGTGGTGTTCCGATCCGAGGCCACTGACTTGGTTTCCGGCGTTACCGACTTCGACAATCAGATGGACCTATTCCTGTTTGATGCGAACTCCGGCAGCATCAGCCTGATCTCCCATACACCGGACTTTTCCGCCGCGAGCTTTGGCGACGTCAAGTTCAGCTCAATGTCGGCAGACGCAAGTCGTATCGCGTTCCTCTCCAATGCCACTGATCTGGTGACAGGGATGATTGACAATCCTGAGCTGGACGATCTCTTCTTGTATCAGCGGCAAGATCAATCCATCAAGCTCATCAGTCACGCAGCAGGGCAGCCGCTCCGAGCCGGCAATGAACAAACCCTGGCGTCAAGAATGTCCCGTGATGGCCGTTACTTGGCTTACTCTAGCAAGGCGAGCAATCTTGTAGCGGGCATGTCCGATATCAACTTTGCGTCAGACGCATTTGTGTACGACTCCCAGACCGACCAGACTCGAATGATTTCTGTATCGCAAAGCAATGCCGCGAGCGCGGCGAATGGTGCAACATCGGTCGTGTCCATCAGCCCACTCGGTGATCTGGTTGGTCTCACGAGCGAAGCGACCAATCTAGATCAGGATCTGGATTCGAACAGTACTAGAGATGCCTTTGTCTACTCGCAGGAAACTGGCGCCATTCGCCTGATTTCCCGACGCCCTGATCGCACAATCCGCGAAACCCAGAACTTTGGCAGCTCCGCTCCGGTGCGGATCGACGTTGAGGGTCGGATCCTGATGGTCAGCAGCGGCGAGGAATTGTCGCCAACGATCAACGACGGCAACGGCGCTCAGGATCTGTTTCTCGTTGACGGCCCAACCGTCCTTCTTACCGACGATTTCGAATAGAGCGACGACAAGCCCCGTGGGGCTCTACAGTAGGGACCACGCAGGACACCCAACAATTCAGAAATTTCTGACCCCAAACTCAGATTTCGGCCAATGCGCCGGATCTTGGGGATTGGCAAGATCACCGGAACTCCCCGCCAAGGAAGGCGATCAGCATGCCGCAAGCCCGCGAACGAACCGTTCCGACCAACTGCTCAGGCTACTACCACTGCGTCAGTCGCTGTGTCCGGCGGGCTTGGCTATGTGGCTATGACAAGGTCAACGACAAGAATTACGATTATCGCCGCCAGTGGGTCGAGGACCGGCTGATGGCGCTGGCCGAGGCTTATTCAGTCTCGATCTACGCCTATGCCGTCATGAGCAATCACCTGCATGTAGTGGTGAAGGTCGATGCGGTGGCCGCGCAGGATTGGTCGGGTGGAGAGGCGACATACATGGATGTCCGCCAAAATGCCGTCAGTCAAGAGACCCGGCCCCTGCAAAGACAACTTTGATCTCGCCGCCAGAATCGTTGCAGGTCAGTATGGCGAACCTTCGGCGATCGTAGTTAATCACTTGAACAGTCCATGAGTCTCCGGAATGCGCAAGGCTCAATGAAGCACCCACCCGAAGGTCTGAGAGTGCTTGTTGCACGTAGTCAGCAGGCTTGACTCGCCCGATAGGAAGACGAAGACTCAGCCATGCATACCGTGGATCACGTTCAACTGATTCTAGCCCACCGTTGTCGTCGCTTGCGGACTCATCGACATGGTTACTTGGTCTCGCACGTTCGTTCGCTTCACGTAATTTCCGTAGTTCTTCTTCGTAGGCTGTCTCGTCAAAAACGACGCGCTCATCTGAAATCATCTGCAGTATCGAGAGAACCGCGGGCAACTCACTAGCACTTACATCTTCGATGTCGACCTCTGCGTCACGATCTGGGAGCCGCCCACTCCAATTACTTGGTCGCCCCGGTAGACCATACCGGACACCCAACAATTCAGAAATTTCTGACCCCAATCTCAGATTTCAGCCAATGCGCCGGGTTCTGAGGATTGGCAAGATCACCGGAACTCCCCGCCAAGGAAGGCGATCAGCATGCCGCAAGCGCGCGAACGAACTGTTCCGACCAACTGCTCAGGCTATTACCACTGCGTCAGTCGCTGTGTCCGGCGGGCATGGCTCTGTGGCTATGACAAGGTCAATGACAAGAATTACGACTACCGCCGCCAGTGGGTCGAGGATCGGCTGATGGCGCTAGCCGAGGCCTATTCAGTCTCGATCTACGCCTATGCCGTCATGAGCAATCATCTGCATGTGGTGCTGAAGGTCGATGCGGTGGCCGCGCAGGATTGGTCGGATGAAGAGGTCGCTCGGCGCTGGTGCAGGGTGTTCCCGGGTTCCGACGATCCGGAGGCACAACAGGCACGTATTTCCAACATCGCGGCCGCGCCGGAACGGGTGGCAACGTATCGGGATCGCCTTCGCAGTCTAAGCTGGTTCATGCGCAGCCTCGCCGAGCCGATTGCCCGGCAGGCCAACCAGGAGGACGACTGTACCGGGCGGTTCTGGGAAGGCCGATTCAAAGCCCAGGCCTTAGTTGACGAACGCGCTTTGCTAGCGGCCATGGTTTACACGGACTTGAACCCGATTCGGGCGAAGATGACTGAAAAGATCGTCGAATCGAAGCACACGGGCGTCTACCAACGCATCGTCAAGATTCGCGCGAAAGAGTTGCTGCGATTCCGACCCGTTCGGCCGATCGCCGGCATGCCGCAAGAGGCCCTGAGTCTGAGTAACAAGGCCTATCTGCAACTGGTGGACGACACTGGTCGCCAATGGCACCGAGGTAAGTCTAGCCGAATCGCCGCCAGCACCCGATCCATCCTGGCAGAACTCAAGATCGAACCCCAGCAATGGGACGACCAAGTCCGTGGCTTCGGGACGCGCCGCGTCACCGCGATGGGCGCGCTGGACCGACTCATCCAGTTCGCGCGCGATACGCATCGGCATTGGCTGGTGGGATACAGACTGGCACGCCAGGCCTATTGGCAAGCCACGGCTTTCTAACCTTCACCGGTCATTTCTTGATCATCCACGCAAGCTCCAACTGGAGTGCACCGAGCACGGCTGCGTTCTCGCAGGCCAGTTCGTGGACTGTCGTCTAGCCCTACTTCGCTGACAGCTGCGAGTCGGGCATTTCGCTGCGGCCCGAATCTGCACAGTCTTCGCCCCTTTGGCGAGCGCGCACTGCTGACTCGACCACAGGTCTGATCAGTCGAATCTCGATCGCGGGAATATCACCGCGCCAAGCCGGCTTGGCAAATTGCACGGATGTCCGCCAATTCCCTTCCGCCATTTCCCCTCGATCATGTCGCTCGCATCCTCGGCGCTCCGCACACGTCTTGCCGTGTGTTCCTGTGACGCCCCCGATCTGACCGAAATCCCCCCGATCATCGCCTCAATCTGCATCGCTCTGTCAGATTTGGGATGGAGACTTGAGATATGGTTCTCGCATGGCGAAGGCTGACCCGGTTACACGGCAGCCGGCCGCGAGCCTCATCTCTGAAAGAGTCGACAACATGAAAAGTGTGGTGCTTGTGCTGTGCGGGATTTTGGTATGGCCAGCGTTTGCGGCGGCAAGTGACCCAACTAATGCGCCCTCGTTTTCGTTAACCGCACCGGCGCCAAGCATGATCTTGGTGACGCTCGATGATCCACATCATTTGGAGTGGCAGCGCGAACCTCCCATAAGGAAGCGAAGCCGCTTCGTGGCGCAAGGATCGTCGGCACCACCATGGTACGAACGTCACGATGCGACACCGGGCACCGACTATCGATACCGAGGTCGCCGCAAGGAAGGCGAGTGGAGCGCGTGGCAAACCATCCACACGCCCTCCGAAGCGGAGTACCCGCCGGCCACCCCCGTTCTCGTTCTTGCGCAGTTCGAGGGTCGATTTGTTATCAATTTCGAATGGCAAGCTGCGGACAGCATGGCTGATGGATTTGTCTTAATTCGATGCCGACCAGAGACGCCCTGTGACGTCGCAGGTGTGATGAATCCAGATGAACGACGGTTCCAGCTTGTGACGTGGGAGGCAGGAACCTATCGGCTCGCTGCGTTCAATTCGCGTGGTTACTCCGCCTTCACGGCAGATACGGCGATGTTAGGCGTCGATGAAGAGATGGAGTCATTTGACGACAATGAAGTACTTCGTGCCGAGGATAGTCTGATCGCGAAGGACATCACCAAGATCAATAGCGAAGACGTCTACAGCTGTACGACGCCCACCGCATTGATGCAGGAAGGATGGGTGTTGGAGGCAGTGCGCGAAGACCGGGACCTTTGGTACGAACCGAATTACTGTGGAACCGGCGGTTGTATTTGGTATGAGTTTCAGGTGCTAGATGGCTGTTACATGCGAGCTGGAAGCCTTCCAGAACTCTTGCGAACGGCACCCTACAGCAGCAAAGAACCCCGCCCTGGAATCAGGATTTCGAGTTCTGGTGGAAGTGCCTATAGCGGCGTTTCTCGAATCTATGAGTATGGCGAACTTGTAGCTCAGTTCGACTGGCTCAATTTTGAGCCGCCATTTCCGGGATTGAAGCCTCCTTTTGACGAGTATGGGACCGTGCAATTCGTCGGTGGCACCGAGTTGTCGCCAGAATGAGAACGCCGGACCTGCGCAATGAGAACATCCTGGACACCCAGCAATTAAGAATTTTCTGACCCCAATCTCACAGACCATGCAGGAGGCAAAATACACGGATGTCCACCAATCCCACCAAACAACGATTTCGAATCTGCTGCCAGGCAGGCGAGACTGGCAGGCGAGACTGAGACCTCGTGCTAGTTGTCCCAGGCAATGGCGAATGCCACTGAGTGCTCTGCGACCCGCCCGGTCACGAACGCCCTTCCGAGCCGACTCGCGGACTCAACGAGATCGAGCAGCGTCTGCTCGCTTCGAGCTCGCAAACCGATATCAACATGGATGACGCCAGCACGAAGCAACCACTCAACCAACTCGGCAAACGCGCCAGGGAGCATGCCGCCGGCCGTAATATTGAGATCACCAGGCGGAACGTCAATTTCGACCGAGAGCGCCGAACGCAATGCGCGCAAAGAATCGGAATAGTTGACGGAGAAGTCGGCGCGCAAACTGCCCGGTCCCGAAATTGCGGCACTGGCGACGTCGAGACGAAGGCCGCATGGCCCGTTGATCCAACTGGACGCGAACGCATGCAAGCGAAGCGCTGCGGCAACGGTCAGCGAGCCACCGGTGGCGCTCGGCGCGAACGTTATGGTCGCATGTTCAACGCCAACATGCCCGTCTACGCTCCAGCCCGGGAATCCATCGTCCTCCTGATGAAATGCGATTGCCGGCATCAATGCCTGCGCATGCCAGTCCAGTAGCGGTTGCTCGGACAGGTAGATCGCTAGCATAGGCTCGGACGAATCCGCGGGTGACCAAGGCTTGGGGTTGCCTAATATGGCGTCCGCCACAACCTTCGGTGCCGGACGTGCCGCGGGCGGCAGCCCGCACGATGGAATCGAGATCGCAACCTGCTCTGACCAAGCAGCCAAGTAGCCGCTTTGAATTTCCGCGATTATGGCGCCGGCCGGAAGAATCGTCTTAAACCAGGAGAAGACATCAGGAAGCGGAAAGCTACGAACGATTGCGCGCATCAGACCCTGAGCGTTCAGCCAAATGAAGGGAAAGGCCACCTCAGTCGCGAACCGTGAACGATCTGCCATACCCAGCGCATCGACGAATCCTAGTCGGATCAAGATCGGATCGGCGCCGTGAGAAAAATCATGTGCGTGGACCACCGCCCGAGCGTTCTGCGGCTCGAGAAAGACTTTCATTCCTGCCAAATCGACGCCCGCGGAGACCGGTTCGTCACGCAGCAAATACTGAAGTTTATAAATCGGATTGTTCGCATCCGCTCGATCATGAATCCAGATGTTCAGGTCGAGCGAGATCGCTCCGGTTTTCGGCTCCATACTGAATGCCGCCGGGTCCACATCAAATGATGCGGCGAGACTTCCAAACGGAAGCGCCAAGTTGCGATTCACCCCGTCTAGGGGCGACAGACCAAGACGGGTCAGCATTGCGCGAACTGCGACCTCAAGATCGGCGATCCGCAATCCGTAACCCAAGCCGGCGGGACTCTTGCGCTCGAGAAAAGTGTGCAATTGATCAAGATCCATGACTGTGCTCCTCGCATCGTTAGTGGACGGAATGCGCCATCACGCGTCGCCGCGTTGCTCATTGGCACGCACTGGCAGCCGGTTCACGAAGGCGATGCTTCGTGGCGATGACAACGCAGTTGCTTAGTCACATCCCAGTCCACAAAGTGTCGCTTCTAAGCGATCTCTAACGCGCCTCCGAAGAAGTTCAGAGGCTGCAGCGCCGTGGCTGGCCCGCTCGCGGTCGGGAGCGCACCTGCTTCGCTCCAGCGCACTGAATCGGGACAGATGACGGACTCAGTTAGGGACTGAACTTTCAGGATGGACCAATTCAGCCCATTGGCAACAGTTTGCGATCGCGTTCTCGCGTCCTCTCAAAACTGTGCGCCTCGGCTTCTGGTGAGCTCGTCGCTCGACCATTCGATCGCGGCATCACATTAGGCAGCGAGAACTTTGATCCTCGCGACACTTCATATCGCAAGCCAGCTAGCGGTCTTCGCTGCGGCGGCTCGACTACTCGGGAGCATGTGCATGACATCCTTGAAAATCATCCATTGGCGATCACCGACTGCATCGCCCGTATGGGTGCCGCTGGACATCCAAACACTCGGTGCCGACAACGCCAATTGTCACCATTCGGCGCCTTCAAAAGGCCTGATGGCGTACGCGGTGGGCAGGCTCGCCGCCCCGAATAACGGGAGGCATCATGGCTAAGCGACAACATGCAGGCGTTCCGAGGATCGTTTGGCGGCACGCCCCCTCGGAAAAGCTGGCCGCATACTCCAGGACGAGCGCGCGCAAGATCGTCGAGACCGAGATGGGCCCCGCACAGGCCCGGATGGTTGCGGCCTTGTTCAAGACCGGGGTGCCGCAGACTGAAGGGGCATCGACACCACGAGAAGACGCGATCGGTCTGTTGAAGGTCGCCGCGGAGGTAGAACACGCCTTGATGGTCCAGTATCTTTACGCGGCGCAATCCGCCCATGCTGAAGTCGCGGACATCATCAAGCAAGTGGCCATTCAAGAAATGGGTCACTTGATCACCGTACAGAACCTGCTCCTTGCCCTGACGGGCATCTCGGACGAAGGCCTGCCCGCGTCGCTTCATCTTGGGCGAGATGGAATCCGGGTCTCCAGTGAGCAGAACCCCATGCCGCTCGTACTTGAGCCACTCTCAAGAGAATCCCTTGCGAAATACGTTGTTGTCGAAAGGCCGTTCGAGATTGCTGATCCAACGCTTGCAGCACGCATCGAAAAGCTCGAGGCCCTGCTTGCCAGCAACAGCTTGTCACCAAACCCAGTATTCGAGATCTATGCAGCCATTCGCTGGATCTTCCAAACCGATGACCAAGCTGATCTCGCTGGACTAGATCTCGGCTCCATGCCGTTCGTTGCTGGCTGGCACTTGAAAGACGACGATTTCATCCCCCGAGCCATTAGTCTCGATTACGCGAGTCAAGCAGCCGATTGGGGGTCAAAACCCGGGCTGATTGTGATGCCTGCTTCAACGCGCGAAGAAGCTCTTGCGGCCATCGATGCAATCACTGCGCAAGGAGAAGGCTTGCCCGGCGCCACTGAATCGCACTTTGCCAGCTTCATTTCTGTTCTCGATCAATTTGAGACCGGGACCATACCGGCGCGCGCACTGGCGCGAACGCCATTTGTGCCGTCACAACCAGATCCAGAAGACCAAACACCGACGCCGATCACGAATCCATACAGCGCACTCTGGGCTGAGCTCTTCAACTGCCTCTACGAGCTCATGCTGATCGACATCAGCTGGGCGATCTCGCTGAAGCGCAGCGAACCATCACGAAGCGCGATGATTAAGATCGCAATCAATATGATGAGGCGGGTGCTTGGCCCGCTGGCTGACTACATGTCGGCTCGGCCTGTTGACAATGATCCAAGCAACATCGCCGGCCCGACCTATGGTTTGTCCGACGAGACCCTGCCGACAACGACTGCCACATTCGCCGCGCGCTACACAAACCTTCGAAGCAGGCAGAGCCAGTGCATTGCAGCGATTCGTGCCCACCCCGAATTCGCTACAGACGTCACCGGCAAACAGCGACTGTCGCGGATTGAGCAACTTGATACCGAGCGCGCTCCCAACTTGCCAGAAGGAATCTGACCATGCCCTATGCCATCTATCCACCCATCGGCTTTGCTCGCATCGGTAACAGCCCTGACTACTATCTGTCTCCCGAAGCACCTGGATCTCTTGGGATTCAAGTTCACCCGGACGGATCGGAGACCGAAGTACATGGGTTCAAGGACAACGCGCTTCGCATGAAACGGCGCGCGGTGCGGTTCCACCTCTTTGAAGTCGATTCCGCAGGTCTGCCAGTGCCGGCGAGTCTGCCAACAGGAACTGTCGTGCATTGGCGGATTTCTGTTGCAAATCGAAAGGACTCGGTCCGACGGCCGCCAACCCCTCCGTCAGTGCCACGCAGCATCACAGATGACCCGATGCGACAAGACCGTGCCATGCGGGCATCAGCCGAACTGGCGGGCGCGCTCGCACCAAGGGCAAGCTTGATCGGCCACTACCAGTCCGAGCCAGTGCTGTTGGGTGAAGTGTTTACCGACGGACATCAACGGCTGATTGTTCTCGGCGGCCTTGGTCGAACGGCGACCCTCAAGAGTCCCCCGCCCCCTTTAGGAGGAAGCTTCTACACCAACCCGGATTGGTTTGACGACGTTTGCGACGGCTTGATCGAGGCCAGCATCGAGTTGCCCGGTCAGGCGCCACAGGCTGCGCTTTCTGCCTGGGTGGTTACGGCTCCTCCCGATTTTGCGCCCGGCACTTCAGGTGTGGTGACGCTCTACGATGTGATCCGACAAGTTGGCATTCAGAACGCTTTGCTCCCGGCCGTCGTTCGACCTTGGTTCGAAACCGATATTCGGCCAATGATTGAGCGCGCCGCGAATCTACGCTGGGTCGACGCAACGGCAACTTGGTCACAGATCAGCACTGACTGGACGAGGCTTGCGAGTCCACTGCCATCGGAGTTCAATCTTCGGAAGGAAACTGCGGCACTCGTCCGTGAAGTGGAGGCCAACTTGAGATCATTCAGCCTCCGAGACTGGCAGAACTCAGCGCTGGACGCTTACGCTCAGGGGATATTCGAGAGTGGCGCGGAGCCGAATCGGGGATTCGCCGATGTGTTGACGCGCACGGCGCTGGACACAACCCTTGGCCAGGGATTCTTTCCTGGAATTGAGGCCGGCATCAATATGACGGAACGATCTCTCTACTCATTGCCGTTCGAGTACCGTCTATCGAGCACGGTCGTCCCCGGCGACCTCACTGCGCACATGGCTCAGCCCTGGCAGGCAGATTTTCTCAAGTGCGGCGAAGGTTGGTGGCCGGCACAGCGGCCAGCGGTCCTCAGACACGCATCAGGCGCCAATGTGGATTGGTTGCGTCCGCCAATGTCGCATGTCGCGTTGGTTGACAATGCGATGAAATTGGGTGTCGCCACGCCTGATGGCAATGGCGCCTTTGTGGAACAAGGTCGTGACCCCGCGCTGGGTCCGTGAGCGAATCGCGCTTTGACATTGAAATCGAGGGAAGCGGTGTCGCTGCCAGTGTCGCCGCAGCACTGCTGTCGCGCGCAGGCCTGAAGGTCGTTCAACACGTCGAGGCACAGCGCCCCTACTCAGCGCCTGCCGAGATTCTCGGCCCGCGCGCGCGAATGCTGTTGCAAGAACTTGGAATTCGAGAGCCCGCCTCATCCGCCACGTATTGCGATGGCGTGATGAGTGCCTGGTGCGGCGCACCGATCGATTGGTATGACTATCGACTGCTCTTTGCAATACCAGGCCTCGCGGTCGATCGGCGCGCATGGCATGCCCACCTCCAGCGGACTGCATCAGACGCCGGGGCGACCCTGATCCATTCGGATCGACGCGGCGCGGCCCGCTATCACAGAGGCAAAATCCGACTTGTCGCAAGCGGACGCAGCGCCATCGCAAACCGAGGCGAATCAGACCGACTGATCGCACTATTCATGCCGTGCGCTGGCATCGGAAGCGCGCGACTCCTCGTCGAATCGGTGTCTGATGGCTGGCTCTACATCCCACCGCCCGTGGCGGGCGAACAATTTGTTGTTTGCGTGACCCGCCCAACGCTCGTGCCACGCGGATTGGACGCGCGGAAGGAATGGCTTCTCGATCTCATTGGCGGCACGCAACTCATAAGCGAAGCCGTTGGGTGCATCGACTTCTCGCGCCTTCGAGGTGTAGATGCGCGCGTCGGGTGGTCGGCCATGAACAATGACACGAATGAGGTTCTCATGGGGGACGCGGCAGCTTCTCACGATCCATTGTCGGGGACTGGCATCATGCGAGCCATCGAGGGTGCGTCCTTGATTGCACGGAGCATTGTTGCCAGGGGCTCCCCAGGGCCCGAGTATTTCGATTGGCTACACACCGTTCATGCGACGGATCGTGCGTTGCGCATACAGTTCTATGCACAAGCAGCGCGACATTTCAGTCAGTCGACGTTTTGGGGCCAGCAAGGCCTCGTGGACATCCACGGGCTTCGTGGACACCCACTACCCCCCTGAATTCCCCGCCACGACAGTGTCTTATGCCGCCCTCGCCCACCAGAACCTCGCGAACCAAGAGTCTTCTGACCCGATTTTCAGAAATCGTCCAATATGTCGGCATTGTTCACTAGGAAAGTGACGCAAACAAACCGCCAGGGAAGGCGATCATCATGCCGCGAGCTCGCGAACGAACCGTTCCACGCAACTGCACGGGCTATGATCACTGCGTCAGTCGCTGCGTGCGGCGCGCTTGGCTCTGTGGCTACGACAACGTTCGGCGGAAGAACTTTGACTACCGGCGAGAATAGGTTGAGGATCGGTTGCGGGAACTGGCCGAGGCTTACTCGGTGTCGATCTCCGCACATGCGGTGATGAGTCATCATCTGGATGTCGTGTTGAAGGTCGACGCACAGGCAGCAGAGGGATGGTCCGACGAAGAAGTCGCGCGTCGCTGGGGCTTGGTGTTTCCGGGTTCGGATGAGCCTGAAGCTATGGCGATCCGCATTGCGAACACCGCATCCATGCCAGAGCAACCAACGCTGTATCAGGAGCGGGAATTTTGGGTGTTTTTCAGCAAGGCTTGCTGGGCCCCGTATCCGCTTCGGTGTGTGTGCGTTGGGTCCTCACGTTGCCACGACTTCGCCAACAAACCTATTCAAAACCATCCTTCAGCAGCGCATCAATACTGAACCGCACAACGTTGCTGCCGGTATTTTCAATTGGCGCCCCTTGCAGTCCCTGAGCTTGAATCATGGCAATGTTGGTGCCGATCAACGCTGCCGGGCCCAAGACGGTCGCGCGATATCGGATTGCGGTCGATGCGGTAGGTGCTAGCTGACCACCGGATGCGGCGCTGGCACCGACG
Organism: Ahniella affigens; assembly: GCF_003015185.1. Lineage (GTDB taxonomy): Bacteria > Pseudomonadota > Gammaproteobacteria > Xanthomonadales > Ahniellaceae > Ahniella > Ahniella affigens. The sequence continues at coordinate 2,484,816 of NZ_CP027860.1, forward strand.
CCAAGTCGAAATACGATGGTTTGCGTGCCGGTGTCGAACTCTGCCTGGTCGTCACCACTGATATCGGTGAGGTTTCCGGTGTTCGCGCCACTGACGATTGCAAGCGAACCTGGCACATACTGCAACGTCGGTTCCAAGGCACTCGTCAGCAGGGTTCCCACCGCTGTGTCATTGCCCACATTGTCGGCGCTGACCGTAAATTCCAACGTGTCGCCCACGTTGCTTCCGAGCAATGGCCGTCCCGACAGATTGACGGCTGAGTTTACCAATGACGCCGAAAAGTCAGGTGCTGCCGTAGCAATAGACGTCACCACCGTGGCCAGTGCGAATACGTCACCAACAGACGATGCCGCAAAGGTTGCCGAAGTCTGCCCCGGCGCGATCATGGCCGAGATGTCGGCAACGCCGATATCCAAACCGGAGAAGCTGCCAGCGCCGCCGGTCAGCAACGGCAGATCGCCGGCTACTGACGTACTAGCACCGAAATTGTTCCGCGAGCTATTGAAGAAGTTGTCGGCAGGTCGAGCAGGGTTGCTCACCACCAAACCATTGACCTGAAAGGAATCGCCCGTCGATCCGCTATCGCCGTCCGCGGCGACCACGCCAACGCTCGCGATGACATTGGCCGGCGCCAAGAAACCGCTGACAACCGCGGATGCGGGGACATTGGTAAGCACGAAATCGAGCCCATCAAACACACTGATCTGCGCGAGCGGCATGGCCGCCTGTCGATAAATGACAGCGAGCCACCAACCGGCATACACCGTGCTGTCATTGAGGTTTAGCAAACTAACCACATCGACGTCCGCGAGTCGCAAGCTGCCAGCGCCATACTGAGTCATGAGCGCGGTGACGTCTGCGCTGGCGAGAAAAAAAGTGGCACCCAGAGTTTGCGTTTGCGACGAATCGGCAGAGACGCTCTGAGTCAACACACCGGGACGTTCCAGCGTCACCGTGGTATCAGCTGTGCCACTCGGGCTACGCGATGACCAGTAGAGACGCGCCGAAACAATCTCCGCGCCGACCGGGAGGCTCAGCATCGCCGTGGATCGCGCCGTGCTTGCAGTAATCGAGGTATCCCCTTGCACCTGACCGTCACTCGGCGAATCCGACCGCCAGAACACATCGGGCGCGGAATCGGTGACGTTTGTGCCGCAAGCGCCAACGGGTGTTATGGGCGCTGGCACGGCAGCGCCGCAGTCCTGCGCGAGCGTATTGCCGACGATGACAAAACCACCGCGTAAGATCCGCTGCTCGCGGAGCGCCGGCGCTGCGACGACATCACACACCATCCAAAGCAGCCCAAGCAACACTAGTGCCCGACAACCAAGAACAAACCACGGTCCGCGAAGCCTAAGTCTCGTTGGGTGCCGCAGCCGCCGAACCTCAAGGCGAAGTGCCTTAGCGGGTGCGGTGGGGCAAGCACCAATGGTTTGAGTCATGGGTCACCTCGCTAGGGATGTAGATACTCAAGGCAACTCAGTCTGACGCGGGTAACTGGGGATGTACCGCCTGGGATCGTAGCAATCCCGTGCCACAGATTCGAAGTCCCGATGCAATCTTCTACCAATTTCCAGCGCGACGATCATCGCTCAATCCAAACGCCTGCATGGCGCAAGCCAGCACTGGACGCCCATAAATCTCCGGAATCCCGTGCCACGACAGCGTCTTGAGCCGGGCTGGGCGATCAAATCCGTGCGGGCGAAGCGTTCTCTGGCCCGATTGTTGAAGCAACACTCTCATCAAACACGCCGAAACCCATTGGTATTGATAACCAATAAATTGCGGTTGGTGACGATTCTGACCGCAAGTAACCCCCTCCCCGGGCCCTCCCCCGCGCTCGCGGGGGAGGGAACGCTCCCTCTCCCACGCGAGTGGGAGAGGGCTGGGGAGAGGGCTACTTGCCACACTGTGCCGTCGTGAAAATCGCGCATCGTCGCTGACAGTTTGATGCGCGAATCAGCGCACCAAAGGTGCGGCTGGACTCCCACGCGAGTGGAAGCGGGCTGGGGAGAGGGCTACTTGCCACACTGTGCCGTCGTGAAAATTGCGCATCGTCGCTGATAGTGTGATGCGCGAATAAGCGCACCAAAGGGGCGGCCGGACTCCCACGGACATCCATGAATCCCCGTGATTCAAGTCGGTACGGCATACTGGCCCAAGCCGGGAATCTGAACTTCAGGAATCCGGTACCGGACCTACCTGGAAGTACGCACTGCCAATGCCGATGAACGGATCGGTTGTCGGCACTGATGCGGCAATCATCCACAGGTAGTGGTGAATCGGGCGCAGACGATCAGTCCCAGCGCACCAATTCCCGAAGCACCGTCGTCGCGTAAGCACCCGCTGGAAGCGAAAAACGTGCGATCAGGTCGGTGTTATTCCATTCGCACGTGAAGTCGCGCGCCGGCAGGCGTAGGGACCGCCGTTCATGGTCGAGGCCGGCGGTGATGAGGCCGGCGCAAAGTTCGGAATGGGCGTCGAAGATGGCAGTTTCAAGCGCACACACCGCATTGGTCGTGCGGAGTTCACCGCGGCCGAACATCGGCCCGGTCGGATGGATGTCGCCGCGTACGATGCGTTCATGCAGTTCGTCGCTCAACGGTTCGGGCCCGAAGATCGCATTGCGGCCGTCAAGTTGGAACACGTCGCCATCCAGCGCACGCTGCCAACTGCCATCGGCAACCCGTGCAGCGAGCACGGCATTGAAGATTTCGGAACGCGCGGCGCTGAGCAGGATCGAGCGCTCAGCGCGTTCGACACGTTTGCCGGCGAACATTGCCAGGGCCTTGTCGACGTTGCCGCCACCGTGTCCGAAGCGTTGTTCGCCGAAGTAGTTGGGCACGCCGTGCGCGGCGATCGCAGCCATGCGCTGCGCCGCGAGCTCGCGGTCGCCACTGACATCACGCAGGCGGATCACGAAGGCATTGCCGCGCAATGCACCGCGCTGAATCTTGCGGGCATGCCGTTGCGCAGAAAGCACCGTCACACCTTCGATCGCACACTGCGTCCAATCGGTGTCCCGGCCCTTCTTCGCCAACACCGAGAAAAACTGGCGGGTAACAGCATGCCGGTCCTTCATACCGGCATAACCGACGTCGCGCTCGCTAACACCCGCGAAGCTTGCGAGTTGCTTCGCAACGAACACGGTATTCGCGCCACGCTTCTCGATATGCACGAGCCAGTGCTCGCCACTGCCGCTCGCCTCAAAGCCGAGCTGCTCGTCGACAAAAAAGTCCTCGGGCTCAACACGCAAGCGACCGCGCAGCGGCGCGCCGCCGTAGGCGAATGGCAACTCGCTCATCGGATGATCTCGTCGATTGGGACTAAGGTTTCCGTGGCCACACCCTCACGGTGACCGATGTAGCCAGGCTTTCCAGTGGTGGTGACCCTGACCGAGATACGATCGCCTTGGCGCAAGTCATTCGTTCCACGTTTGGGTCTTTGAGTTTTCAGATTCATGTGTGCTACCGGAGACTCCCGAATGAAGCTACAGCGCTAGTTAAGAGAGGTGACGACCATATAGGACGCGCCGCTACAATGCACCGTCGACATCGATAGACGCCCCGTCTTAGTCAAGGAGTTTTGATCGGAGTATTCAAATCAAGCGTAGGATGGTCGCAGTCATTCTTTAAGCCTACGAAAAACATGTCCGCATTTTGAACAGGTCGCGCCATCTAGCTTTATGCCGGCCCCACATGCCGTGCATCGCCAGGCCCAAATGGTAAGCGCCGCGATCGCGACAGAAATGAAGAATCCTGCCAATGCCAACCAGGGGCGGAAGCTCGGGCCGAGCCATGTTGCAGCGAGCAAGCACGCCGGGAACAGTAACGCCAGAGCGACGACGAATCGGAGCGACATATTTCTGCGTCTCCAGAACTCCTGATCTTGCTGCGGACTTATCATAAAACGAGAACTCCCTATTCGCCCAAAACGCATTTCCGGAAAGGCGGCCTACCCGATATGTATCGACTGCCGGAAGTCTGCAATGTGATCTTGCCTCAACCGAACGCTCACTGCAGCTGCTCGCCCCCCCAATCATGCCAGGAGCCTCGGACTCCGGCTTGTGCCGAATCGGGGAGAGCCCAGTGGACATCCATAAAAACCGCGCGTCGACATCTATCAAAAGTACCCAGAACCCCTGCCACGACGCCCTCTTGAGCCACCCTCGCCCACCAAAACGGCACGAACCAAGAGTTCACTGCAAACTTCACTTCAGCGCCACACCTCCAAGTATGAATCCACAAATGCATCCAGTGGCAGGCCATAAACTGACCGTGCGGCCTCAGCGCCGCCATCATGAACGCTTACGGCCTTGGCGAACGTAGCGAAGCGAGGGAAGTCCCGCCTCAGCTCGGAAACGATCAGATGAGCCATATCGTAGGCTAGCTCGGACGCAGCGCCGTTAGAGAACGCAGAACCATCCCAGAAGCCGATCTTGGTCTGCTCGTTCCAATAGCGCCCGTGACGGTGCTGCATGTCGCTGCGGCGATTCAGCACATAACTCGGATCAACGGAGTCCTGGCCGACCGTATGTTCCATGGCCGTGGCAATGTCCTCTTCGATCCACAGTGGCAACTCCAGATGACTGAGCAGCGCATGGGTCATTTCGTGTACCAAGGTCGGCTCCGCCTGATCGATCTCGTCCGCCAACAAGATGAAGTGACCCATTGATGCCACTTGTTTGCGGGACACGGTATTAGTTCAATATCGCACTCAGTAATCGCCAGCCTTCTGCTTCTGGTGTAGCGGTCCAACGCAACGTGGGATCACCCGAAAAGCGTCGCCAGGAACCCAGGTCCCATCCAGCGGGCTCGCGTCCAACCGGCTCGCGCGTGGCGAGTGCATATTCGATCTCGCCGTTCAACACGCGTGCGTACACACGCAAGACATTCCCGCTGCGGTCATCCAGGCCAAACACGCTGACGGCCACGCGGTCGACGGCGCCACGCAGTGCCGTGCTCGGCAACAGGAAGCTGCCACTCGCGGCGCTCACGCTCGTTACTTCAAAGCCATCACGGAACAGGGTGCTCAATTGGTCGACGTCGGTCGCGTCGTTGTTGCCGGTGTTGGCGTCTTCTATGGTGGTATCGCTCGGCAATTGCACGCTTGCGGTGTTGCTGATCTGAGCTGAGCTACCGACCACGGTGCCGGACAAGGTGTAGGTGAGCACTTCAGGCGGCGCAATCTCGGCGATCATCTGATCGATACTGCCGCTGCCCGCGCTTTGCGGACATATGGCGCCGCCCGAGGCAGCGCAACTCCATTGCACGTTTGCGAGTTCGGGCGGGGCAGCGTCCTGCAGGCGCAGGTTTCTGGCGACATCCGGGCCGACATTGCGCAATTGGATGGTGTAGACCTGTAAACCGCCGATCCCGTAGAACGCCTGCCCATTGTCCTTGGTGACTTGTAGATCGCTCTGGGCAAACACCAGCGTGCCGGCATCGCCGGGGCCGCTGCTGGTCGATGCCAAGTAGTTGGCATTGCCGGAAAAGCTGGCACTGATCGTGCGGCTGCCCAAGCTGGCGAAACTCAAGTCGCAGGCGCTTGCCGGCAGCGTGATCGTGCAGCTGTTACTACCCGCACTGACGGTCACCGTGCCAATTGCGGGTGTGCCACCTCCTGGCGCCAACGCGCTAAGTGTGATGGTGTAGGTGGCTGCGGTATTGATGCGCGCGCGCGCCGGACCAGCCACGCTGACGGCAGTGTTCGCCGGATTTACCTGGTGGGTATCAGTACCGATGCTGCCGGCAAACGCGCCGCTTGATGGCGTGTACATGGCAGTCAGCACCTTACTGCCAGCTGTGAGACTCGTGAGCTGGCAACTGGCAACACTATTTGGCGCGACGCTGGGCACCAAGTTCACTGGACCACAACTCGCCATACCATCGCTGACGGTAATGGTCCCGCTAGGAGAGGTGCTCTGCCCTGCCACCGTGACGTCGACCGTGTACGCTTGACCCACGAGACTCGCATCGGGCTGATCACTGTTGATGGTGGTGGTCGTGGTCTGCTGACACGGGAGCAGGCCAGCATCCAGATTGGTCCAAGCAGATGCCGCTGAAGCGCCACGGGCGTAGCGTAGGCCATCGAGTAAGAAGGCCGGACTGATGCCACCTTGTTCGCGTGAGCTGAGATACACGTTACGAACATTGTCGCTGTCGAAAAGAATGTCGTTGCCGCCCGCGCCTGGCCCGATGATGGCAGTCGCAGTGGCCTCGCTGGGCGCACTGTCCGTGGCTGGATTGACCCACAGATGGATCGAGTCGGCACTGGCGCCACCACCATTGTCAAAGACGTAGCGCGCCACCACCAGATAGGTCGCGTTGAGCGGATACACCGTCGAACCCCATACAATCCCGCCGGTTGCGTCTCCCGTCAGCCCGGCGCCATTGCCTTTAGAAATGCCAAAGTTCACGCCCCCGGTCGCTGCCCGCAAATGGACGCGCAGAAACTCATAGTTGGTTCCACCGAAGTCGTTGCCGAGGCCGATCAGGTGCGCTTCGCTATTGCTTCCTGCAGCGGTCGGGCGAACGAGTGCGGACACGAACAAGGTCTGGTCAGTGCTGGCGACGAAGTTTGTCGTCGGGTAGCGCAGACGTTGGCTGTATGGCACGCCCCCTGCCCCCGGCGTGACGTAGCGGCCACCGTTACCGCCGTTGTAGCAACCATAGGGAATCGGGTTGCTGTCGCTGACGTTAAAGACCAGATTGGTTGAATTGCTGGTGATCCATGAGCCCTGCCCAGACAGATTGCCATTGCTATAGTTGTTGAAATCATCGGCAACCATAAGCTGCGCGCTCGCCGGACCCGACAGCGCCAAGCCGAGCATCAGCGCAGATCGCGAGAACCGGGCAGCCAACCAGTCGGTCAGCACGGTCTGGCAATCCGACACATCCGCGGCAGATCGCGGCAACGGCTGCTCACGGCAAGTTCGAAGTGATTGCGCCATCAATCCAGACGTCACGTCGAACAACACTCTCGGCATTGCGGTGTCCCTGACCGCCCGTTCGATCAACAGCATGCGTCGCTCCGAATGTTCATGGCATCAGGCAGCGACAAATACATGCGCAAGGCGCATCCGCGCAAGCGTCGTTACGCCCTCGCGTGCTTGATGTCATGGTCCATCTGCCTGCCGGATCACTTCGTGGACACCCGTACAGCGATGGCGAGTACTTCGTGGATACCCATACAGCGATGGCGATGCGGTTCCGAATACCACATCAGTCGGTCCACGTAGCGACACGCGCATCACTACCGAGCACGCAGAGATTTGTCACGACGCGCTCATTCAAAACTGTTTGCAAATAGCTGGTTGGCAAGCAATTGCACCGCCGCCAGCCCCTTTCGCGCCTGGCCGTTGATCAGCGTAAACGAGCCACCCACCAGGATGGCAGGACTGCCGGTCGATACCTGGTTTGATTGCTGACTGATGCGGTTGAAGTAGTAATGGGCAATGACATCTGAAATCCCTTCATCCAACGCTACCGGCAACTCGATCACGACCTGACCACCGGCATTGAACACCTGCAAGCCGATCTCGCTGGACCCGTTGGAAGCGGGAAAGGTGCCGCAGATCCAATTCAGTGTTTCGGGGTAGACCTCTGGGGCAAAAGCACCCAGCCCCTGAACGCGACTACCGGTAGGTGGGCTCGCGTCTTGCAAAGAATCAAATGCACCGGTTCCATTTGGCAGCAAGTTGACTAGGCCATTGCGGGCCAGGGCTCCAGCCACCCCGGCCGCCAAGTCAAAATCACCACCGACGCCGATCGATCCAGCCGAGCCACGCTTGACCAGTGGCGGCCTCGGATCAACATCGATCGCTTCGACAAAGTTGTTGAGATTCGGCGCCCAGGACGCATCGACCGTACCGTCATTGCCAATCTTGCCGACGAAGCTCCGCGCCAGGCCGCCCAAAACTGAAAATGCCCCGCCGACATAAACTGCCCCATCGCTTGGGCGCAAGGCCATTGCCAGCACGCTGCTGTTGGCATTTGGGTTCCAAGAGTCGGGCGGACTCCCGGTGCCGGCTGTTGCCACACGCGCCAGCCGATTTCGAGACTGCCCGCCGATTTGTGTGAATGCCCCACCCAAATAGAGATTGCTTTCATCCACGCTGAGCGCCATCGCCTCAACAAAGAAGTTTGGATTCGGATTCCACGTCGCATCCAAGACACCACTGGCATCGAAGCGCGCCAGGTAGTTGCGCACCACCAAATCGCTACGCGTAAACGCACCCGCTGCGTAGACACGCTGAGTCTGATCGACCTTGAGCGCACTCACCGGACCATTGACATTGGCAGTCCAGCCGCCATCCAGGGAAAGGTCATTTGCAAGACGGAGCAAGTTGCGATGCACCTGAGAGCCGTTGACCAATTCAAAACTGCCGCCAACGTAGGTGTGTCCGCTTATTGGATCAAACGCCAAGGTACGAACATCGCCGAGTCGATCAATCGCGGCTGAGAAGGAAGCATCCAAACTTCCGTCCGGCATCAGCCGCGCGCTGCCAAAACGCGCGTTGCCGGCAACCGTATCGAAGTTGCCCCCGACCTGCACGGCGCCGCCGGCCAAAGGCAGCACCGCGTGTACGCCGACCAAGGTCAGGTATCGTTGCATCTGCACGTCTGGATTCCAGCCGCTGTCGACCGTGCCGGAGTCCAGCAGTCGGACCAGATTGTTGCGAGACAGACCGCCCATCGTGCTAAAGGAGCCGCCAGCGATGATGGCGCCATTGCCGTCGGCTGCCAGCGCGCGAACACTGCAACCAAAACTTGCGCTGGCCGGAATCCAACTTGCATTGGCCGCTCCGGTTCCGGCTGGATCAAGTTTGGCAATGCAATTGCGCGGCAAGCCGCCGATATTGAAGAACACACCCCCGACAACAAGCGAACCCGAGCCGTCCAACGCCAGCGTGTTGACGATGGCGTCAGCACTGGGATTCCAATTGGCGTCCAGCAACCCGGCGCCGAGCGCCGATACTTTCGCCAACCGGAGTCTCGCCGTGCCGGAAACCTGACTGAACGACCCACCGAGGTAAACGTTGCTACCGGCTTCGACGATCGCCAAAACGCTGTTATTGGGCGCCGGATTCCATGTCGCATCAAGCTGCCCCATGCCAGACACACTCACGCGGGCAACACCGGTTCTTGCCGATCCAGCAATATTGCCGAACGCACCACCAACGTAGAGCTGACTTCCCGACACGAGCAAAGCGTTGACGATGCTGTTCGGAGCGGGATTCCAGTCGGCGTCCAGCATGCCATCTGGCCCAAGCTTGGCAAGCGCATTGCGACCAATCCCATTAACTTCGGTAAACGCGCCGCCGACATAGAGATGATCGCCAGCATCGAGCGCGAGCGCATTGACCGTACCATTGGCCAGCGCCGGCCAGCTGACGTCCAAGCTGCCATCTGTATTGAAACGCGCCAGATTCTGCCGATGTTCCAAACCCACCAGATCGAAGCTACCACCCAGCACCAGCTTGCCGTCCGACTGCCGCACGACCGCCTTGACATCGCCAGCCAAGGACAGGCGAACATCCGGTACCGGCAGGACCACCGCAGCATATTGCTGGGCATGCATTGGCGCACTGAAAAGCGCGCCAAGCAGAATCAGAGCGTGGCAACACAGAATTGACCGCCAGCGCGACCGGCAAAGCCCTCGGACTCGAAAAGAACGCCTGTCATCAGACATCGTGAGCCCTCCCATCGACCAATGCAGCATAGCGCAGATCAAAGCCATGATAGCGCTGTGAGCACTATGGATGAGCCGCGCGGACATCCTGCCGCGTTTTGATGACCGCATGAACTTAAATCGCAATCGCGTCAAGAGCGATGCCAACAGCGTTCTGGAGCGGCGACTCGAAATTCCGAGATCAATCGATCAAATCGCTCCTGGCTCCCAAGCGCCATGCCCTGCAGCGGACCCAATCAGGCGTTGCTCCTGCCTCCGCTGCCAAAGACGCCCTGCCCTGTCACCACAGGCGGCCCTGGCAGCCGCGCCTTTTGAGCCATTCCTGCGACTCGCGGGCGCCTTGCTTGTGCGTTGTCCTTGGAAGCCGCGGTCGCGCAGTGGCAGTGACCATGGGTCTCTATCACCGAATGTCAGCGCCACCACGAAAAGAGCGTACGCGGATTCAGACCTCTCCAATTGACTGACGAGTCTTGCCATGAACCGCCTGCCACTGCTGCTCTGCATCACACTGTTCTCGCCGCTTGCACTGGCGGACTCCGCTGTGGTTGGTACCGGCAGCGTCGCAAGCTGCAGCACGGCGGCATACAACACCGCCATGCTGATTCTGACCGACGGCCCGCAGGCGCGCGGTGGCACACTGACGTTCAACTGCGGGCCGCAGCCGCACAGCATCGCGATGGATCGCGATTGGGCCTTGACTGATGGAGTGCTGATCGACGGTGGCGGGCGCATTACGCTCGACGGTCAGAACCTGCACCGCTTCTATCAGACCTTTCTGCTATTCGAAGGTCAGACCTCGGTGACGCTGAAGGACATCACGCTGATCAGGGGTTTTGCCAACACCGACTTCGGTGGCGCGATTTACCAGCACTCGGGGACTTCGCTGACGCTCGATGGCGTGACGATTGCGGATTCGCGCGCAACCACATCGGGCGGCGCGATAGCCTCGGAGACGCAGACGACACTCACCATTATCGACTCGCAATTTCTCAATAATCGCGCCGGATTCGGTGGTGCCTTGGCCATTCGCGCTGCGACCCAGATCAGCGGCAGTAAATTCGCGGGCAACCGCGCCGAAGCCGGCAATGCCGAAGGTGGCGCCATCCAAAGCTATGAGCAGACGCTGACGACCACCACCAGCATCTTCGAAGAGAACATCTCTGCCCGCGATGGCGGTGCCATTTACAAACGCGACGCGACGCTAACACTGGAAGACGTCAGCCTGCTGCGCAACAACGCGCCAACCAATGGTGCCGGCGTCTACGCCCATGCATCGACCAGCGTTATCGGCGACCGAATAAAGGTGATCGGCAATATCGGGCATGGCGTGCATGTCGAGGGCGGTTTGACCCTGCGCCGCGCGAGCTTTCTCGGAAACCGCAACAACGCCATCGGCAAGTCATCGCTCAACATCAAGTCTAGCCCAGCTTCGCTCCTAGTCGAGAAATCGGTCTTCGCCAATAACGACAACGGCATCTCGATCGAACGTGATGCCGAAGCGACAGGCATTTCGGGAACGCTGCGACTGGACAACGTCACCTTGCACAACAACCGCTTCAGCTCGATCGGATTGCTGGACTTTGCCGGCGGTGTGACGCTATTGATCGATCAGTCGAGCATTGTCGAACCCGGCTGCATTCCGGTGGCGGCATTCCGCGGCCAAGTGATCTATACCTCCAGCATCATCTTCGGTGGCGGCATTTCGAATTGCACCAACTACGGCAACCCGCCCTTGCAGTTCGCCAGCGGCGGCAACAATCTGCTCGGTCCCGGCTGTCCGCTGGGCGGCGGCGATAGCGCCGTGCAGGCCCTGGCCGATCTGCAGCTATCTGATCTCGCTGAGCAAGGTGGTGCGGTGGCGACCCTGTTACCTGCATCAACCTCGCCCGCGATCGACCGCCGCAACTGCGTCAATGTGGATGCGCGCGATCTGCCACGACCGATCGATGGCGATCAGAACGGCAGCAGTCTTTGCGATATCGGCGCGGTCGAACGGCAAGTGACGGAGACGGGCAGCACGCTACTCAGTGACAGCTTCGAATAGGCATTTCTTGCCTCATACAAGCCGCATTGAATTACCGAGTTCCATCGAGCCCCACAAGCTGCCTGGACGTCCACAACGCCTCGGCAATCCACATCACGTCCTCGTGATCCTTGCCTTGGCAACGATTGGAGCCATCTTCCCGAGCTTCGGCTGACCTGCGAATTGACGGCAGATCATCACAGCCAGAACGCTTTGATGATAAAGATCAATAGGGCAAGCCACCATGATACGACGAGCGGCAGTACCGTAAACATAAGCAGATAATTTAGGGAGGGTCTGAATAAGTCCATCCTGGACTTTCAGACCCGCACTGAGTCCGGTACATGCCCGGACTCAGTGCTCCACAATCAAGCACTTGCGTGCTTGATTGTGGGCGGGCCATCCATGGCCCGCATCGCCTCTGAACTTGTTCAGAGGCTCCTTAGCGCGATCAGTTGTCGCTCAGACATGCCAGCAGCACGCAACACTATATCCAGCGTCCATCCCGTGCTGGATCCCGGCAATGGCAAGACGTTGAGTACACAAAACTTTGTCGCCGCCGCGCAATAACTGACGACCAAGGTCGACATCGCGCAGAAGCCAATTGAGTCAGTGATCAGTTGCTGTGCAATTGAGATTGGATGCCACGCTCCTTGCCAGAGCTGACGAAACCCGGCAACGCAGTAGTCGAACGCGCCAAAGCCAAGGCCAATCGTTGCCACTGCCAGAAGGGTCGCAATGGGCATCGTGGCCGCTCCCGCCCGCTTTAGGAGCGCCGCCATGTTCAATTGTTCCGGCTGTCCACTTCGCGCGACCTGATCCGGACCAACTTCGTATCTGACCGAACCGCCAAGCGGCACAAGCCGAAACGTGAGGCGCCCCCAGCGGAAGAGACTCGGGCCGAGCCCGAAGGTCACTTCTGCGATCACCAGTCGAAATATCGAACTCCATGTCGCTAGGAGCAGAACGTGGGCCATACCCAACGTCAGCCAAATCACTGCAAGCAGAATCACATGCTGCTCCGGAACGATTGAATACACAGAGGTTATCGCCCATTCGACCTGATTGGAATTCCGCGCCAACCAAATGAGCGAGGCTTGGACTGACCTGATTGGGGACGATTCTGGTCATCCAATTACCCGCACCTTCCTGGACGCCCAACGTGTCCGAGGTGCGCTACATCTCATCGCGGCGCGCCGGACTTTGGCAACGCTCGCTCTGCATGGAATGGGCACTCATGGACGGTGGTGTGCTCGCCTGGGATGTGGACGGTTCAACGTTGCCCCGCGGCGCCATTGTTCTGTTTCAACGTCACAAGGCTTCTGCCCGTTTTCCCGCTCAGTCCTGTACAGTCGACCTGGCGACAGCGCAATCGGCAGTGGTTCGGAATGATTCATTGATGAGCCGAGCGACATCGGCCAAAGGGCGGATTATGGATCGGGTGACTTCTTCGCGCCGAGCGCGTTCATGCATTGGCGGCTTGCTGGTGTGGCTCGCCGTGTCTTCAATCCCGGCGCTCGCCGTGGCACAACAGCGGAGCCTCTTTGACGTCGCTGGCCCCGTCGCACCAAAGATCGCCAAACTGCCGGAAGCCGAAGCCCAGCAACGTCACTATCACTCCGTCGGCGAGTGCAAAAAAACGAGCTACGCGGCCGATTGCCTCGAGAAAGGCCTGTTCGACTGGGATTGCCGTCAGATCCGGAACCCCAACCCAAACGAAACCCCGGAGCAGTGCGTCGCCAAGAAGCTCAGCGAGTACCGCCAGGAGGTCGATGCCTACTACGCCACGAAGAAGCGGCATAGCGAATTGGAAGACACCTACGGCGAGCGCTACTACGCCGAGCGAATTCGTTGCAAGGAGAAGGCCCAACCCGGCGAGACCCAGGAAACATGCATTGAGCGCCGAATCGCCGCCCCAGTACCCGCCGAAGACCAAGCAAAAGATGATGCCGAAAAGGCGGTATTCGCCGAGAGGTTGATGTACGGAAAAGAAATCTGCGACCAACGCCATACGCCCGGAAGCGACGAGGCCAATCTTTGCATGATTCAAGAAGCTGCCAACGCGCCTGCTGATCGACTCGCTAAGGCCGCAGAGGACGCGAAAACCAAACCCGCCGGAGACCCTGCGACGCCAGAAGAGCCTGAGAAATCTGCCAACCCGGCGCAGCCTACTGAGGGCGAAGGCATCGATGATCCAGAAGCTGACGACGCGACTAACCCTGAGGAAGACCCCGGCGTCGGCACTCCAAGCAACGAAGACTCGGCAGCGTCACCACAACCGCCGCCTCCGCCCCCGCCTCCGCCGCCACCTGCATCTGAAGAAACCGACCCGTCGCTCATCGAAGACGCCGACACGGAGGAGGATCCGAGCAGCGGACCAATGCAATCCGAGAGCGAGGCCGGAGAAGGCGCCGACGAACGGCTCGATGACGATGCCGGCGAGGACAGCACCGACGATTCGGAAGAAGCGTTCGACGATGTTGCTGCATCGGCGGAATCCGAAACGGACGATTCCTCATTTGACGAGGCGGATGAAGCAGACGAAGAGCAATACACCCAGAGCGATTCTGACGACGAGGATTTTTCCGAAGATGAATCTGACGAAGATGCGGCCACGGAAGATGAATCCGACGAGGAAGCGTTGATGGACGAAGATTCTGGCACCGAAGAATTCGCTGACGAAGAATCTGACGAGAGTGAGGTCCAGGATGACGAATCCGGTGAAGAGGAATTCCCTGAAGATGAATCTGAAGAGCCATTCGACGACGAATCTGATGAATGATCAGGCCTGCTCCGACCATCAGACGAGGCTGGTGCGCTGAGTCCGGACACGATCCTGACTCACTGCGGGTCTGACGCCCAGAATGGACTTATTCAGATACTCCCTGAACGGGGGACAATCTCGGGTAAGCGCCGCACTGGAGGCTGCGCTGATGGCACATAGGCGCCGTGGATAAGGCTCCGGGGACATCCATAAGCCCCGGAAACCAGCTCCAGAACCGCTCAGAACGGGGCTCCCGAGACAAGAGTCGCCATTGGGTACCGAGTTCGAGCCAATCGACTGAGCGCACGCAAGAACTGTCGAATTCGGTCCGACGCGTTCGCGGGAGCGCGTGAAACCGAAATCGAGACCGCCCTTTCTACGATGCCCTGCCCTGAAACCGACGACGTGATCTGACGTCACCCGCTGGCAACAGCGTCGATTGTGCCAAACCATCAACGACGCGTGCGGTTCCTATCCTTGCGGTACGATCGAACTCGCCAGCGCAAACCACGGAGCACCCAAGCAATGCCGCGCATCTCCCTGTCTGTTCTTTTGGGCGCCATCATCCTCTTGTCGGGGACCGATGTTGCAGCACAGGACTACCAGGTCGGCGACCGCGCCGAATGCAGTGGTCAAGTCGGCATCATCGCTCGCTTTGATCCACGCGTCGGTTGGGATGAGCCCTTTGCCGTCGTGGAAGTCAAGTCATCTGGGACGACCTACGAATTCAAGTGTGTACCAAGCCAGTTGAAGGCGGCCCCGCCAGCACAGTCCGCTCCGAGCAGCGGGTCGACAGCGCCCGCCCGGAAAATTGGCACGAAGATTTCCGCTGGGGGAACGGCGACACCACCGTCAACCCAACCCACAGGGCCATTGTGCAAAGTGGGGGCAAAGCTCGAAGGCCAATGGGGTATCAGCTGGTACTCGGTGACCGTGTTGCAACCGCCGAATGCCGACGGCCAGTGCGCCGTGAGTTTCGACGGCTATGGTCGTGATTGGGATACGCTCATGGCGCCCGACCAGTTGCGCCCGCGCACGGGTCTCGGTGTGTACGCTCGGTCTCCGAGTGCGCGTACGGTCGACGACGAGTCTGAAGTCGCCGCAACAGGCGATGCGCCTGACGGTGACTATCGCTGTCACAAGATCTCGCCGGGCGGCCAATTGATGGACATCGGCGACCTCACGATCCAAGACGGCGAGGCCACGATGCCCGGCATGCCGGACGGATGGACAATTTTGTCCGTATCGTTGCGCGGCACCAAGGACGGTGAGCCGCTCGTCGCGCTCGACTATCGCAGTTCATCGGGATTCAACGATCGGCTCGATTGCGTTCCGGACTAGCGTTTGTCGATTCCTGCCTGGCAGTCCTAGCCGGCCTGTCCTCTTAGGTACAACACGCTAAGCGTGTTGCAAGCTACTCATATGCTTCGACAAGTGCCAAAAATGGACCGCGCCGAGCAATCACATTTCGTGCCGACGTCGTTCCTGTTTCAGACATTCGCAGAACTTTTGGAAATCCACTTACGACACTGACGGGCCTTCGATGGCCAGCACCGGCTATGAACATGTTCCGAGGCGCGCTAGCGTCTCGTTCAGCCCATATGAGAAACATCTGGAAGTATCTCGAGTCAAGGCGCAGCGCGAGGCGGAAACGTCGTGGCAACTCAGGCGAAGACAAGCACTGCTGAACTGGATTGGCCGGCGAGAAATCTGTCCGAGTCATTTTCGAAACACGATGCTAGTTCGCTCTGCAACCTTTCGGCCGGCGTGGGCTCGATCCGCCACCGCCACCTGGAGAACGGCTGGTAAACCAATCCAAATTGTTCCGCAGTCCCTCCGGGCTAAAGTTGTCGGCGCTTTCAACGTTGTAGTAGGCGTTCACTTTCTCTTGATTGTCCAGACCAGAAACAACGTATCTACTCGATTTCAGATCATGGTGAGTCTCGAGTGTGGTCCACAACAGCGGCTGGTCGTAGTAGTTCAGAGCCGCAGCTTCCGAGTAGCGCCAGATAATGCCCTGTGCGTCGTAGTGATCGATTGCCAGGATCTGCCAACTGTCCTCATCAAGATAGTAAGTTCGGCGTGAATTGATATGCCTCATCCCGCTCTTCAGTTTCGCTTCCACAACCCATACCCGGTGAAGTTCGTAGCGCATGAGATCGGGGTTCAAATGCCCCGCTTTGACAAGGTCGCTAACACGCACGCCTGCGGAATGGGCCTTATAGGCGTTGTAGTTCACAAACAATTCCTGCTTACCAACCAGTTGGTAATCGAACCGGTCCAGCGCGCCTGTCAGCATGTTATCCATGTCGTTCGTTCGAAGACCGTCTGACGCGGTGCCTGGATTGTCGTAAGCCACATTCGGGGCCTTTCTGACTCGCCGTTGGCCTGGGTTATAGACCCAGGCTTGTCCCGCAGATGACGCGACGTCTGCGAAAGCCTCATGAACAAGTAGAACATTGCCCGCCAATCGGGCTGGTGAAACCGCTACTTCTGCCCGGTACTCAGAAACTTGCGAGCTGTCTTCGGCAACCCACCTCGGTGCAAACTGCCTATCGGCCAATCCGATCAACGTGAAGCTTCCAGTTACAGTAGGCGCAGCTTGGTCATTGCGGCGCGTGACTGCGACACCTTCATATTTCATCAAATGGTTCAAGAGCGCCTGTTTGCCATTCCCTGGCTTTGGATAGGGGAAGCCGGCGACCAGCTGGCTCGACTTCGGCGGACACCTAGTGTTCTGTTGCGCCCATTCATACACGGCTGGCGGAAATGAAGCACTACGACGCGTCGGATACACCTGCATCTTGAAAGTCTTGTACTTCTCGAACATTGCTTTCTGACCAGCCGACAGAAACTTAGCGTAATCACCATAGTTCGCCGGAGTAATTTCATACTGAACCGAATCAGACGCAAACGGGTCCAAGTGGCGGTCACCCACTCTGTAGCCAGCTGGGAAAGACTGGATTCCACCAGTCCAAGGCGGGATCGTGCCATCTGCATTGCCGCGCTTTTCGGCGCCAATGGGCGTCAAATTGGTCTCCTGGGCGGTGGCGCCAAATACACCAGCGGTGAGACCTAATCCCAGTATCAATCGATGCGTTTGAAACATTCAGCACTCCAAGGATTTGGCATCTACCCGATGCTCACTCTTGCCATTGACTAGGCATGGCAGACTAACCCAGGCCGGTGGCGACGCAATATCGTCACAGGTCTTCTCGAACCCGCTAACTAGTCCGCGCAAGAACTCGAGGTCGACATCGCAGGTCGAGGTGACCGTGCGCTGTCTCCGCCAGAGCCCGCCCGTTGTGACTTGAGTGACCACTTCCACGCGAAGATATCGAGCGCCCATCATTCTTTCGATCATGTCTGGCCAAAGCATGGGTAGCGCCTCGAACAGCACTTCCTTTCGATCGACGCCGGCCGAGGCGAGCACCCACGATTTGTAACTGCTCTGCCGGCCGATCCAGTCGCCATTTGGCACTTGATTGACGAAGTATTCGGCGGTGCTCTTCTGGGAACTATCCATCTGCGCGTTCGCACCAAAAGTCAAAGTGACCGTAGCATCGCCGATTCGTGCAGGTGCAGCGAGGAACGAACTCGAATAGTCCAGCGGCGCAATGACTAGCGCATTCCCGCCCAAATGAGCGTTGGTGACTTCACTTGTCGCCGAATCGTAGGCCGGCCATTCACTATAAAATTCGATTACGTCGTCGAACCTCACCTCAGGACTGGGTTGAAAGACAATCCAGGCCATCAAAGCTGCCGTCAGCAAGGCGAGAACAGGCCAGACGAGACGTTTGGGCGACCGAACACGGAATCGCTCCGGTGGCACCACGACCGGCTTCGGGGCAGTCGAAGTTGCTGTGTCGAGTGATTTGACCTCACGGGCGAGACGAAGTTTGGCGCAAATCGTTGCGGCAACTTCCTCAGGAATCCTATTCCGCGCGTCATACGAAATCGTGGTGTACGGCATCTCTTTGATGGTCCCCTTGCCAACTCGGAGTACGAACTCCTCATGGTATTCGAGTTCGCCATGCACTTCGCGGAATCGCATCCGACGGCCGTTGATCGCTCTCCGCTCTTCTGTTGTCCACGGCTTCCGTCGATGGTCCTCAGAAATGCAAGTCACCACCAGCTCCGACTCGGAGGTATAGATGCTCATCAGGCGCTCGTAGCTCTCGGCATTGTTGAGATACGCCGAATACCATTCATCGTAGAAAACGGCCCCCTCCCCGAGATCATTTTCAACGGCGGTCGCAATAGCTTCGACCAGCTCGCGCTGCTCGCCAGCGAACGAGAACGCAACCGAAATTTCCATCGGCCTGTCCGGTCGCGCCACGCTTGCTCCAAGTCGTTTTGAGGTCAACAGAGATTAGCTTCCGGATCGTAGAATGCAAGCAGCATGGGACCCCTGGGACACCTCGGAACGCTTCGAGGAGACCCATGACTGCCCAAGAGACCTCACCAGAGAAGCCTCGCAAGTCGATGGCATACGTGATGATTGCCTCATGATCCCGCCCCATGCCCGGACATTCGATTCAAGGAATCATCATTGCAGGCAGATGTGACAGGGGTAAGCAGCGAAAAGGTTGCGACGAAGCCAGTGCGACCGCAACTCAGCCCAGGGGCAAGCAACGAGCGCTGTAGCGCGCGGCGAAGCCTTGACCGTCTCACTCCCGTCCGCCGGTAATGGTCGGGTTTCCTGCCTATCATTTGGCGGGTTTCGCTCGGGCAATCCGTATCCAATGCAACACCCGACCCTCGCTTGCATTGGGCGAGGACTGAAGCCGCCATTTTGACCAACCAGGATCACCCCATGAAACGCATCGCACTTTGTATTGCCCTGGCACTTTCTGCATCGGTCCAGGCAGCACCATGGACCTATCGCGGGACACTCAATGATGGCGGTTTGCCGGCGAACGGCCGCTACGATATTCGTTTGAGTCTGCTTGATTCTGCGGGCGCAAAGTCGCTTGTTTTTCCGTTGACCTTCAACGCAGTCGAAGTCAAAAACGGGGCATTCGCCATCGATGTTGACTTCGGCACGGACCTAGGCCAATTCGGCACGCTCAAAATCAAGACCGAAGTCGCTCAGGGCGGTAGCGGCTTTGTCGCACTCGGCGAACCCAAGTCCTTTGACGCGAAGGCGGCGTTGGGCGGTGTATGCTGGGATACGCAAGGCAATGCCGGTACCAACCCAGCAACGGACTTTCTGGGCACGACCGATAACCAGCCAATTGAGTTACGCGCCGCCAATGCCCGGGTCTTGCGGGCTGAGTCAAGTACCGAGCAGTTCAGCAACATGCCCATCACCGCCAATTTGATTGCTGGTAGCAACGCCAATATCGTCACTGCAGGCGTACGCGGCGCCACGATTGCTGGCGGTGGTGTACCAAGCGGTGACAGCGACCCGACTTTCAATGGCGAAGCGCCAAATCGCATCACCGATCACTACGGATTCGTCGGTGGCGGCATCGGCAACGTCGCAGGCAACGACGCTGGCTCTACTGCCGACGCTGCCTTTGCGAGCGTTGTCGGAGGACGCTTCAACGATGCCGCCGGATCGGACAGCGCCGCGCTGGGGGGCAGCAGCAATCTTGTATCGGGCAGTCACTCACTGGCCGCTGGCGGTGAGGGCAACACAGTTTCCGGTTCATACGCCGGCGCTGTGGCGGGCATTCTCAACCATGCGAGCGGCCAATCGTCGTCAGTTGTCGGCGGCAACAACAATCGCGCCGCGGGCGCAGATAGCATCGTGCTGGGTGGCTTCAGCAACTGTGCTGGCGGTGATCGAAGCTTTGCGGCCGGTACGCGTGCCAGGGTGCTTCCGGCGACGGATCCCGGTGGTAACAACCCTTGCGCAAATCAGACCGGGTATACCGGCACAGCACACCATGGCACGTTCATGTGGGCCGACAGTGTGGATGCAAGCTTTGTCTCGTCGGGCCCGGACCAGTTTTTGATTCGCTCGAGAGGTGGTGTTGCGATCAACGCCACGCCCATTAGCGGCTCGGTAGAGTTGTCGGTCACCGCAGACAGCGACGACTCCGACTTCGCCAATATGTTCCTGCGCCAGCGGACCAACAACGCGGGCATCCTGGTCTCAGCCGGTGGCGCCACCGCGACCAACGACAACAACGCTGGCTTTTTCCTCGATCACTTCAATGGCGCTGGTGGACAGGCCCGCAGGTTGGCCCTGAACTCAGACGGCAGCGTGTTGATTCGTTCCAACGTGACTGCGGGCAACACTGGCGTCAGCATGGCCGCAGGAAGTGGTGCATGGAGCGCGCTTTCGGATCGTAGTGTCAAGATGGCGATTACAGCCATTGATCCGGCTTCGGTACTCGACCGCCTGGTAGCCATGCCGGTCAGCGAGTGGAGCTATATCGCGCAAGGCGAAGGCGTGCGCCATCTCGGCCCAATGGCCCAAGACTTCGCAGCGGCATTTGGCCTGGGTGAGAACGACACAACGATCAGCACGATCGACGCCGACGGCGTGGCGCTTGCCGCGATCCAGGGCCTGAACGCCAAGCTCGAAGCCGAATTGCGGCAGGCCGGTGATCGGAACGCGCAACTTCAGATCCAGCTCGAACAGCTGGCAACGCGATTGGCGGCGCTCGAAGCAGCGAAGGGACAGTGACATGCGCGGACTGATTCTGGTCACAGCCTTGCTGCTGGCACCCTTGCTTGCCAGTGCAAAGGATTCGCCGCGCTTTGCCGGCGGCGGCACGATGGTCGAAGGTGCGGTCGAAAGCAGTGACCGCCGCTTCGCGCTAAAGGCGGAGCTACAACGCGGGACGATACACAGCATGGCGGAAGGTTCAGCCTAGATGCTCGGCTGGCGGTCAGTGATCTCGCGAAATCAACCACGGCTGCGTGCACTGTTACGAGCAATATCTTTGGCAATGGCTTCGAGTGAAGAGACGTCGCGCGACCATCCGCTCGTTCCTGCCAACTATAGCCAAGAGGCGATCATGAGCTGCCCGCGCTTATCCGGACTGCGCGAATGACGACTTTTCAATCTCGATTGCCAGCCTTCCGCATAGGACCCCAAGCAATTCAGCGATTTCGGAACCGGACTAAAGCCGGCGGGCTGCACGGGATGCGCGGCATCCAACAATCGACAGATTCCCGTCATGCCGTCGGCATGTTCCGGCTGATTCAGAGATTGCCGGGCAGGCTATTGCCTCGATTCGCGCCTTCGGGCTTTCGCAGCAGCGCCGAATTGACATCGAATCTCACCCGCGACCGTTACCATGATTGATCGTTCTGTGCCGCATGCTGCCTGGCCAAGTGCACTAGCGAACAGACACCGCGATAGAGCTGGATACCAAGATCATAGCCGGCGGCAGCACCGAGAACGGCCAGCATGCAGCTGAGAGACTCTTGTCCCTTGCCGCAAATATGATGCCCAGCCTGAATCAGCTCCACGTTACTTTGCAAGGTAATCGCCGAACCGACTTGCCAACCGGCCACGGCGCCCAAGGCAGCGTAGACCAGGACAGCGGCGCATTCGAGTTTTGTACGGGGTAATTCGGGGCGCATGAGTCGATCAATCCCCCATGAGGACGATGGGTTCGGCTTTCGCAGACGATTTCGGGGCAACGAGTAGGCGAAGCACTTCCCCTACTCGTTTATCAGATCAGCTGCGGGCCACGAGGCGGCCGCGCTGGCCGCCTCCGCGCCGCGGGTAATCTGATTAGGGAGGGTCTGAATAAGTCCATCCTGGACTTTCAGACCCGCACTGAGTCCGGCACATGTCCGGACTCAGTGCTCCAGAATCAACCACTTGCGCGTTTGATTCTGGGCGGGCCATCCATGGCCCGCATCGCCTCTGAACTTGTTCAGAGGCTCCTTAGCCTCCCCGTCATCGCGACCGACAGAAGTAGATGACATTGTCACTGCCCCGCCAAACCAGATATTGGCTATGCAGGAAGTTCGCCGCTCCAAACTCAATTGCGGTCGCGACATAGGGCGATATCGGCGTATTCTGAGGCCACGTCGAGCCGCTGGCCGAGGCTGTCCAAATCACGTTTCCGGCGTTATCGTTGCTGTTGAAGTACACGAACAGTTGTTCTGGTCCATTGTGCACGCCAGCCGCGACATTGACTGCCGGTCCGGATCGGGTCTTCTCGCCGCTGTTGATCGTGTTCGCCGAACCGAATGTATAGCTCGCAACCGAACTGGCATAGGTGTGAAAAATCTGCGCCGAATCGCTACCGGAACCGCTATTTCGGAAAAACAAGTGCACCGCGTTGTTGAACACGCAGGGTGCCACGCGGTTCGAGGAACCATCGCGGTCGTTGATGATCGCAGGCGTTGACCAAGTTCGGTTGCTGGAATTGAACGCACTGAAGACAATGCGGTTGCCGTTGGGGCTCGATGCGGTGCTGTTCCAGAACAAATACAGCGTGTCCTTGAAGACGCAAGGCATGGGTGTACTCGCCGTCCCGTAACTTGCGCCGCCGATGCGCTGCCCAGAATCCCAGGTACCCCCTTCGCCGTCGTCCGAAGTACTCCAATAAGCACCGTCATTTCCGCCGCGCCAGAACACAAACAGCTGGTTGCCATAAGCAATCGCGCTGGGGCCATCGGGTGTGAAGTCAACTTCATTGATCCGCTTGCCGTTCGTCCAGACTTTGCCATCGGTCGAATAGCCCATATAGATCTTCTGCGACGAATCGGTCGCACGCCAGAAGCAATAAAGTCGGGCGCCAAAAACAGCCAGGGCCGGTGCCGCGACCGAGCTGTCAACGGTGTTGACCCGTTGGCGGTCAGTCCAAACTAGGGGCTGAGGATTGAGCACGGCATTGATCGTGTAACTGCCACCGTTGTCGCCGACATCCTTGCTGTAGTCAAAGCCCGAAGTCGTGTAAGTGTGACTGCCGCGCGGATCATCGCCGCCACCGTCGTCTTGGTCGAAAAGCCGGACATCTACCTTCTGGTTGAAATAGATGCTCCGGCCAGCGTTCCAGGTGTCACCGGAATTCATCGCAAGCTGACCGTGCGATGGGTAACGATAGGTGACTTGGTCGTCAACCGTAAACGTGAAGTAGAGGTCGTCGGCACCCGGTGGTCCGCCCGTTTTGTTGCAACGGATGGACTGGATCATCATGTAGTTGTCGGCTCGCGGCTGATACACCCGCGGCTTGCCGTCCCAGGCAATGATCCAAGTATTGGAAAAACCAATGGCGATTTCGCCGCCCGCGCCCGCGCCCACTCCGATACTCACGCCAGACAAGCGCTCATGGTCGGTACTGCGCACAAATGATGCTTCCACCGTCACCCCAACGCCGACGTCAACAGACACCGCAACGTTAAGCGAGGGTCCGGACATCTCTGAAGGCGGTGAGCGCGACAAACCAAGCACAATGCCCTCGATCTCGGCGACGATTCCGCCGACATCAAGCGCGCCAGTGAAAAAAGCGACGGTCTCTTTGATATTGCCGAGCTGTCTTGGATCGACGGCGATGCCAATCGTCCCCTGCAGCACCACGCCAACGCCGACGATCAGGCCAACTCCGATTGACACGCTTTGCACCACTGCGTCTTCGGATCCTGACCTTGGTTCGTGCGCAGCGAGTGCCTCCCAGAATGCCGAAAACGCCGACGCACTCAGCGCATCCTGCAACTCTGCAACCACTTCTGCCTTCAGCGCGTCCACCTTGTCGTTAAACGACGCATCGGGTTCAAACCCTTGCCCGCTTCGAGCCAGAGCGAGGATCTTTTGTCCAGCGGGACTTGCCGTAAACCGACTAACCGCATCAGCAGCCGCACGCAAAGTACTTTCCGGAATCGGAAGATCGTTGGTCGTCACAACGCGTGCATTGACTGGCACACCCGATGCCAAGGTCGAGAGGCGTTCGCGATCAAGTTCCTCCCGCAGGGCCGCAGCGGTTGCGATCAACTCCTCGGTCGAGGGCAATTCCAGCGTCTGATTCTCAGCCATTGACCACCACCTGGATTGTGTATTCGGCACCGTTGCCAGGGTTCCGCAGCCGGACGCTGGTGGGCAGATTGTCGGGCGTGTAAACCTGGCTGACCAAGTAGTCGGAACGCGCCCTGGTGACTGACTCGTCGTGGTCATACAAGGTGATCAGCAAATCGCGCGAGAACGAAAACGTCCGATCAATCACCCACGACCCGCTCGATGTATTGATCGAGTAGCTCTTACGCAAGCCGCCTGGCAAGCTGATCGGCAATGCGGCATCGGGCTGTACAACGACGATCAGTTCATCGTCCAATTGATCACCCAGCCCCGAGGTCTGGTTGCAAGTGATGGAATGAAGGGTCAGCGAAACCAGCATGACGAGTGCGCTCCTGACGCGGCGTGATGATTGAGATGGCGAATAGGCGTCAGGATCCGTCCCCAACACGCGCTCGTGTATTAGGCTTTGGCCAAGCTCAAACTGACCCCGCTAGATCACATGAATCACAGAAGGCCTGCGCCAACGCAAACAGCCGCGCGGCGAATTGGCATGATCTTCAGTGACGCAACCGCAGACAGAACGTTCAAGTGCCCAACGCGCCGAGTCTGTCGCCAAGATCAGCGCCTGGCAAGTACCAGGATGTATCGACCACCAGGATTGACCGGACGTCTGCCCTGCGGCACGGACGCAGCGCCCGAACTAAATCCCGCCGCCGCCCAAAGAAAATCTCCCTAGTCCGAATGCGAGCGACCAGGTGTTCTTGCTCGCTCCAAGTGCCAGATTTTCCAGCGATGCGAAGCCCAATTGGCACACCTAAGCATAAGCGAGCCAGAATCATTGCCTGGGGACTGGCACCGAACTTGTCCCCTTTTTGCGCGGGACGGTGTTTGAGGTTGTGACTGCGCCATTCGAGGCCGTATCGACGCTGCCGACCGGATCGGACCGGCGCAATTCACAGTATTGCTCAGTGGATCGTCATATCCGCCTCAGCATCGAGGCCTTGATGTCCCCAGCACCGCTTTCCCCTGCTGCATTGAAGAGGCCCTATGAAGCAAACCAAGTTGCCATGTCTATCGCCGTCGAACGGACTGACGCGCTGCGTTCGGAAAACTTGCATGGTCGCCCTTGCAGGCATCCTGCTCGCTGCTCCGGTTCTGGCCCAGCAAATCAGCAGCTACCTGATTGCGTCAGGTGGCGGCACCAGTCGTTCACCCGGCGGGTGCCGCGTTTTGGACGGCAGCATCGGCCAGCCCGTTATTGGCACCAGCACTGGCGGTCAGTTCCGCGTTCAGGCCGGCTATTGGGCAGGGCCGGGCAGCAAGGGGCGCGACAGTCTCTTTAACGGAAACTTCGAGGAATGCAACTAATGAACACGCTTGCCCTGCCCCACGCCGCGCTTAGCCGGATCCTGTTTGCCATCCTGTGCCTGATCGGAGCAAGCGGCACGCTCGCGCAAACATCACCCCAGCTTCCGGATTTCACCTACCAAGGCCGGCTCCAACAAAGCGGCGCTGCGGCCAACGGCAGTTTTGATCTGGCGTTTGCGCTGTTTGATCAAGCAACCGGCGGCAACCAGATTGGCGCAACCATCCTGGAGCCCGATTTTCCCGTCGTCGATGGCATCTTCAGCGTGTCACTGAGCTTTCCCAACGCATTCACCGGGACGCAGCTTTATCTGCAAGTCAGCGTGGAAGGCACGCCCATGCTGCCGCGCCAAGCCGTCTCGACAACGCCTGTGGCGCAGTTCAGCTTGAGCGGCAGCATCGGCGGGCCTGCCGGAGGCGTGCTGACTGGTACGTACCCGAATCCGGCGCTAGCCAATAGTGTCGTCGGAAATGCCAACATCGTCTCAGGCGCAGTTAGCAACTCTAAGCTGGCGACCGACGCTGTCACCTCATCGAAAATCGCCGCGAGCGCGGTCGGTACGACCGAACTTGCCACCGATGCGGTCACTGCCGACAAAATCGCCAACGGCGCTGTCGGCACCGCCGCCATAGCCAGTGACAGCATCACGCGTAGCAAAGTCGCTGGCGGATACAGCAATGGCGCAATCGCGGTGACCGTCGGCGCGAACGACTGCAACGATTACAACCTGAGCATCCCAGGTGCCGAAGTCAACGACATGTTGCTTTTCAGTCTGCAGTCCAGCGTCACCTTACCGGCCAATATGCTGATCCAGCCGCTGCGCGTGGTCAGCGACAATACCGTGCAGGTGCGCGTGTGCAATGTCGGTAACACGACGCAGAGCACTGGCGACATTGGAATCTACCTGCTGACGATTCGATAGCGCGCGATCGTGCCCCAACTATCGGACCTATCGCGCGAGAAAACGCTGCGCAACAGAGTGTCCGCCTGACTGCGCGTGATCAACCCAGGAGGGTCTGAATCCGTCCATCCTTGGCGGGCCCGCCATTAGCCGCATCGCCTCTAAACTTGGTCAGAGGCTCCCTGCGTTCTCGCCCGCTAATTGGCGACAGCCATCGTCCGGGTCGGCATTAATCGGCCTGCAGGCACTGGGTACGACCCGGATACCCAGTGATCGACGCCATTCCGAGGGCGCAACGCGTTTGGCAATCGCGCCGGCGTCGCCCGCCATTGCCATCAAGCACCAGAAGTCTATGGTTCGGCCGCCAAAAACAGCGCGGCAATGACATCCCGACGGTGGAAATGTCCCAAATGCGTTTGCCTTGTCGTAATGCACAGGGAACGCAGGAGACGAGTTGCCGCCATGAGCAGGACACGCAATGCAGGCCCATTCCCGAATTGGCGCTACGGAACGCTAGCCGGCTTGATCGTATTGGTCGGAGCCATCACCGCCGCAGATGCCGTGCCACCAAGCGGTGGCAGCTATGTGATGCAACGCGAGGTTATTGCAGGCGGCGGCCAGTCGGTGAGCGGCGGCACCTATATCTTGGTGGGCACCGTAGGTCAGTCGGCCGCCCAGAGCGCCTCGATTGGCGGGACCTTTCAGCTGGCGAGCGGATTTCATACGCCGCGTGTTCCGGCAGTCCCGCTGCCGGATGCCGTCTTCAGGGATGGCTTCGAATGATCCCGCCAGCCGTCGTGAGCACGCAGGGTGCCCGTAATTTTTTGCAGCCCCAGCAATACAACGTTGACGCACGCCGCCGTGCGGCAGCAAACACATCAGAACCGCCCATTCAATCGCAGGAGTGATTTCATGAAACGTGCACTGTACTTGGCATGCGTTTCCGTGTTGGCCGTCAGCACCGCCTCTGCGACGCCACCGGACTTCACCTACCAGGGCTACCTTCAGGACGCTGGCAATCCCGCGACCGGCACCTATGACTTCCGGTTCACGTTGCAATATGACGCGCCGATGATGGGCTTGCAGATCATCGGCACACCGCAAACCAAGGATGATCTCGCTGTGACGCAGGGCGTGTTCAGCGTTCCGTTGGACTTTGGGGCGACCCTTACGAACCTTGAGTACTTGTTGAAGATCGAGGTACGACCCGGCGCCTCTACGGGTAGCTATACGGTCTTGACGCCCGACACGCAAATCAAACCGACCCCTCAGGCCCAATACGCGGAAGCGTCTGGTTTTGCGGCCTCCATCGCGCCCAATACCGTTGGCTCTACCCAAATTATCGACGGCAATGTCCAGACGCCCGATATTGGCTTTCAAGCCGTCAACGCCGACAAAGTGGATCCGTCCACCGTGCAGTTGCGTGTCTCGGGTACCTGCCCGAGCGGCTCCAGCATCAACGCCATCGAACAGGGCGGCACGGTGACGTGCGAGACCGATGATTCCGGCTCAAGCATTACCGGAGTCACCGCTGGAACGGGATTGAGCGGCGGCGGGACGACGGGCACCATCACGCTTGGGATTGCCAACGGCGGCGTCGGCAGCGCCCAGACCAACGTCAACCAAGTTCAAGTCCGAGTCAACGGCTTCTGTATCCCCGGCAACAGCATTCGCGCCATTGCCAATGACGGGTCCGTGACCTGCGAAGCCGACGACGCCGGCACAGGTACCGTCACTTCGATCGCAACCGGAACGGGCCTGACGGGTGGACCCATCACGAGCTCCGGCACCATCGCTATCGCCAACAATGGCGTAGCCAGTGCACAGATCTTCGACGGGACCATCACGTCAACGGACATCAACACCGCTTCGGTCCAGGCGCGGGTCAACGGCACGTGTGGCAGCGGCTCCAGCATCAGCTCAATCTCAGCAACGGGCGCAGTGACCTGCGAACCAGACGATGGCATCACGAGCCTGTCGCAAGTCGGGACGGGCTTCCCCACATCCAGCTCCTTATCTGACACCACGCCTGGTGCGGGCATTGGCGACTTGTCGGCGGCAACGGGTGTCGACGGATTACCGCTCGTCGCGTTCCATGATTCGATCAACAACGACCTCGTGGTGGTCCATTGCGACACCATTGACTGCGTCACGCGCACCAAGACAGTGGTGGATAGCGCCGGCGTGGTTGGCTTGAAGCCCCGTGTCATCATTGCTGGGTCTGGCAACTTTGCCTACCCGCTGATTACCTACTACGACCAGACAAATTCCGTGCTGAAGGCCTTGCGCTGCTCAGACCTTGCATGCACCACATCAGTGTCGGCGGCACTGACAGCAACAGCTGGCGCCAGCACCCACCATGACGTCGCCCGCAATGCCAACAGCGGCTTTGTCGTGACCTTCCATGACCCCAACGCAGGCGACCTCCGCGGCGTGGCATGCACCAATTACAACGCTTGCGGCGCGGCGTTCGATATCGACAACAGCGCCAACAACGTCGGATCAGGCGTGGTCATCGCGACCAACTTCACGCGTTACATCGCATACCGCGACACCACCACCAACAATCTACTGCTCAAAGTCTGCAACGCGCCCACCACTGGCTCTGGGAGTTGCGGCGTCACCCGCACCCTGGATGCAAGCGGTGCGGTCCAGGACGTTCATGACATCCTGGTCACCGAGACCCTGCTGCCCGTTGTGCTGTATCAAAAGGGTGGCAACGAGTTCACGGTCTCGTGCACTGCAACGGCCTGCAGTTCAGCTACCGCCCCAGTCCAGGTTGCCGCACCAGGCGGTTCGGCCGGAGCCATGTCGGTGGGCGCTGATGGGCTGCCACTGATTTATCTCACCGGAACCATCAGCGCCAACTACACAACAACCATCCGCTGCACCAGCGCCCTTTGCAGTACCTCTGTAGTGCTTTCCAGCGCGGACTATTTCAACCCTGTCACTGGCCGCCCAGCGATGCTTCGGAGCAGCCGTGACTTTCCGATCCTGTTTAGCCGTGTGACCGACAGCCTGGCAATACAAATCTGCGACAACCGCTTTTGCAGCGGTTCGTCACGAGCACGATAGAGCTGATTCGGCCTTTCGCTAACCGACGATCTTGATCACGCCGTTCTTGATCTCCAGTTCCTCGCCGCCCTTCAGGATGATCTCATCGGCAGCCTGCTTGATCACGCACGGTGCCGACCCTTGAAGCGTCGCTGAACTAGTCGTGTTCCGGTCAAACGTGATGGTGGCCCGTGAGCCGCTGCAAAGCGCCGTGAATTCGTGCGCGTCACTATCAAAATTGCGGTAGTCAACATTGACCGCCGCGTTACTCGGCATGGACGCAAATCCAATGACGAACAATAGTGCGATGACGTTTAGCTTCTGGTTCATAGACCCTCCTCAGCAATTGGGCCAGCACGAAGTGGAGCAGGCCGCCGACGTCGGCGAATCACATAAGCGGAGGATGTCGCCCTGACCCATCGTTTGGCACCGAATCCGAATGCTGGTTCCGCGAGGCCTATCGAAACGACTGCCGAGTGCAATCACCACGGCATTCGTGCAATGCAAGTCGGCGATCCCGAGCCCTGGCACCCAGCGAACGGCACGATCGGCCGTGTCAATCCTTGGACTGCCAACTCCGCGCCCCAATAAAGATCAGGCGCAGTTGCCGCACGAAATTGTCGATCAATTCGCGCTCTTGCCGGGGGTCGTTGGCCGGCAGGTCAAGGATTTCGGTCGCCGCGTGCATCATGGTGGTCACCACAAGTCGGCAGATCATTTGCAAGTCGTCTTTGGGCATCGACGGCAGCAAGCCCAGGTCACGCATGTCTTGGGCCATTTCATTGGCAAAGTGCGATTCCTCGATCCGTAGCGCTTTACGAATCTCAGGCGTGCCGCCCCGCGCGCTCGCTGCGAACAGAAAATGCAGTCGGTGTTGCAGGACGTGAGCGTGATAGATCTCGACCGAACTGCGCAGGATCTGGCGTGGCTGCAAGCCTTTGCGACGCGCCTCGCGCAGCAAGCGGCGCAAGGTGACGCCGCACTCTTCGACCAGAGCGAGGCCGAGTTGGTCCAAGCTTTCGAAATGCCGATAGAACGCAGCCGGAACAACACCTGCCTCTTTCGCCACTTCGCGCAGACTCAGGCTGGCAAAGCCACGGCGCTCATCCATCAACCGCAACGCTGCGTCCAGCAGGTGTTGACGGGTGCGCTGCTTTTGTTCGCCGCGGGCAGAGGTCAGCGCGCGCAACTGGCTCATACGCGTCCCTGGCCGCAGCAGCGGTGGCCGAATGGCAGCAATGTCGGACGGGAGTTCACGGAGACCATGCGGGCAGTATAGCGATCCTTTCCAGGCCAACGAAGAGAGCAATCCGTAAACATGTGATCCACCTGCACCGTGTTCGAAACTGAACACTGATAGGCACTTCCGGTGGGAAATCCTGGACTAGAGGGAATACTCCAGATAATGTAGTGAACATGTGTTCACTCAATAACCGGACCTCAGCATGGCTGCCTTGATGCGCAAAACCCGAACGCTGGTTCAGCGTGGCCTGCGAAGTTCTGCCTTAGCTCCCCTGAATGACGTCGTCGCGATCGATCGGCTCCTGCAACGCATGAATCGACGTTGGTCGCTTCGCGACGTCCGCGCAACGCTGGTCGCTGTGACGCCCGAAGCAGGTTCTGCTTGCAGCGTCTGGCTGAAGCCGAACCGGCTGTGGAACGGGCACGAAGCGGGTCAGCACATCATGCTGGAAGTCGAAATTGACGGCACCCGCCACCACCGGGCGTTCAGTTTGTCGGCGGCGCCGCGGGCAGACGGCCTGCTGCGTTTGACGCTACGCGTCTCGGCACGAGCGCTGGTGTCGCGCTGGCTCCAAGACCCAGCGCGGGTTGGTGACGTCGTGACAATCAGCCAAGCCCAAGGCACCTTCGTATTGCCCACGCCACGCCCGGACAAGATCTTGATGGTTGCAGCCGGCAGCGGCATCAGTCCGTTGATGGCGATGCTGGAGCAGCTGGCGGCAGAACACTATCGCGGCGACATTCAACTGTTGCGGATCGATCGCCAAGCCTCCGATGTCCTGTTGGACGCTGAGTTGGCGATTCTTCAACGAGCTCTACCCGGATTGCACGTTCGCCAGCATTTCACGAGCGCGCACGGCCGACTGACGGCGCCTCAGATTCTCGAATACGCCACCGCTGCCGCATCACGTCGCTGGTTCGTTTGCGGTCCAGAGGGATTGATGCAGCTTGTGCGGGTCGTTCATGCTGAGGTCTGCGACACGCCGCTGTTGCAGGAACACTTCGCGGCTCGAGCCTTACGTGACGAGGCCGAATTGATTGGCGCACCTCGCGATGTTCTGGTGTCAGACCTTGGGCTGCATTTTCAGGCATTGCCAGGCCAGTCGCTCTTGCTCGCCGCAGAGGCTGCTGGTTTGAATCCGAAATCCGGCTGCCGCGCCGGGATTTGCCGCACCTGCCTGTGCCAGAAGACGCGC
Organism: Ahniella affigens; assembly: GCF_003015185.1. Lineage (GTDB taxonomy): Bacteria > Pseudomonadota > Gammaproteobacteria > Xanthomonadales > Ahniellaceae > Ahniella > Ahniella affigens. Next base: position 2,516,983 of record NZ_CP027860.1, read on the forward strand.
GGCCGCACGCGCAATCTCTTGACGAACCAGTCATCTGATGCACCGGATGAATGGATCCAACTTTGCATTTCGACCGCCGAATCCGACCTGGAGCTCACCCTGTGACGACCACCCCGAGCAAGACGATTCGCGAAGCACATCTCTCAAATGAGCAACTCACCGCCTTCGCCGCGGAACTCGATCAGTTGCGCGCGGAACAAGTGTCCACCTACGGCGATCGCGATGCCAAACACATTCGGCGCATGCAGCGCCGCGCGCAAGGCAGCGCCATCGTCGGCCGTTCGCTCTTGATGTTTGGCTGGGACCCGATCAGCTGGGTGCTGGGCGTCATCGCACTCGCACACGCCAAGATCTTGGAGAACATGGAAATCGGCCACAACGTGATGCATGGCCAATACGACTGGATGAATGACCCGACTTTGAATTCCCGCACCTATGATTGGGACATTGTGTGCGACAAGGAACACTGGAAGCACTCGCATAACGTCGAGCACCATGATCACACCAATATCCTCGGGCGCGACCACGACTATGGCTACGGCATGCTGCGGCTGACTGCCGAGCAGCGCTGGAACCCGGCGACACTGCTGCAGCCGGTGTGGTATGCGTTGCTGGCACTCTATTTTCAGTGGGGTGTCGCGGTTCATGACGTCAAATTTGGGCGGTTCTTGCTCGGTCGCATGTCCAGAGCCGAACTGCGTCAGCGCTCGATGCCGTTCTTCCGCAAAGCGGGCCGCCAGCTGTTCAAGGACTACGTGTTCTTTCCGTTGCTGGCGTTCTGGCAGTGGCCCCGCGTGCTACTCGGCAATCTCGTCGCCAACGGCATTCGCAACCTCTGGACGAACGCGATCATCTTCTGCGGCCATTTCACCGAGGACGCCCGCGTGTTCACGCGCGCCGAAGCCAAGGGCGAGACCCGTGGGCATTGGTATCTTCGCCAGATTCGCGGCTCCAGCAATCTTGAGGGCAGCCGCTGGTTCCATGTGATGACCGGCCATCTGAGTCACCAGATCGAGCATCACCTGTTTCCCGACATACCGGCACTGCGGTATCCCGAAGTCGCCCCGCGCGTGCGCGAGATCTGCAGCCGCTATGGCGTGCATTACAACACCGGGGGTTTCTGGCGACAGTACGCAACTGTGCTGAAACGCATTGTGGTACACGCCTGGCCAACGCGACCAGCCCGTCGAAACGGCCCCGAGTCGGTCGCAGTTTGATGGTGCATCTGGTTTGATGGGGCACCCAACAAGCGTCTGAACCAGTTCACTGGAGACGCGATTCATGAGTGGCCCAATCGAACTCGACCACACGCGCGAGTGACGGCAGCGCTTGCGTAGCCATTTGGCTTCATGTAGCCTTCGTGTAGCTGAATGGCTACACATATGAACTTGCGACGAGACGTTTTCCAGGCGATTGCCGACCCTACCCGACGCGCCATTCTGACCTTGGTGGCCGCCGATGCCATGACCGCCGGCCAGATTGCCGAACACTTCGATTCGGCGCGCCCGACGGTTTCGAAGCATCTGCAAATCCTGGCCGAATGCGAACTCCTGACTGCCACCCCTACAGGCCGCGAGATTCGCTATTCGCTGCACGTCGACAAGATGCAAGAGATCGACAGTTGGCTAAGCCCGTTCAGGTCACTTTGGCAAACGCGCTTTCAGCAACTTGATGACGTCCTATCCACGATGAAGAGGCGAGGCAAATGAGTCAGAACCTGATGTTTGATGTCACGGTCGATAAAGCCGCACAAACCGTGCTGATCACGCGCCAGTTTGCGGCTGAACTGGCGTTGGTCTGGGAGGCCTTCACCACGCCGGACGTGCTGGATCAGTGGTGGGCCCCCAAGCCTTTTCAGGCCCGAAGCAAAGTCATGGAGTTCCGCGTTGGCGGACGCAGATTTTACGCCATGGTCAGTCCCGATGGCTCGGAGCGTTGGGCGATTCAGCGCTATACCGAAATCGTGCCAATGGAACGCATCAAGTTCTTCAACGTGTTCGCCGATGCCGACGAAAACCCAGACGCGACCGGCTCCAACTGGGACCTAACCTTCAGTGAGCAAGACGGCATTACGACGGTCCGCATTCTGGTTCACAACGAATCGCTTGCGCGCATGGAACACTTGCTGGAAGGCTTCAAGCTCGGATTTACGGCCGCGCTCGACAGTCTGGACGACTTGCTGCGGCGTCAAAGCGACCGTTGATGTTGCGTGCCAGGGAGCGTCTGAACCAGTTCAGAGGCTCCCTAAGTGGTTTTTAGGCCGGCTTCTTCGAAGGCTTTGCACGAACGTACAAGATCGATGAGTTCGGATTTTCACTCGTCCGCCTGACGTCGACCTCCAGCACCTTCTGCGCACGAACCAATTCGCCGAGCTTCTTGTAGCCAAAGTTTCGCGGATCAAACGCTGGGTCGTTTTTCACCAGCCATTGCCCCACGCTGCCCAGAAACGCCCAGCCGTCGTCTTCAGCGCAGGCTGCAATCGCTTCCCGCAAACTCTTGATCAGGGCCTGCGGGCTCTCGGCTTCCAGAGTCGGCGCTACATCGCCCTTTCGCAGCACTTCGGTGTAGATGAATCGATTGCACGCGGCGACAAATGGCTTGGGCGTCTTCTTTTCGCCGAAACCGTAAACGACGAGACCCGACTCCCGAATGCGCGTTGCAAGGCGGGTAAAGTCGCTGTCGGACGACACCAGACAAAACCCGCCCAACCGCCCGCCATGCAACAGGTCCATCGCATCAATGATCAATGCTGAGTCGGTGGCGTTTTTACCCGTCGTGTACTGGAACTGCTGAATCGGTTGGATGGCATGATCGTGCAGGGTCTTTTTCCAACCAGCGAGGCTCGGTGTCGTCCAATCGCCATACGCGCGTTTCACGGTTGCAATGCCGAACGCCGCGACCTCGTTCAGCAGTTCGCCAATGATGGCGGCCTGCGCGTTATCTGCATCGATCAACACTGCCAACAACATGCCATCAATCTGAGCCATCGGTACGGTCCTCACGAATACCCAAACTGATCATCGTTCCAAGCCGCGCCGGCTATGTTACAGGATCGACCGTCGGCGCACGGTAACCAGATCATCGTGACCTGCTCTAAGGAGCCTCTGAACAAGTTCAGAGGCGATGCGGGCCATGGATGGCCCGCCCAGAATCAAGCACGCAAGTGCTTGATTCTGGGGCATCGTGTCCGGACATGTGCCGGACACGATGCGGGTCTGAAAGTCCAGGATGGACTTATTCAGACCCCCCTAAGCGTCTTCTACTCGCCCTCGCAGTTCGCAATGCCGTGCCCCGTTTCCTTCAAGCGCGACGATTCCACCCAGCCCATCGCGTCATTTCCGGTTTTCGGATTGAGATACATGACCTCGGTGAAGCCACCGAACTCTGAGTAGGCAATCAGGTGATCGCCGGGAATCACAAAGACGCCTGGCATGGTACAGACCCGGTCAGGCGCACTATGAAACTGCAAACGTCCTGAACCGATCACCGCACGCTCGGCCATGCAACCGTCGATCCTGGTCGCCGATTCGGCCGCGTCGGCCTGCAAGTCACCGCAGCTCACCTCACCGCCGTGTGCCAAGCCAGCCAGTATCAGGAGCACGCATGACGTCAATAATCGAATCTGCATCATCGGTGTACGGACCCATTGCCTCACCGCATTGTACTCAAACGACCTGCAATAGGCTGGCAATTCGCACCGGGCATGATCGCCGGTCGCGCTTGCATCGATTTGGAAGCTGGAGTAAATCCTGGTGATACTGAAGACAGGGGCCCAATCATGTTTCATACACGCTTCGCAGTTGTCGCACTCACGCTGGTGTTGTCGTCTTGCGCGTTTGGCGGTGGCAATGGCCCGAGTACCGATCAGTTCAAGTCGGCGCTCAATGATGAGCTGCAATCGCTGCGTCCTGATGGATTTACCGAGCGAACCGTGCTCTTTGACAAGGTCGTCCCGGCGGGTTCCAACGGGCCGAAGCACAGCTTTATTGTGACGGCGACCATCCATGACTATGGCCCGGGTTATCCCAGCAATGGCTACTACGGACAAACTTGCGTCCGCAAAATGGATGCCTGGACTTTCGACATGGTGCCGCGCGGAGATGGCGCCTGGATCGTCCAAGGCCGGATGACCGTAACCGATGGCGAGTGCGTGAACAATACTCAGGAAGGCCAGGCGGCGATTGCGCTCGCGAGCCTCCCCGGGCAGACCGCCGCCAAGGTCGCACCGCCGGTCAGTACCGGTGCCGGCAGTATTGTCCTGGGCGAGTACGCCTGTTACGGCACGGGTGGCCGACTCATGGCCGGAATGGGCTTTGAGCTCGATGACGATGGCAGTTACGTCGACCTGGACGGTGAGCGCGGTGGCGACTGGGAACATGATGAAGCGAGCGCCACCATTCAGTTCTCCGGCGGGTTTCTGGACGGTCAAACGGGTTCGGACGTTTCTGCGACGGGTTTTACGATCAGCAACACGGTGTCGTGCGAGCCATTCAACTAAGGAGGGTCTGAATCAGTCCATCCTGGACCTTAATACCCGGGCTGAGTCCGGCGCGTGCCTGCTCCGGCGAAGGCCGCGGTCCGGATTCAGTGCGCAAGAATCAAGCACTTGCGTGCTCGATTCAGGGCGGCAACGTCTCGCCTGTTGGCGCGCGGCGCCGCCTTTGAAATTTGCCGCTCCGTCAACGCGATTCGCGCGACCGCGTTGACATAACGAGAATTGACCCGGAGTCCCGATGTATCGTCTGTTGCTGACGCTTGCCCTGCTCGTTGCCGCGACCGGATCGCTGGCTGCTCCGCCGGTTTCGGGACTCTATTCCGATCGGACCCGCGACGCCCATGGACTGGACCTCCAAGTGGTCGGTGATCGCCTGGTCGGCATTCTGCTCACCTTCACGGACGATGGGCAGCCCTATTGGTATCTCGTCGACGGCACCTGGGAGGGCGATTCGGGAACGCTTGAGATCATCGAGCTCCGCTATCAGGCAAACGCCACGCCGCCCACGACCATCGTCGGCCGCTTCCCGGGCGCTCGCATGCAGCGGGTTGCAGACAACGCTGCCTGTGGCAATGGTGCGCCACGACCCGGGCCGGGTGCATTGTTCGACCTCGCGTTCCAGATTGACGGCGAGTCCCTGAATTGGTGCCTGGAGCCCATCGTGCCCAACGGCACGGCGCCGGTGTCAGCGCTATCCGGGAGTTGGCATGCGGGCGAGGCCGACAGCGGCTGGGGCCTGATCAATTACTTCTTTGGCCCACCAGCGGCCCAGCAGGTCTTTCAAAGCTTGTACGTCTACGATGCGTTTGGCTTGCCCAGGTGGGCGTACGCATTCGGCGCTGCCGACGACACCGACTTCGAATTGAATTTCCTGTTTCCGCGTGGCTACTGTCGAAGTTGTCCCGTGACGCCTCTGCAACCTGCGGACGGCGGCAGCGCGCATATTCGCCTGGTGACGCCACGCACCGACGTGACGAGCAATCGCATTGCCTTGAACCTGACGTATCCGTTCGGCGCCGGCGGGCTGTTCACGCGCAGCGATCGGCCATTGTCGCCTATCACGATCGCAGACCGCCCTGCGCTCGTCGCGGCCAGTCGTGAAGGCTTGCTGCATGGCAAGGCGCTGAGCCCGAATGGCGCCCAGTTCCTCGCCATTCCGTTTGCGGCGCCGCCCGTTGGCGCGCTGCGCTGGCGCGCGCCGCAGGCGCCTGCGGCCCGAACCATGCCGCGTGATGCAACAGCGGTCGGCAGTGCCTGCCCGCAGCGCGCCACCAGCGAAGGGCAGTTCCCGAGCACGTTCACCCTTCTTAGCGAAGATTGTCTGCAACTCAATGTCTGGACGCCTGAGCTGAACCGCAACGCGCGCCGCCCTGTGATGGTCTGGTTTCATGGTGGTGGACTCACACAGGGCAGCGCCGCCGAGCTGAAGCCCGATCGCACGTTGCTTTATGACGGGGCTAAGCTGGCCGACGATGGTGTCGTCGTGGTCAGCGCGAATTACCGCCTTGGTCCGCTGGGGTTTATGGCCATGAACGAGTTTGCCGGTGAGTCGCCGGACCATCCGACTGCCGGCAACTATGGGTTGCTCGACCAAATTGCCGCGTTGCACTGGGTCCAGGCGAATATCGCCGAGTTCGGCGGCGACCCCAATCGCGTCACGATATTTGGCGAATCGGCTGGCGGCCTGTCGGTGTGCTCGCTGATGGCGAGCCCGTTGGCTTCTGGCTTGTTTCAACGCGCGATCATGCAAAGCGGTGGCTGTCGCCGACAATTGCCCGCACTGAATTCAGCGCCCGCGGGGCTCGAAAGCGCCTTTGCCCAAGGTGCGCGTGTCATCGGGCTTGCGGGCTGCAGCGATGCAAGCGATCGCCGCGAATGCATGCGGGCGGTGTCGTGGCAGCGTCTGATTGAGGTGACCCAACCGACCGTGGGGTTTGGACGCCAAGGCGAAGATTTTCTTCACGCGGTCGATCAGTACGCGCTGCTTGAGGCGCCAGGTTTGGCAATCGCCAGCGGCCGCGCGGCCCGGGTGCCGCTGATCGTGGGCATCAACAATGACGAAATGACGACGCTGCTGCCGGTGAGTTCGCGACCTGCGACGACCGAAGCCTATGAGGCCACGATCCGGCAACTGTTTCCAACCATCAATGCGCAAGTGCTTGCCCAGTATCCAGCTGCCGCCTATCCCGAACCTTGGTACGCCTACGCGGATCTTCTGGACGACCTGCAATTCGCTTGTCCGGCGCGCGCGTATTCGGCCAACCATGCCGCCACAGGCAACCCAGTTTGGCGTTATGTGTACACCCATGTGTTCGCGGGTCCCAACGCGGCACTCGGTGCGTTTCATGGTGCCGACATTGCGTTTGTTTTTGGCACGCTGACCAATCCGACGACGCAGCAAGCCGACCTGACGGCGCAAATCCAGCGCCAGTGGACGCGCTTTGCGGCGACGGGGGATCCGAATGGCGGCACCGATCCCGTTTGGCCGAAGCGTCTGGCAGACGACGACCAGGCGTTGGAACTCGATACCGAGCGTCGTGGCGTGCTTCGGAACTATCGGCAAACCTACTGCGATTTCTGGTCGCGGTTTGTCGTGTTCTAAGGCGACGCTGAATACGTCCAAAGTCGATTCAGACCTGTCCGTTCGGGATGGGCTGAGTCAGACCCGCGCAACACGCCAATCGAACCAGATTTGGTCCAGCATGTTTGGTTACGCCGAAAAGGCGCCACGCGCTCGTTGTGCCGGATTATTCGCTAGCATGCAACGAGCGCTCGATGCGCCGATCCGGAACCAGCCACATCAGCGCCACGCCAACGTATACCGCTTGCGCGAGCCCGGCATGGACGAAGGTCAGGCCAATCCCGACTACATAAAAAACCGGCGACAGCTTGCCCTTCCAGTCCGATCCGATTGCATGCCGAAGTTTCGAAGACTCGCCATCTGCGGCGATGATGCGCTGCTGCAGAATCCAATAGGCGATTCCGGCCGCGAGCAACACGACACCGTAGAGCAGACTCGGCACCGGCGCAAAGTGATTCTCACCCATCCAGCCCGTTGCGAACGGTAGGAGCGACAGCCAGAACAGCAGGTGCAGGTTGGCCCAGAGCACGCTGCCGGTGACCTTCTTGCACGCATGCAACATGTGGTGGTGATTGTTCCAGTAGATCCCGACGTACAAGAAACTCAGCAAGTAACTGAGGAACACGGGCAAAAGCGGTGCGAGCGTTTCAAAGGTGATGCCGTGCGGCACCTTCAACTCCAACACCATGATGGTGATGATAATGGCCAGCACGCCATCACTGAATGCTTCGAGCCGAGTTTTGCCCACCGAAATTCTCTCCTGAACATTGCACGATTCATGGCCGACAGAACGGGATGCTCCGGGCATCCGCAGGTCGCACGAAGTGTCAGGTAGTGGCAAACAAGGTGTCAAGCACAGGGACGGCGGCGTCCAAGTCCCAAATGCCGCAGCGACCGTCTGTTGGGTACCGTGTTGGCGGAAGCGAATGTCACCGTATCGATCGCGCCGGACCACCAACCCCTGCATTTGCGGGGTTGGTGCAAGGAGGCAGCTGTAGTCAGATGTTGCATCGGCGCCACCGCCGCAAACGATGGAGTTTCTGACATGGCATGCCGCTTGTTCTGCGTACTGATGTTGGCGATGACCCTGGTCACTCAGGCGTTTGCCCAATCGGCTGATCAGGAAGTGGTCAGCGTCGTCGATTCTCCCGACCCCGTGATCCCGGGCCAGAACATCACTTACACCATCACGTTGCGAAACAATGGCCCGAACCCTGCAGTAAATGGGGGCCTGAACGTCAATTTGTCGAACAACCTGACGCACCTCTCGAACACGCCACCGCCCGGATTCACGTGTTTCGTCGCCGGCGCCAATATGACGTGCAATACGCCGTCTTTTGCCGTCGGCACGGTGCAAATCGTCATTGTCGCCCGGCTCGAGCCAGCGCTGGTGAACTTTCCGGATGGCAGTGTGACCAGCGTTTTCTTTCCGTCGGGCACGACCGTTGATCCGGTTCCCGGAAACAATCAACAAAGCAGCATCACGCAATGGGACAGCCCACAGATCGACCTGTCCATTGCCGTCACGGATACGCCCGATCCTGTTGGTCCTGACCAGAACATCGTGTACAGCATTACGGTCAACCAGGCTGGGCCAAACAACGCGCAGAACGTCAACATGAACACGTTCAATAACGGCTCGCTGCGTTTTCAGTCGATCAATCCGGCGCCTGGCTTTTCATGCACGCCCCTCGCAGTTGGCGCCACCCCTACCCTCACTTGCAATGCTGCCACCGTGCCGCCTGGAACGTACGCGTTCACCCTGACCGTGCTCGCCGACGACGCGATTCTGGGGCCGAGTGACGGTAGCGTCGCGATTGCTTTCAGCGCCGGTGGCACGGGTAACGACACGAATCAAGCCAACAACCAGGAGACCGAGGATACGATCTATCGCACCCCGGATGCTGATTTGTCGATCGCTGTCGACGACTTGCCGGACCCCGCGCAACTCGGGAGCGACTTCACCTACTTGGTGACCATGCATAACCACGGACCCGATGCCGCCACCAATGCCACCATCAACTCGTTCAATAACGGCAGCCTTCGGTATCAGTCGATCGAGACGCCAATGGGCAGCACGTGCACGCTACCGGCGGTCGGTGCCGCTCCCACCATCAGCTGTCGCGTCAGCTCATTGGCGTCGGGTAGCGACATGGCGGTAATCGTCACGGTCCGAACCGACGAGGCGCTGCTCGGACCAAACGGCGGTACGGTGAGCACGGTGTTCAGCGCCGGGAGCGCGATCCAAGACCCCGACGGTCTTGATAACAGCGAGACCGAAAACACCGTTGTGCAGTCTTCGCTATTGTTCAGGAATGGATTCGAGTGAATCAGCGCGACTTCAGGATAAGCGCTGAAACCGCATGATCCAGTTGGTCTCCCAGGTGCCCCCCGCGTCGGCCGAGAATGCCTGCTCCCACTGCGGACAGCCATCGCGTTCGACATACCAGGTGAACCGAACGCGAATCGCCTGACCATCCAACCTATCGTCCGCGAAGAACGTCCCGACGCCGTCGGCAAAGGCGCCCACCACGGGAACATCCAAGTGATGTGGTCGACGCCCGTCCAGCCACCAGATTGACCACAGGCGCGACGCCGCATCGTAAGAGCGCATCGCTAACGCTCGGTAAGATCCTTCAGGCAGGTTAAGCACGTTGTCTTCGACATTGCCAAACCCACCAAGGGTCTTGCGCGTGGACGTGGTTCCTGTGAACTCCGTCCAGCTGCCGCAACCACACAGTCGCGCATCAAGCCGTCGGTGCTGAACCTGCCAATCACCAATGATGAAATCAAAATCGTCCGGGATGGTTTGGGTCATGACTAAGTGCCTCGTTTTGAACATGCCTGAGAGCTTAGATTTGAAAGGCGTCAGAGCGTGTCAGGTATCGACCCGCCTTCGGCAGTGGCTGATTTCGAGGTGCACAGAGGATTGCGGCGCTTGCCACAACGGGCTATGGTCCCAGCGCTATTGACTTGACCGGCGACCACCCATGGCCAGAGATTCTTTCGTAACCCACCTCGCTTGCGGGCTGACTGGCGAGCAATTCGCGTCGGATGTCTTGCAGCGGGTGTCGTCAGCGGGAAAGCCGTTGTTGGTTCGCTACGACTTGGCGGCAATCGCCCAGGCTGTCCGACGCGAGCAGCTGACCCAACGCGAGCCATCGATCTGGCGATATCGCGAGCTTCTGCCGTTGCCTCTGGATCAAGCGCCTATCAGTCTGGGTGAGTTGATGACGCCCTTGCTGTCGCTACCTGCCGAAACAGCGGACCTGAAACTCGGTCAGGTGCTGGTCAAGGACGAGTCCCGATTGCCGACGGGATCCTTCAAGGCACGCGGTTTGGTCATGGCGGTCAACATGGCCGCGTTGTTTGGCGTACGCGCCATGGCGATCCCCACTAACGGCAACGCCGGCGCCGCGATGGCCGCCTATTGCGCGCGCGCTGGCATTGCCGTGCATTGCTTCTGCCCAAGCGACACACCTACCGCGAATCTTCGTGAGATTGCATTGCACGGCGCCACGTTGCACCGGGTGGATGGCATGATTGACGACTGCGGCAAACTCGTTGCCGCTGGTGAACGCGAAGGCAAGTGGTTCTCTTGTGCCACCTTGCGCGAGCCCTATCGAATCGAAGGCAAGAAGACGATGGGGCTCGAGCTGGCCGAGCAACTCGGCTGGCAGTTGCCAGATGCCATCTTCTACCCAACGGGTGGCGGCACCGGATTGATTGGGATGTGGAAAGCGTTCGCCGAGTTGGCTGCCTTGGGCTGGATCGCAGGCAAGATGCCGCGCATGTACGCCATTCAGGCCGCAGGGTGCGCGCCGATCGTGCGCGCATTTGACCAGAACGAACGTTTCGCAACCCGTTGGGAACAGGCCGAAACCGTGGCCCACGGCATTCGCGTGCCTGCTGCTTTGGGCGATTTCCTCATCCTGGATGCCGTTCGCGAGTCGGGCGGTGCGGCGCTTGCCGTCAGCGAGCAGGAGATTCGAACGGCCTGGCAAGACAGCGCGAAGCGCGACGGCGTACTAATGTGCCCGGAAGGCGCCGCAACACTCGCTGGGCTGCGGATTGCGCATACACGCGGCCTGGTCGCACCAGGCGAGCGCGTGGTGCTGTTCAATTGCGCGAGCGCGTACAAGTACGATCTGCCGGACATCTATTCCGCTACGTAACGTCTAGCAGGTGCGCGGCTTTGTGCGCGATTTGTTCGACTGATCGGCGTGGCACGATGCAGCCGCGCGCCAGCTTCAGGCCTGCCAAGTGCAAAACCAAAGCGAGGCGCGCATTCGCGACCTCGCACTGGCGCGACTGGCGCAACGCGACGCCAACTTTGAGTTGGCGCGCATCCGGTTTCAGCGCGTTCGCGAACAATCCCAGGTGGCTGGCCCAGACTGGATCTAAAGCCTGGAGCAACAACTGGACTCGTTGAGGCGCCACGCATCCTGAGACCTTGAGTATCAAGCACGCAGCATTGTTGGAGGCGGCTTTTCTTCTTAGACCTCCGTGCTGCAGTTGCTTGGCCCGAGCGGCAGTCTCGACCTTGATCCAGAACACAGGGTTCGCCACGACTGGGCGCTATCGTTTTCATACGAAGTCAACCAATGCGCGCTGCAATCAGACCAACCCGATCGCTACCATTTCGACCTGCGGCAGGCCCATACCGTCTGCACCAAGCAAGCCCGACCAAACGCGCAATGCCAGGTAATCAAGCACCTGACGTGCGGCACTGACGACCTGACGCTTACGGAACACCAAAGGCTGAGTAACCGGATGAGCCCGCTTCGCAACACGCGCACCCAAACCATCTGGCGCCCTGCTCCCTGACCGGAACCAGGCCATTTTGACTTTCCGACGACAGCCCGGCGACAATGAGCGCAGTTGGCATGCGCGGCCCGGTGCTGAAGGTTGAGAAGCAAGCAGCCGCGCCGGTCGTTTCGTATTGACGATTGCCGGCTTCCTGCCGACGTCGACTCCTGCATTTACCGCGGCGATCGCGTCGTGTCAGGCGCAACCGATCCGCCACCCGTTCAGCAGAAAGGCCAAACAATGCAAGTTCTGAATGTTCGAATGGGTCGACGCCCGACCATTTCTAAGCAAGCACTCTCCCTGATGCTACTGGGCGCCAGTGCTGGGCTGCATGCGCAGGCCTTGCTGCCAACCGACATCGAAGTGGTCCGTGTCGAAACCCGGGACGCGGCGATCATTCAGCGCCTGGCGGTTGATCAAGGGCACCTGATTGTCGACCGGCGCAAAGGCCTGGTTGTGTTTGATGCCGACGCCAAAGCCCGAGACAATCTCCGTTCGATGGGGCTCAATTGGACCATTGATCAGGAGGCCACGCGCGCGCTGACGTCTGCGCAAGCGAGATTCGGTAATCAGTTAAGCAGCATCCCGGGCTTCAGTTGTTACCGAACCGTCAGCGAAACCAAGACTCGTCTCGCGGCACTTGCGCTGCAGTATCCAACATTTGCCGAAGTCGTTGATATTGGCGATACGTGGGAGAAATCTTCTGGGCATCCGAGCGGCGGCGAAGACTTGTTGGTCTTGAAGCTCGGCAACAGCGCGGTTTTGGGCGACAAGCCCAAAGTATTTGTGATGAGCTCAGTGCATGCGCGTGAGTACACGCCGGCGGAGCTCACACTCAGATTTGCGGAAATGCTCCTCGCGAACAAGGACACGGATCCAGAAATCGCATGGATGCTCGATCATCAAGAATTCCATTTTCTGGTGCACGCCAATCCCGACGGGCGCAAGCAAGCTGAAACCGGCTTGTCGTGGCGAAAAAATACCAATACGGCCTATTGCAGCGCCGGCAGCACGAGTCGGGGTGCCGACTTGAACCGGAACTGGCCGTTCAAATGGGGCAGCGTGCCGAATGATGGCGGCTCCAGCAGCAGTGCCTGCGACTATACCTATCGCGGTCCGTTGGCCGCCTCTGAACCCGAGACGCAAGCAACGATCGCCTACGTGCGTGGGATTTTCGGTGATCACCGTGGTCCGGGTGATACAGATCCGGCGGACACTGACACGCCTGGCTTGTTCTTCGATCTCCACAGTTATAGCCAACTGGTGCTGTGGCCCTGGGGTTGGACCAACAATTCGGCACCTAACGCAGCAGCGCTGGAATCGCTCGGTCGGCGCTTTGCGAAATTGAACAGCTACACGCCGCAAGCGATCATCGATCTCTACCCGACCGACGGTACGACCGCCGACACGGTCTACGGCGAACTGGGCGTGGCGAGCTATTCGTTCGAATTTGGCACCGCCTTCTTCCAGGATTGCGCGCTGTTTGAAAACAATATCCTGCCAAACAATCTGGCCGCCTTGAAACTAGCGTCTCGCGCTGCCCGCGCCCCGTATCAGGTCGCTCACGGCCCGGATGTCGACAGTGTCCAGTTGGTCCCCGACATCGCGCTTCCTGGCGAAGTGGTAATGCTCTACGCACGCGCCGACGACACCCGATTCTCCAATGCAAATGGCGGCACCCAAACCGCCCAGCCCGTCGCCAGTGCGCTGGGTTGGATCGGCACGCCACCTTGGATGCCCGGCGCTACCGCGAGCGCTGCCACCGCAGTAGACGGCAACTTCGATACGCCGGTTGAAGTCGTGCAGGCGCCCCTTTCAACGACTGGCCTGCCGCTCGGGCGACATCTCGCTTGGGTCCAGGCTCGCGACGCTGACGCGCAGGATGGTCCTTGGTCCGCAGGCTTCATCACTGTTGCTGACGCAAATAGCATTGGCACACTGAGTGGCACGGTGCGCAGCGTCGCCACTGGTCTGCCGATCGCCGGCGCCCAGTTCGGGGCGGCGAGCTATCGCGCGCTTACCGATGGCACCGGGCATTATGAGCGGCGCTTACCGGTGGGGGCCTATCAACCCACCGTCAGCGCGCCTGAATTTGAATCACAAACGCTTCCGACCGTCAGCATCGTCGGTGGTAGCGCCGCGACGTTGGACATCTCACTGTACGCACTTTGTGACCGTTTGACGGTCGATGCCGAGAATGGCAATCAGAACTGGACGCCACAACTCCCGTGGGCGATAACCTCGGCGCCAACCACCCAAACCGGCTCGCGCGCGTTCACTGATTCCCCCTCCGGCAACTATGGCAACTCGCTGAATCTCAGTTTGACATCGCCAGCGATCGACTTGAGTGGCTACCAGCAAGTGGTTCTGAGCTTCGACTCCTACTGCGATACCGAAGCCGGCTGGGACTTTGGCAATGTTGAAACGAGCGTCGACGGCGGTTCCACGTGGTCCACGCCGCTCTGGCGCTGCAGTGGCGACCCGACCTTGCGCCATGTCTCACTCAATCTTCCCGCGCTGGACAACATCAGCAATGCGCGCGTGCGGTTCCGTTTCACCACCGACACAAACACCGTTGACGACGGTTGGTACGTTGACAACATTCGTGTAATCGCTGGCGGCGCGGCATGCCGCAGCACACAGACCGGTGAGTTTGCTGACGGCTTTGAATGATCAAGGCCTAAAGCCTGACCGCCGCGACTACGGTTTGGAATGTCGAGTCGACAAGAGTCCCGGTCCTTTTTGAAGGCGTGTTTGTTCGCGCCGCAATCTGTCGGTGACGAAGCGCCGTTTTCATGCCGGCGCGGTGTCGCAAGTAGCCCTCTTCCCAATCGCGAGCAGAATGTGATGGGTCGATAGGCATCGCGCTCCGCCTTGACCCAAGTCAAAGGGGTCCGCCCGAACCCTGCTTAGACTTGAATGCAAGTAAGCAAGCCCTGGGTGCTGACCATGACATCCGCAGATCAATTGGTCATCACCCGACATAGACCAGCTTTTACTGTGCAAAAGGAGTTCCCATGATTCGATATGTGAGCGGCGACATCTTGTTGAGCGACGCCAAGGCCATTGCCCATGGCGTTGCCCCGAATGACGACTTTGGCCAAGGTCTGGCCCACACGCTGCGCGACAATCTGCCAGCGATGTACAAGGACTTTCGGCATTTCTGTCATACGCAACATCCGAAGTCCGGATCGCTCTGGACGTGGGGCGGCGCCGAAGGTCCGCGCATCGTCGCGTTGTTTACGCAGGACGGCGCCTACGGACATGGCGCCAAGCCGGGCAAAGCCACGACCGCGCATGTCAACCATGCGCTGAAAGAGCTTGCCAAGGAGGTGCGTCAAGAGGGCTGGACGAGCTTGGCATTGCCACGACTCGCCACAGGAGTCGGTGGCCTCGATTGGCAGGAGGTCAAACCGCTGATCGAACATCACCTCGGCGACCTGGGCATTCCGGTGTTGGTTTACGAGACCTATCGTCCGCAGCAGGCTGCAGACGAAGGCTTGACGCAGCACGCCGCGTGACCCAAAGCCTGGTTCAGCAGGCCGAAGCGATTCGGCCTGCTGCCAACAGTCGTTCAAGTCAAGACGGTTTTTGGCCGGATGCCCGTGATGCCCCAGCGCATGCGGTCGTAATTGTCGCCGACCACGCCGCTGCGCAAATCCACCCAGAGGAACTGTTTCAAGAACAGCGGCAACGCCGGCTTTGCGGGCGCGCCTGGGAGCAACACGGGAATCACGGGCAACGCGCGCTCAACCGCCAACGCCAGGAATCCGCGCATTTCAGGAACTTCCCAAGGTCCAAAGCCATCGGCGCCGACTAATACAGCCGCCGTACGACAGCGCAACATGGCATTCTCCAGCGCTTCTTGAATCGGGCGGCCTGGCACCAACTCCCACTCGTCGTACCACACCTTCAAACCGTCAGCCTTGAGCGCCTGCGCCAGTTCGCGCACTGCGGGTTTGTCTTTGCTGTTGTGGCTCAGGAACACATCGAATGGTGCTTCGGCGTCGCCCGTTGGTGCGGGCAGATCCCGCTTCAAGCGCAGCGCCCGCCAGATGCGTCCCTGATGCAGCGCTTCGAGTGTCTGCTGAATGTCTGCGCGGCGCGGAAATGGCGTACCCGCCGTGCGCTGCAACTGCAGCGACAAACGCGCCGACAACTCACGGTGCGCATCGGGACCGGGTTCGGTATCCAAGCTCGCGTAGTGCTGGATTTGCTCAAGCGTGGCCAGATAATCCTGCTCGATGGTGCCGAGCAGCGTCCCTTCGCGTTCGCGCAATATTGCCGCGAGCCGCAAGCACAGTGCCGAATCATTCGACTCAGCGGCCCGATCCTGTAGAAACGACAGCAGCTGCCGTGCTTGTTCCAGCGGCAACCGCTCGACCAACAGATCGTAGACGCCATTGAACCGCACGTCTCGCCAATGTTTGAACTGACGGTCCTGATGGTCCGCCAGGAATGCTGGCAACAAGGCATAGTCCATGATTCGGTCATGGCGGAACTGCCAAACCGCTTCGATACGTCGTTGGCCATCCCGTTGCGGCACTTCCTCTTCGCGCCGGCGCATCAGTTTGTGCTGTCTTAAGAATTCAGCCTCGCGCTCAAACCCGGTGACGTCAATGAACGCCTGACTCGACAGCCGCCAGTCGTATACCCGCTCGGCAAACGCCGCGTCAGGAAACTCGCGATTCTCGATTTGCTTGAAGTCACTTCGCATCAGCGAGAAGAACTGCTCCAACATGCGCCCGGTATCAGGACGCTGCCCCTTCGCCAACAGCTCCGCAGCCAACACCGCTTCCATCGGGTTGCAGAGCGCATTCAGTCGGCGCAGTGCCAATTCATCGCCCTGCCCGGCCGCTGTCTGCAATCCACCGATGAACGCGATGACGGATTGCGCGTAGGCCGACTGATCCGGCTGCACCGACTTCAATGCGGCCCACTGCTGAATCAGAAATTCTTGAATCGCCGATTCGGCCAACGGCAGCAAGTCATAAACATCCGCCTGCGCCGGTGGTTCCCAATTGAGCGGCTGCGTGGTCAACAGGAAGTAACCGCGATAGTCCGACTGCAGAAAATGGTCGATCCGCGCCCGTGTATCCGGACTCGCTTCATTCAACCCGTCAATCATCAGTATGAGCGCTCCAGACTGTACGAGCGCCGCAAGAAAATCTGGATCGCCTGCCGACACCGGAAGACGCGATTGAATCGCGCGCAGCACGCCCTCTTTGCAATCGAGCGCGCGAAGCAGCATGACCGTATCGTCGCCTTGCAGCGCCAAGTGCCGCAGGAGTGTCGTTTTGCCGAGCCCGGACGCCCCCTGCAACACTACCCGCCCACGTGCTGTTTTGAGTACGGACTCGACCGGAATCGGTTCTTGGTCACGACCACGAGCCGGACGCATCTGGCAGCGGTTGTAGTAGCTCTGCGTCTGAAACCCAGTCAACGCGCCGGGCGGCACCAAAGCGGCTCGAAACGGCGCGAACAATCGCCTGGCCAACGCTGGCACGACGCGCAATAGCAACCCCACATAGCCCAATCCCAACAAACGGCGCACCCATCGATTCCAGATCAAGCCGCTTTGCAGGAATCGCACTCTTGGATACAGCAACATCACCACGCACCAGAACGCCGCGTTAGCAAGTAGAAGCCATCCGAGCCACCGCAAGTAGCTGACGCCCTTGATCTGCCGGAGGATCCGGTCGATCTGCTCGGCATAGGCCGTCTCGCCGACAGACTCAAGTAACTCCCGCCAAGTCGTCAACGCCGACTCGTCGGCAGGTGTCCAGTGCTCCTGGCCAATCAGCTCGAGCATTTTTCGCGCGGCCTCGCTGTACAGGCGCCGATCAGTGCGATCTGGATCAGCAATCGGCGTCAGCAGACCGGTGATGGCTGCAATCCGATCGCGAGTCGATTGCTGGCGCAGCCACTGATCCCTTCGGACTTCATAGTCTTCATGATCGCTGAGTTCGACGATCAACAAGCGGCTTTCGCGATCGTGCCCAAACAAGCGATAGGCCAGGCTCCGCAGGCCATCGCAACGCTCGGCACGACGGATACAGCCAAGCAGAAACGGCCGCAATCCGGCCGCGCCACGGAGCGGCCCCAGGCGTCGAAGCGCGTCGGCAAGATCCAGAGCATCCTCGCGAGAGCCTGGACTCCAAGCCAGTGCGCCGTCGAGCGCGGCCAGTTGCTTCAACCAATGAACCGGCTCTTGCGTCCAATGGGAGTTCGGGCTGGTCGCCGCAAGCAGCAAGCGCTCAGCCGTCGGCGTTTGAGCGACCAGGCGAGCGGAATCGGCCGCGGTCCACGCTGTGGGCAGACCAGTATGAGCCAGTGCAGTCAACAAGGGCAGCGTCGGGGTGTCAGGTGTTAAGTGCCTGAGCTTCGCTACCACCGCGTCGATCTGTGCCGAGGTCGCCAAACCGTTGCGTGCCAAGAGCTCCGTCGCGAGCGCAGATTCGAGTTCATCGTCTGGCCCGGCGCTGGGCCGCGCGGCCATGCGCGGCAAGGTGTCAGCCAAGGGACCAAGCGGCAGATCAATTTGCCCAAGCAACCGCAGCGCGCCCACTCGCACGGATTGATCAGTATCCGTCAAAGCCGGTCTGAACGCCGCCAGCGCTGCTGGATTCGCTTTGACCACGGTCACCAGCGTTTGGACTTCGGGCGCCTGCAGCGACTGTCCGCTGCTCATCCTGTACCCAAGCACGGCCTGCCGCAGCAATGCCGGATCGGGCGCTGCGGTCTGCCAGCGCAAAGCCGAAACCAGTGCGTCGTGATAGTCGCCGTTGGCCGACCGATTCAGAAACGCGCGAATGTTGTTGTCACCAGGATTCATGACCAGGAGCGCGGCTGCCGCCATGACAGCGAGACGCGCTTCGAGATCGCGTTGCTGGATGCGCGCCAATTGTCTGACCTCACTGGCACCTCCGAGTCGCTGCCGTTGCGACAGAAGCGCCGGCGCCACCATGGCTCGCAGTGGCGGCTCAAGTTCCCGGAACGCGTCAGCATGTTCGATGGCCACCAAGGCGGCCACTACCCCGGCGCGCTGCATGCCCAATGCGTCAGTTCCGGGTTCTGAAGCAGCGGTCAATGCCGCCACAATCGTCGGCAACAAGATGTCAGGCTCGGTACTGGCGAGTCGGCCCAGAACCAGTCCAACATGCTCCTGGCGCTGCCCCTGAATCGCTTGTTGGGCTGCCGCCACTGGGCGTCCCGCGTAGGACAGCAATGCGGCAGCTTGTCCGCGTGCGGCATCGGGATGTGCGACTAACACTTGCAGCACCGCATCGTGCACCGCGACGTCGGGCTGCTTGAGCAGTTCGGCGACCCCGGCAAGATCTTGACTTGGAGCAAGTGAGATGGCCCCAAGCGTCAGAACGGCAGCTGGCAGCAACGCTGATTCCGGGCCCGTCAGTACCTCCTTGACCGCGTTGACGTGCGCGCTTGCCGACGTTCCGGCGGGTCGCAGCGCGCTGATCGCCGCACGCCGCACATCTTCGTCATCGGATGTCAGCGCTTCGGCCACTTTGCTGACCAGACGCGGGTCCTGGTACGAGTATCCGTCGATGGCAAGCATCTGCAGGGTATTCAAACGGGTGCTTTCCGCAGGATCGCCAAGCGCCGCGATGAGGCCTTCAATCTCGGCTTCAGTCCAAGGTGATTTCGCATCCCATGATCGATCGGCGGCATAAGCATTGCCAACGCACAGGGTAACGATCATGAGGAAAAACGCAGTAGTCAGCAGGTGGCGCGTTGTCGGAGTCCGGCTGAGCTCACGCATTCGGTATTGCCCCAAGAGAGTCGCGCCGCGATGGCGGCGCTTGGTGCGCCAAATTTAGCAGACTGCCGACCCGACTGTGGCCATCCGGAACGGCCCGGCTGCGGCTTGCCGATGCAGCCCGGCCGGGTGCCCCAAGCAACAATCAATGGTGGACCCTCTATACGGATTTGAAGATACTCGTCGGCAGGCACGGAACGAGGAGGCCCGCATGAACCAACCTGACAATCCCTATTCGCCACCCGAGAGCGACATCTTGACTGATGAAGCACCGATACCCATGGTGTATGCCAGTCGTGGCCGGCGTTTTGGTACTTATGTCATCGACTACATCTGCTTCGTTCTGTCCGGCATGGTCGTTGGTTTGTTCATTGGACTCGTGCTCGGCGACGCGGGCATCCAGGCGCTGGAGCAAATTCCGGACCTTGCATTGGGGCTTGGCATCCTGATTGGCTACTACGCATTTTTTGAAGGACTTTGGCAGCGAACGCCCGGGAAGTGGGTCTTCGGGACCAAGGTCGTCAACGAGCACGGGTTGAAGCCGACGTTCGGACAGATCTTGGGTCGATCGTTTTGCCGGCTGATTCCGTTCGAAGCCTTTTCGTTTTTCAGTGAGAACGCGATTGGCTGGCACGACAGCATTCCAAAGACGCGCGTGGTCATGGTTCGTATCTGATCCGGATCAAAGCGCTTCGGAAGGCATTAAAGACGTTCAGCGTCGGTGCGAGCGGTAGGCCTTCGGGAAAGATTTGCAAAATCAGCGGGTTCGGCACTCTATTTCAGAGTGTTACGACCAAAGTTTGCAACCGTGTCTTGGACACACCGGCTAGGGTGCAATATCCCCTCGCTGCTGCTGGTTGCCATGAAGCGCGTAACATCTGTTGTTCTGAATCGATTGACCGTGACCCTGACCAGTTCGCTGTTGTCGATCAGTCTGAGTCAAGCGCAAACCATGCCGGATGCCGAATGCGCGACACCCGGCAATGACGGCTCGCCGGCGAGTCTGTCCGGCATCGTCAACACGTACTACCCGGGCACGGCGAGTGCCGCTGCCGGTAACCGGTGCATCTCGGTCGGAACGGCTACTGGCGCTGCGACGGCCGTTGCGGCCGGAGACCTACTTCTGGTCATCCAAATGCAGCGTGCCACGATCAACAGCAGCAACGGCACCAACTATGGCGACAACGTCAACAATCCGCCCGGCGGGCTGACTGATAACCTGACGGTCGGCAACTACGAATTCGTCGAGGCACGCGGGGCTGTCGGCGCGTCCGGCGGATTTGGCTGCACGGCAGGCCAGATTCCGATTCAGGGGCGCGGCACCAGTGCTGGGCTGCTGAACGCATACACCAGCGCTGCGCGCTCCGGTGATACGGGTCGCGCAACATTCCAAGTTGTCCGTGTGCCGCAATACGGGCAGGCCACACTGAGCGGCAATCTGACCGCTCGTTATTGGGATGGCAGCACGGGCGGCGTCCTCGTGATCGATACGATTGGTCGCACCAATTTGAATGGCTTCAATGTCGATGCGACGGGCCGCGGGTTTCGGGGCGGCGGTGGCCGCGGGCTCGGCGGTCAGAGTGGCGGCAGCAACACGACGTTTCGCGCTGTCGTGACGCAGGACGCGCATGGCGCGAAAGGCGAAGGGATTGCGGGCACCACACGCTATGTCTACAACCAGGAAACAGGTGCCCTGGTGGATACCGGCACCGATGAGGGTTACAACAACGGCGGCGCAGGTCGTGGGGCCCCAGGCAATGCGGGCGGTGGCGGTACCGACAGCAATGCGACATCCAACGATCAGAACGCGGGTGGCGGTGGCGGTGCCAATGGCGGTAACGGCGGCATTGGTGGCAATTCGTGGTCCGGCAATCAAGCGACGGGTGGCTACGGCGGTGGCGCATTTGCACCAGGCGCCACGCCCGTCAATCGCATTGTTCTCGGTGGCGGCGGCGGCGCTGGCGCGCGCAACAACTCGACTGGACAACAATCCAGCGGGGGCGCCGGTGGCGGCATCATCTTCATTCAAACGGGCGAGTTTCGCGGCACTGGTTCGTTGCTTGCCAACGGCGCGCAAGGTCCAACCCCCGATAACGATGGCGCGGGCGGTGGCGGTGCCGGTGGCACGATCATCATTCGCGACAACCAGAGCCTGACCACGAGTGACGCCAGTGCCATCGCGATTTCAGCTAATGGGGCGAATGGCACCAATGCCTGGCCCACGTCCGACCCCGGTGGCGCGACCACTGGCAATCGCCATGGTCCGGGCGGCGGCGGCGGCGGCGGACGCATTCTGCGTGGCCCGAGCATGGCGACGGGCACGCGATCTGTCGCGCTGGGCGCGGCGGGAACGACCACGACCGACCTGAGCACGTACGGAGCGGGCCCAGGAACCATCGGTACCGACGCCGAATTCTCGACCACACCACCCGGCATGCGGCCCGGTTTTGAATGTGCACCGTTGCCGGTCACACTCGCCCATGTTGACGTGCGACAGGACGGCGGTGCCATCGCGGCGATTTGGCATACCGCCTCGGAGTATCAGAGCGTTGGGTTTCGTTGGTTTGGCGATTCGGCGGCAACGTTGCCACTCGATGCTACATTGACCCCGAGCGAACGCGGCAACAGCACCGAGCCCACCGCCTATCAGTCCCGTTTGACGCCTTCGGGCAGCGGCCAATATTGGCTCGCCGAGTTCGATATTCGCGGCAACCGCACCATGCACGGCCCGTATCAACTCAATCAGGTCGTTGGCGCCGTGCCGGTGGCAGCCCAAATTGATTGGCGCAACGTGCGCCAGAGTCTGCAGACGGACGCTCCTGCGGGCACCAACGCCAGCGCTGCGAAGGCTTTTGTTACTGAGCGCGGGTTTCAACGTATCCGGTTTGAGGACCTGCTGGCCGCAGGTGTCGATTTGAGTGGCGCGCCCATTGCCGCAGTCGCGGTTGTGCGCGGTGACCAGCCGATCGCGCGCCGCGTAGTTTCTACGGACGCCGTGTTCGGCCCGGGCGATCAGATCGAGTTCTTTGGCGAACCCAGACAGTCGCTGTATGGACGCGAGGCAGTGTATCGAATCGAAGTCGCGCCCGAGCGCGCTTTGGAAATCAACACCGATGCCAGTGTTCCGGGCACCTCGATGCCCGCCTGGGCCTGGCAGGAATCGATCTATGCGCCAGAAAAGGCTTACAACTTTGCGTCGCCCACGGCCGATCCGTGGTATGCCGACCGCCTGCTCGCGCATCAGGGCGTGCCCGCCAGCAAAGACGTCACGCTGAACCTGTCGGCCGTGGCGGATGTTTCAATCAGTGCCCATCTGAGCGTCGATCTAACCGGCGCGACCAATCATATCGGCCAGCCGCCCGATCACGATGTGCGCCTGCGCGTTGGCGGCGTAGCCGTTCAACAAGTCAGTGCCGATGGTCTGATTCCGATCAACCTGACTCATGACCTGCCGCTGTCGCCAGACCAATCGTCAATCGCAGTCGGCATCGACGCCACGGGCGCAACCCCCTACCCGTTCGATGTGATGAATCTCGATGCCGTACGGCTTAATTACCCAAGACTGGCGGTCGCAGGATCGGGTCGATGGTTTGCGGAATCAGTCCAGTTCGGTGCGGTCGCCAATGACCCGGCGACGGCGCCACCAGAGCCAACCGTACTACCGTTGCTGGCCGATGGTTTTGAAACGTCTGCGGTAACCACCGTGCCCCCGAGTTTGAAGGTCCGTGGTCTGGACGCCTCGGACGCTGTGGCCTATCTGCGCCGCCGCGGGAATTGGTATTGGTTGCCGGAGGTGCGGCTGGCACCGGAGAGCGGCACTTGGAACGCGTTTGTGCCCGGCGTTCGTACTGGCGACGCCGTATATATTGGCACCGAGCAGGGCTTTGCCAAGCCGCGCTTGGCCCCGGCCGCAGCAACCGTGAATCTGGAACGCGGCCAAGCCGAATACTTGGTCATCAGCCATGCGTTGTTCATGGATGGCCTGGCGCCGCTGATCCAGCGTCGGCAGGCGCAGGGGCTCACGACCGACATCGTGGACGTTGCGAACCTCTATGATCAATACGGCCTTGGCGAACCGGATCCAGAAGCCATCCGGCGCTACATCGCCAAGGCAATCATCAGTCGCGGCACGCGCTACGTGTTGTTGGTGGGGGGTGACACCTACGACTATCGCAATGATCTGGGAGTCGGCTCGGTCAGTTTTGTGCCATCGCTTTATCGCGCCACCAGTGACATCGTACGATTTGCGCCGCTTGATTCAGCGCTGGCCGACAGTGATGGCGACGGCGTTCCGGATGTGCCAATCGGTCGCCTGCCGGTTCGAACAACTGCTGAGTTGCAAGTCCTCGTGGACAAGATTCTGCTGACCGAGATCACCGTTCACCCAACCCATGAGATGTACTTGGTGTCTGGCGGCAGCGATGCCGGCGTGAGTTTTGCGGCCATGAACGATGAGTTCGCCGACAACCTGTCGTCCGATTGGACCCGGAATCGGGCGGCCATCGATGAACTCGGTCTGGCTTCCGTGCGCGGCGATCTATTGGCGAGATGGCGTCAGAACCCATCATCCATCAGCTTCGTTGGCCATTCTGCGCCGGGGCAATGGACCTACGACCCATTGTTCACCAACGCCGATGTTCAGCAATTGGCTGGCAGCGCCGCCGTACCGTTGGTGCTGCAATGGGGTTGCTGGAACACCTACTATGTGTCGCCAAGCGCCAACTCGCTTGCCCAGACGCTGCTGCTGCAAGGGCCTCATGGCGCTGCGGCAGTCTTTGGTGCAGCGGCCCTCACCGATATCTCCGGACACCGTCGGCTCGGCCCCGAGGCGTTCGCGCGCCTGCAATCTGGGCTGCGAATCGGCGACATCATTCAGGCCGCGCGGCTGAGCCTCGCCAATCAGGGCTTGAACTTGATTGAACCGATGCAAGGCAGCAATCTGCTCGGCGATCCGGCGATGATCCTGCCGTAGCGATTACCGCAATTGGTATCCGGCGTGCCCGACAGGCCGCCGGATTGCGCCGCTTGCAACGAGCGTCTGCATCGTTTCATTGGTAGGGAGCGAACCACCCAAGCCAGTGATGCGCACGTGCCACGCTGTAGATCATCCCGAAACACAGGCAAGCCCCGGTGAACGCCAGCACACGCCAACGCTGCGTCGTCGCACGCTTGAGTGCAAAGCTGCCGAGTACGATATAGGCGAGCAACAGCACCACTTTCGCGGTCAGCCACGCATGTACGAGCGGATACTGGTGCAGAATCGTGATCAGCATCAATGCGGCGGTCAGCAACACGGTATCGATCGTGTAACTCAAGAATCGAATGCTCCAGTGCGACGCGTGCGGCCAACCAAGCAGATGCAGGATCCCACGTAGTACGAACAGCGCGAAACTGGCACTGATGGCACTGACGTGCACAAACTTGATCCACAGGTAGTAGTGGGCCATGACCAACTCCATTGGCGGCAGTGAAACAGGCGGATCGTCGATCCATGCGGCATGGTGTTGCGCCCAATGTGTTCAGGCGCAACACCAAACGCGCTCCTGCAACCGTACTGTTCAGCCCGGAACTGAGGCGGTCTCGGCCTTTGCAATCATCGGCTTGCCGGACTTCGGCCACCACAACACCGCGACGCTGAAGCTCAGCACCAGCGCGCCGATCGAAAAGATCGTGTCGCCCGGCACTCGCAGCCAGACCAGCAAGTCAAAGATCGGTCGCCCCATGAAGTCGGCCGAGCGGGCATACCAGTAACCGTGCTCCAGCGCTGCCTGTAGCTGCAGCAACCCCATCGGCAGCAAGGTCAACAACGCCATCAAGCTAAGCCCGATATTGAGCGTCCAGAAGGCGGTGCGGAGTCTCGATTCGGACCAGACCGCATCCGGCTTCAGGCAGCGAATGCAGAACAGCATCAAGCCGATTCCGAGCATGCCGTAGACACCGAACAAGGCGGTATGACCATGGAGTGGCGTGAGGTTCAAGCCTTGCATGTAGTAAAGCGCCATGGGCGTGTTGATCAGGAACCCGAACAACCCGGCGCCCACCAGATTCCAGAACGACACCGCAATGAAGAACATGATCGGCCAACGATACCGGGCCATCCAGGTCGTCGCCTTACTATGCGTATAGGTCTCGTAGGCTTCAATGCCAATAAAGGCAAGCGGCACTACTTCCAGCGCCGAGAATGCGGCGCCCAACGCCACGACGCCGGTCGTCGTCCCCGTGAAATACAGATGGTGAAACGTGCCAAGCACGCCGCCCGACAAGAACACGATCGTCGCGAACAACACATTTGCCGTCGCCGAACTGCCGCGGACCAATCCGAGCTTGACGAACAAGAAGCTCATCACCGCCACCGCGAACACTTCGAAGAAGCCCTCCACCCAAAGATGCACGACCCACCAACGCCAGTACTCAACATCACTCAGATGCGTATGCTCGCCCCACATCAGGCCAGCGCCGTAGAACAAGCCGATCGCAATCGTCGACAAGAACAGCAGCCCGACAATCGAACTCATTTCGTCCTGGCGCTTCAAGGCGGGCCACAGCGCCCGACCCATCAGTGCCAGCCAGAGCATCAGGCCGACAAACAAAAAGCATTGCCAGAAGCGACCGATATCGACGTATTCCCAACCTTGATGACCGAACCAGAAGTTGCGCGCCAAACCTAGTTTTTGCATCACGGCAAACCACTGACCGGCGAACGCCCCGACGACAATGATCAAAAGACACAGAAACAGGAAGTTCACGCCCAGGCGCTGGAACTTCGGTTCGTATCCCGATATTGCGGGAGCAATGAACAGTCCGGTGCCAAGCCACGCGGTGGCGATCCAGAGTACGGCCAGTTGCGTATGCCAGCTACGCGTCAGCGAATACGGCAGGAATTCTGCAAGGTTCAAGCCGTAGAAATCGCGACCTTCGACTTGATAGTGAGCCGTGAACGCACCGAGCAGTATCTGCACGAGAAACAATGCCAGAACGATCCAGAAATACTTTGCCGTGGCGCGCATCGACGGCGTCAGGACGAGTCCGAGTAGCGGATCCTCGTTGGGAGGCGTCAGCACCTTTTCCTTGCCATGATAGACCGCATAGTGCCAGCCCAGCAGCCCAATGCCCGCGAGCAGAAACAAGACACTGAAAACCGTCCAGATAAAGCTGCTTGAGGTCGCACGATTGCCGACGATGGGGTCATAGGGCCAGTTGTTGGTATACGACGCCGAACTACCGGGCCGCTCCGTCACGGCCGCCCAACTGGTCCAGAAAAAGAACGCAGTCAGCTGTTCGCGATGCACCACGGTATCAACCGTGTTGTCGCGCATCGCATAGGTCTCGCGCAGACCGGCGGTGTCGGACCCGGCGCCAAACAAGCTGACATAGTGCGCCTGCACGCGCTTGATGGCTTCGGCCCGCTCGCCACTCACCGTTAGCACACCGGAATCAGGGTTGTACGAATTCCGCCGGATCAGCGGCTGCAATTCGGCTTCGAGCTTTGCTTGGACGCCGACGCCAGCATCGGTATAAGCCTTGCCAAGTTCGGCGTTGGCACGCATTTCGAGCCAGGCAATCGCCTCACGGTGCAGCCAGTCGGCGCTCCAGTCTGGTGCCACCAAGGCGCCGTGGCCCCAGATCGACCCCAGTTGTTGCCCGCCAAAACTCTGCCAGACCGTGCGTCCGGCCTCAATATCCTCGCGCGTGAACAGCGTCTCGCCTTGTTCGCTCAAGACTTTTGCCGGCACCGGCGGCGCCTGGCGATGGATGTCGGCGCCCATGTAGAGCAGCACCGAAAACGAAGCCAACAGCAGGGCGCCGAGGCCCCACCATAATCGTCGGGTTTGTGTCATGACGCATCTCCTGTGAAGTGATGGTCATGCTAGGAAAGCGGGCCCAGGGCGCGCCTTGATATAGATCAGCCGAGCGTCACTTCGCGGGCATGGATGCGCGGGCACAACCTGGTCGTCAAGACAAAACGACGCCGACCCGCCAGGTGAACGGGGGTATCGGCGTTTGACAGGCATACCAACAGCGCCGCCAAGAAGGCAGCGCGATGAGGCGATCAACACCGTCGCCAGCGGACCACCGGCGACTAACGTTGAGTTGCCTTAGCCTTTCAGACCATCGAGCTCACGGCGCAGCTCTCGCTTGCCCTGGGCTCGGATCCATGCGATCCGTTGCAGTTGCTCGGGTTTTGGACGCGACTCGCCGGCCAGCCAACGCGTCAGCGTCGGGCCACTGATATCAACGAGCTTGGCGAGTTCCACCAAGGACAGCCCTTTCTTCTCACGCAAAATGCCAAGGCGTGTCGGCGAAAAACGGCGTTGCTTGTCCTCGGACGTGATCACGGCGCGTTTGGCTTTCGCGCGATCACTACGAGCCTTCGTTCCTAGTTCGCGAATGGTGCGCTTCAAATCCGCGATTTCATTTCGTTGCCGCTTGGTCAGATCGCGTAGCGGTTTGACCGCTGCGTTGATCTCTCGTTTGGCGACGCGTTGCACTTCAGCTTTGAGTAGTTTGCCCAGATTCATCGGTATCCCTCGATCGACGACATTCGATAGGTTACCGTAATTTGTTTCAGAATCGAAGCACTATCGCCTTGCAAGCCTCTGTTTTGCCGAGTGTCTTCCTAACGCGCGAGACAAACACCGGGTTTAGCTTCAGCGCGAGTCCTTAGATTGACTGCGTTTCAACACCCACTAATCCATCGGTCAATCTGCGTCGATGGTCATCTCGGACGCGTTTAGCGCGGGCACAACCGCTTTGACTGCCGCGATGATCTCGGCGGCGCGTTCCCGTTGTTTGGCGATCGGAAATGGTGGGATTTCTATGACACCAGATGCCGTCTCGATCCGGAGCCAGCGCATACTGCCACCCACGGGGTGCGGTTCGAGTGCCTGCCACCGTGTGGAAAAAGCCTTGAGCTTGCGCAGTTGCTCACTAAGCGCGGCCAGCTTGGCCGCGGCAACGACGAAATCCTGTTTGGTGGTGCTGGCCGCATCCACGTGATAGCCCTGCACCAGCGATTGGGTACCTTGACCATTGGCCTCCAGCACTAAACTGCCCGACCGGCGGTGCGGTGGTGGCAGGCTCCCATTGTTCCAGAACACCGAGATGCGGGTCCAAGCAGTGTTGTCGGCCATGACGTTGGCGCTCCCCACTGAAGTCAGCGTTGCCAGCACGATCAGCAGAAACCGGGTGACATCACGTCGAAGCATGGTTGGCATGTGTATTCATCAGCACCGAGTGTAGCGTCGCCCGACGACGAATCAGCGCTCTGTTTGCTTCGATGAATTCGGCGGTTGCCAGACCTGCGCCACGCCCAATGCGGTCCAAATGGCGGTCGGCACCGCAATCGTCATTGGCACCGAATGCGTCAACACCCACAGAATGCCCGCCGTAATGACGGCTGGCACCGCCATGATTGCCAGCCACACTAATCGTTGCCGGAACGACTGCGTCTGCTCTGAGTTGCCGGTCATCGCTTGCCTCCTGGTGCGGCGCCTGAAGTGATGGCACTGTGCGCCCGATCAATGGCGACCACCAGGGCCAAAGGTTGACTGCCTAATTGGCGCTTGACGATCAAGCTGGCAAGCCATGATCCCGTGCTGGACCCGTTGGCATCCGGGCTGATACACGCGTTCCGCGCGTCGACCGCCAGCACGATCGTTGGCAGATGTACGGGCGGCTGACTTGACAAGTGGCACGTACTGGCCAACATTCGGGGCGACGTCGGGCAAACCGTTTGACGTCCAATCGATGGAATCATTGTCACGCCAGGCCGTTTCGCATTCTCGCCGAACCCGTCTGGCCGCGGTCTCCATCGCCCACCGAATCATCACACTCCTTGGGGGAGTTCGAGCATGAAACGCAGCAAGCAGAGTCTGGACGACGTGGTGTACGCAAAGATCCATCCATCGATTGGCATCGCCCGCGTTGGCAACTCGAAAAAGGCGGACGGCTATTACATTGGCCCCCAAGTCACGCACCCAGAACCGCAGGCACCCGGCTACTACCGGGACAGTACCGGCGCGCTGAAGCGCGAAGTCGCGGAATTCCGAATCTACGGCTACAACGCGCATGGGGTTGCTGTTTGCGAGCTGACCATGGCGGATGGCATCGACATTGAGTGGCAAGTGGAACTCGCGAATCACAAGGCCGCCTGGTACAACTTTGAGCTCGCGCTCGATATCCCCGAAGCCGCGACTGCGCCCCCGTCAACGCGTCGCAATGCCAAGGTCAAGGATCGCTTGAAGCTGTCGATCACACCGGGCTTTCGACGAATCAGCAAGCCGGATGCGTCCGGCAAGGCGTACCGATTCGATTCCGGAACCTTCATGGATATTCCGGTCGGGCTCGGCGAACTGCGAACCGATGCGGCCGGCCGGCTGCTGGTTTTTGGCGGCCACGGCAAATCGGCCTCGATTGACAAGAAGCCACCGACCACGTTTGCGAACAATGACGGCTGGTACGACGATACGAGTGACGGCCCCGTACAGGCCAGCGTGCGCGTCGGGAGTCGCAATATCCCCGTTGCGCCCGCATGGGTGGTGGTGGCACCGCCGAACTATGGCCCGCAGCAAAAATCGGTGCGCACACTTTTCGCACTGCTGACCGATGTCGCAATTCAGGCCGGCCAACTCAAGGCCCCTACCCGCCCTTCGTTCCAGCATGATCTGCTGCCGATCTTTACGGCGCTTTGTGATCTCCAATGGGTCAATGCTGGATTTGCGGCCGGCTTTGGCTACGGCATGCCGCAACACTTTCTGGACCCGGACTACCTCGCCAAATTGGCCGATCCGGGCAAGACCTACGAAGAGCTCAGGCGAACGATCGCCAATAGTTTCCGGAATCCGGAAAACGGCGACATCTCCATGAAACCTTGGCCCTGGGTCTATGGTGATGCGATGGACGTCCCGATGCCACCGTTGCAGAACGCAATGAATGCGCTGACGACGACGCAGCTCTATCTCTTGCAGCGGTGGGCCGTTGGCGATTTCATCGCCGACTACGATCCGGCGCCGAAGTATCCGCAGCGTATCGGCGACCTACCGATCGCCGAACAACCCGAGATGCTCGATCGGGCAGCATTGGAGTTCTGCATTGCCGATGCCTTCCACCCTGGCTGCGAAATGACGTGGCCGGTGCGCCACGCCACCATGTACAGCGAGCCCTACCGCTGGCGGCATCGTCCGGCTGATCAACCCGAGCCCGATTACGGCAGCACCCTGACGCCCCAAGAGGTCAAGTCCTTCAACGGCCCACTTTATGCGCAGTTCGCCGGCTCGATCACCCGGTGGATGGCGATTCCTTGGCAAACGGATACCGCCAGCTGCCGCTCCGGCTACGACCGCAACTACGACCCGTATCTGCCGACGTTCTGGCCGGCGCGCGTACCGAACCAGGTTCTGACCGAGGAGAATTATCGGAAGGCGATTGATCCCAAATTGAGCCGGGCCAAACGACTCGCGGCCTACTTTGATCGAACCGACTGGGACAACACGCTTGGCACGGTCTACCAACAGCAACTGGAAAACATGGTCAAGCATTTCGATGGCCAGGGTATTGTCGAAGTGCGCCCAGGCGTTCCAGGCGACCCAGACTTGCCGCCAATCATGCAAGTCGCAGACCGCGGCGGTCAGGATATGAGCACCGCACAACGCGAGACTGTGGATCGCGAGATGCGACGCATCGCGCGTCTCGGCACGCCGAAACCTCAGGGCTGAAATGCCCACGACAGACTGGGATGTCGTGATCTTGGGCGCCGGCCCGGCTGGGGCGGCGCTTGCGTTGGCATTGCCGGACGACTGCCGCGTGCTGCTGATCGATCGCCCGAAACCAGAACGGACAGGTATCAAGATCGGCGAGTCGCTCCCGGGTGCAGCGCTGCGTCTGCTGGATGAACTTCGGTTGGGCCCGGCATTCCTGGCTGAACCGCATCTGGAGCGCGTACAGAGCTGGCAACGATGGCAGACAACCGTACCGCACGCGGTGGACCCGATCCGTGATCCAGAAGGTCCGGGCTGGCACCTGGATCGTGCGCGCTTTGAACATTGGCTTCGCGACCACATGCACCCGCGCGGTCGAATGCTGGTGGAGACCGCATCCGCGCCATCATTTGATCGGCGCGACGGTCATTGGCTGATAGGCATCGGCATCGGCAACGACCGCAACGCGCATCGCGCGCCATGGCTCGTTGACGCCAGTGGACGCTACGCCAAGATGAGCCGCCTCCTCGGACTACCTCGCTGGCACGGCCCGGCCTTGCAATGCGTGCATGCCTGTTACACGGTGCCCTCTGGCGACGAGGATGCTGCAAATCACTTGGTCGCAGACACCGATGGTTGGTGGTATGCCGTTCGCCTACCCGGACAGACCCGAATGGTTGCGTTGCACACGGACCCGCAGCATTTGCACTGGCGTGACCTGAGAACCACGGGCGTCTGGCAAGCAGCAGTGCGCCAAGCGCTTCCGGAACTCGACCAAAGTCGTTGGCACCTGAGCAACGACATCGCCGTTTTTCCGGCCGACTCAAGCGGCCTGGATTGGACGGCGCTGCGCGCCGATCAAGGGCTGTTGGTCATTGGCGATGCGGGGCTCTGTTTCGACCCGCTGTCGGCCCAAGGTTTGTTCCACGCCCTCGCCTCCGCCGTATCGGCCAGCAGGGTCATTCGCGCATCCGGCGAGACCAGCCTGCATGCGTGGCGACGGTGGCAACAGGAAATGTGCTCGGTGACAAACCGCTATCTGATGCACATTAACGACGCGTACCGGGCGCCGAGGCACGTTGCTGACAGGCGCTTTTGGCAGACCCAGCAAGATGGCTGGGCCAGCGTCGTCAGAGCCGTCACGGGGTATATAGAAAGGCCTGCAGCTTGATCAGATCGAACGGCCAGTCCAGTTCGCGATTCAAGTCAGCAATACGGACAACTGGAATGCGCCAGCCATACTGGTCAACGAGCTCAGGATCGTCCTCAAGATAGCGCTCAATGACCTGGAGCTCCGGAATCTGCGCCAAGATGTCCTGCGCCAACACACAGAGGCCGCAATTCTCGCGCCGAATCAGTTGGACCGGCCCCATCAGTTCGCGCCGAGCTCGCGCTGCGTCTTTTTGGGCAACCGGGCGCGGACGAGTTGATACGCGTGCAGGAGCACCTTCTTGAACTCCGCCGGCGACCAGGCGGCTGAAGGCAGTACCGACACCCAATGCGCGCGCGCCATATACGGCGCCGGAATCACGTGTGGTTGGTCGGTGAGCTCCAGGAATCGGGTCTCTTCGACTTTGAAACTGATCTGGCCATGGTTCTTGCCCTGAAAGCAATAGACCGCGAACATCTTCCCGGCGACCATGTATACCAGGTCGTCCTGCCACTTGATATCGTGACTGACACCCGGCAATGGGTCCAGCCAAGCGTGCAATGTGGTCTGATCCATGTAGCGCTCCTTCAGTGAGCTTTCGCTGCCGCTGCACACTGTACCAAGACTTCAGTGAGCCGGTGCCGGACGCACGCGATGCGACTGGCGCACGGCGTCCGGATTGGCACCAGATTCACTACCGCCTGAACGCCCCGGGCACCTTGTCGTGACCTGACCTACGGGCTCGGTGCCGGGTCGCGACTGGCTTCCGCCCGCGTCACGATCGGGTGCACACGCTCTATGACCTGCGTGTCGGTAATGGGCCAGCAAACCAGGCCCTGGCTACCCGCATAGGCGGCGCGAGCGCGTTCGATGGGACGAAGATCGTTGGCAACCATGATCAGCGGGACCCGGCCACGGGCCGGATGATGGGACAGCGCGCGACAGGCTTTGTAGCCTGCTTCGTCGGGCATGCGAGCATCGATCAAAACGAGGTCCACGCGCTTGTTCTTGAAGACCTCATGCAGTTCCTTCTCCTTGCCAAACAGCGTCACCTCGGCACCCAGCTGACGCAGGTTGGCCACGTTCTGAGCCAAATCCGGGCGTGCCTCGGCCAAGAGCGCCACGCGGACCTGACTGAGTGGCTGTAAGGGTAAAGGTGGGGGTTGCGCTGCTGCGGCCCGGGTCGCGGGTGCCGGAGGCGCAACGCGAGGCGTCTTGCGCTGGCCCGTTTCGACTTGATCGCCTGGAATCGGCGGCGGCGCAGCGCGCACACGAGGTGGTTCGCTGCCTTCGGTAACCGCTCGCTGTTCGGCGGTGATCCGACCGCGAATTTCCAACGCGACGTTGGTGCTGAGTTCGGGATCGCCGGAACCATCAACCCACGTCCGGCGAACGCTGAGCCAGGACACATATTCAGGCGGCTTGGCCCGGGCTGCGGGCTCGATTCCTTGTATCGCTTCGTACACCAAGGCTGGTAACGACTGCAGCATCAAGTCTTCGTTTGTGCAGAGGCCGGGTTGTCCCAGCACGCCCGTTTCAGATACCGAGATCAAGGGCAGTTCGGGCACGCGCTGCACCAGGAAAGCCTGCGTGCGCTCAATATTCAACGTACTCCAATTGACGATCACCACATCTGCCGGCTGCGCGGCGTTGACGATCTGAAAGCCCCTGGGCAGCGTGTGGGCAGCCGCCTCCATTGCCAAATTGATGAGGCGCAGTTCTGGACGCGCAAATCCAAGGCAAAGGATGCGAATTGGATCGGTCATGAAGCAGTCAGCCCAAGCAACGGTAGTGGAAGGCTACGCGAGGATGCCCGAAGCAAGTGCGAATTTCGACACGTTTTGGTATCCACAGACCCGAGCGTTTCGATGCCTCACAATTGTGTCGTGATGCGTCTGGTCAAGCCGTTTCATACACATGCAATCGGCGTGCCAAGAAGTCTGGTGTGGTACTTGGACGAATCAGTCATCGGCAGGGGCTCGCCAGTGCGGCCCACCCTGCCCGAGAATCTCCACGCATCCGACCGATTTCAAGCTGGTCTTGTGGCGGTGATCCTGCAAGAGTTCGGGACGCGCGTTGGCGATCGCCTGATCCAGCATGTGCCTGGCGGGCATGGTCATGTTCGATCACAACTCAGGTCCAGTAATAGGCGATCAGCGCGGCGCACGTGCTGTGCTCGGTAGCAACCTCCTTCCACCTCTCCATGACGGACGCGCACTTCGGCAATGTTGAACCAACTTGATGCTTTCTTGATTCAGCCTGGCGCGCCAAAAGCCAGGCTTGCCTGGCAACGCGGACTCACGGAGTTCTGGTTCTTTGGTATCAAGGAAGCGCGTGCCTGCCTGTTTGCGGGGTTGTTTTTTGTTTCTGTGTTCTTGGTGCCGCGAACCGGCCTCTTTGGCATTCCCCGCTACGACGCCCTATTGCTGATTGCGCTGGCCATCCAAGCGTGGATGCTTTGGTCGGGGCTTGAAACCTGGGACGAACTGAAAGCGATCACGCTGTTTCATGTCGTGGGCTTTGCGCTCGAAGCATTCAAGACGTCCAGCGGCATTCGATCCTGGAGTTATCCGGATGAGGCGTTTACCAAGATCTATGGCGTTCCTTTGTTTTCGGGCTTCATGTATGCCGCGATCGGCAGCTATGTGATCCAGGCATGGCGCTTGTTCTCGCTCCGAATCGAACATCACCCGCCGGTTTGGATGGCAACCACCATTGCGATCCTCATCTATCTGAACTTTTTCACGCACCATTACATCGGCGACTACCGCTGGTATCTGGCCGCATGTGCTCTCGGACTCTACGCTCGCACGACGGTCTACTTTCGACCCATGCAGGCCGAACGGCGGATGCCATTGCTGCTGAGCTTCGTGTTGATCGGCTTCTTCATCTGGCTGGCTGAGAACTTCAACACGTTCTTTGGCATCTGGAAGTACCCGAACCAGATGGGCGCCTGGTCGGTCGTACATGTCAGCAAGTGGAGTTCGTGGTCGTTGCTCGTCATCATGACCTTTACGATCGTCGCCAATCTGAAGCACATTCGCGCCACGATCCGCGTTCCGGATTGAGCGTTACGCGCAATGCCAGCGATCCATTACCAAACTCCTTTTGGTGCTCACAAGGGTGATTGACCAAGCGCAACCCCGGCGCACTGGCTTGACCCGCGATGCAGCCAGCAGCTGCCTTCCTTCTGGTTACGAGAGCCTGTCACGGCCAGCACCATCTCCAGCACCAAATGCGCTAATCGCCCTGCCTCAAATGACTCAGCCCCGGTTTCCCGGGGCTGAATCGACTTACTAATGACTGCGGCAATCGTCAATGCGTCGAACGCGCCCGGAACCAGAGGAGTCCGAACACGCCAAGCACCAGCATCAGCAGACCGATCCGATCGAGCGTTGGCACCGTCGCGGCGATCTGGAAGCCCGTCGGGTCAGCACCGCCAACAACGGCAGGATCGTCGGTCGACCGTGCGGTCTCATTGCTGCCATTGCCATCAAGATCCGTATTGACGGTGCCCTGGTTCAGGATCGTGCCGCTGGCCCCAAGGTTGATCGATGCCGGAATCGTGATGGTCACGGAACCACCTGCGGGAATGGTGCCATCCCAACTAATGGTGCCCGCTGTATTCACCACCACGCCCGTCGTTGCCGTCGGCACGCCGCCCGTCACTTGCGCTGGCAATACATCGACAAATTCGCTACCGGCATTGTCGCCTTGGGCCGACGAGCCCGAATTGGTCAGCACGATTGTGTAGACAATATTGCCGCCTGGGAAGAACGAGCCCGATACGGTCTTCGTTCCGCTGACATCCGGATTACCCTGAATGTCGGTCGTGTCGGTCGCAGTATTGCTGCCGCCAATGGTGACGCCATTGCTGACCAGAACATCGGCCGAATTCGTGACCGTCACATTGGAAAGCGCGGGATTCAGCACACAGGTCGCGGTGTAGGTCGCAGAACTGCCTACGAACAAGTCAGCGGCATCGTTGATGGACCCCGAACCCGAGGCGCCGCAGCTACCGGAGCCGGTCATCGCGCAGGTCCAGTTGAAGCTCTGGCACTCGGTTGGCGCCGTATCGGTCACGGCCATCGTAGCGCGACTCGGCCCAGTCGGATTGCTGGCAACAATGACATAGGTCAACGTAGCGCCGGGGCTCACGGTGGTCTGTGAGTCGGTCTTGGTGATGCTCGGGTCCGCGGCCGCGGTGAAGTTATCCGTATCGGCAGCCGAATTGTTTGACGGATCCAACTCCGTGACGCCAGCGCTGGTTGCGATCGTGGCTGTCGCGGTGAACATGCCGAGGGTATTCGGATCGCTGGCACAAACTGCCGTATAAGTCGCTGTGCCACCAGCTGGCAAGTTCACGGTATCCGAAATATCGCCGGAGCCCGATGCGGTGCACGTCGCACCACCCGCGCCAACGCAGGTCCAGTTGCATGTCAGATTCGCCGGGAAGGTATCCGTGACCTGTGCAGCAGGATCACTGCTCGGGCCCGCGTTGCTGGCGATGATCGTATAGGTAGTCGAGGCGCCCGCGTTGATTCCGGCAATCCCGTCCGTATTAGTGATGGCCAGATCCGCTTGCGGCGTCAGCGTATCGGTATCGGTGGCACTGTTGTTGCCAGGCGTCGGATCCGTAATGGCATTGGAAACCGTCGCCGTGTTCGACAGCGAACCCGTCGCACCCGCAGCCACTTGGCAGACCGACGTATAAGTGACCGAACCACCCACGGGCAGGTCCGCTGTGTCATTGAGGTTGCCCGCAACCGGACCTGCGGTGCAGGTACCACCACCCGCGCCCACACAGGTTGTTGAGCAGGTCAGCGTGGCCGGGAAGGTGTCGGCGATCGTGCTGCCGGTGGCCGGATCGGGACCGGCGTTACTGGCCGTGATCGTATACGTCACGGACTGGCCCGGCACCGCGCTTGTGACGCCATCAGTCTTGGTGATGGCGAGGTCTGCCGAGGCCGCGCGACACG
Source organism: Ahniella affigens (assembly GCF_003015185.1). Taxonomy (GTDB): domain Bacteria; phylum Pseudomonadota; class Gammaproteobacteria; order Xanthomonadales; family Ahniellaceae; genus Ahniella; species Ahniella affigens. The sequence continues at coordinate 2,554,470 of NZ_CP027860.1, forward strand.
CGGTGACCGATACGTCATCGATCGCCACGCCCGTCAGTTGCACCGTGGTATCCGAATCCAGATGGAACTCCAATTCGGTGTTCTGGCCAGCCAGGGCGTCCAAGGCTGCGCCGGTGGCAATATATTCCGACCAACCCGAGGACTCATTGATGGTGACCGCCGGATTGCCGACCGTGTTGTTCATGGTCCCGTCCAGCCACTCGAACAGGTTGACGTTCGAGGCAGGCGCGCCCACCGGCCGGAAATTGACGTTGTAGTGATCAAAGTTGGCCGACTCAATATGGTGCCGCTGATTCCAGCGCACAGTCACCGGCCCGCTCAGACCAGCCAGATTGATATTGGGCGACAGCAGGTTTTGCGAGCTGCTGACGTCGTAGGTGTTGTCCAGGTCGGTCTTGAAGCAATTGGTGCCGCTGTTGCAAGTGGTGATGGGCGCAAAGGTGGGCAAACCGCGCTCCCACTCATCAGCCGTCCCGGAATGTGTAAAGCCACCGTCACCCGCTTCGAAGTCGGTGCTGTAGACCGTTTGCGGAACAAAGCCAACCGGGCAAGAAGGCGGCGGCACAGGCTCGCACACCGTGATGCTCCAACCATTCAACGTGCCGCCATCGCCGGTTGCGTCGTCGCGCAACGTCAGCGTCCAGGTACCGCCCGCATTTTCGCCATCAAACCACTTCAGGCGATAGGCCAATTCAGGCTGCGCGCGGAACGGCGCACTCAACGCAAATGCTGGCGGCAACGCCGCTTCGTCATCGAACACCACATCCATCAAGGTCTGCGGGCCACCGACCGTTGCGCCACCGATATCGGTGAACAGACCGTTGTCGTTGCCAGCCGGCGATACCAGATGGGCATCGATATCCTGCATGAATGTATGGTTCAGATTGATCGCAACATCAATGTCCGCAATCCGCGGGTTGCCGGGCACGGTGATGGTTGAACTGACCTGACCTGGGCCCGTTGGAATGGTTTGCGGCACATCAGTCGATGTGTAGGTGGTGCACATGCTGCCGGCTGGCTGTTGCTGCGGCCGCACAGACACACTCAAGTTGTACGTCGCTGTCGCACCGAGCCCCGCCGCAACAATCGAATCGACGTACACGAAGTAGGTGCCAGCGTCCTTGACGGTGAAAAAGAACGCCTCGGAATTCGGATCGGTGGCGGAGGCGCCCGCATTGGCGTCATTGGCGAGGATGATCTGGTTCGCCGGCGGATTACCGAACAGACCAAGACCGAGGCGGCCATTCCAGACCGAGGCGTCACGCTCAGGATTCATGTCTAAGGACAGAAACACGGTGTCGCCAGCATTCAAATTGATCGAGTAGAAGTCCGCTTCGCCCGGCGAAACCGCCGTAGCCGTTCCGCTAACGTGGCCGTCGACCGGCAGCGGCGTCGCTTGTGCCGTCGTGTTGTTCGGCTCGACTTCGGCCGTCGGTGCGGCACTCGACTGCAGCCTGAAATTCAGCCCATAAGGCCGGATGGTGCCGGTTGCCACGTTGTGGCGCACCCGAATGAAGTAGGTACCCGCTGCCGGCAGAACCCGCCCGGCAATCGAGGAACTGTTGGCATTGAAGGTGCCGTCATTCGGGTCGTTCTCCAGCACGGTCGTGCCGTCCACGTCGAGCACATCCAGCACCGAATCGCCGCTGGCAGAAGCATCAAACAGGGTTTGTACGGCCACATAGACCCGCTCGTTGGCCGCTGCGGTAAACGAATAGAAGTCGACATCATTGACGGGAAATACCGTGCCGCTGACGAAGGTATTGCTACCCACAATCGGCGTCGCGGTTGCGCTCGTGCCGTTTGGCTCGACCTCAAAACTGCCGCCGTTGGCGCCGCGCAAGGATTGGCCGCGAAAACCCAGCGGCGCGGGTGACCCAGCACGCTCGACTGTCGCCGAAGGCTCTTGATATTCGATCAATTGAATCGAGCTCGACTGCGCGCCGGCCACGACAGCGACCGTCGACAACAAAGTCAAAATACTCAAATTTGTGATGTAAGCCCTTGTTTTATTCACAGCGACGTCCCCGCAGTTTCCCAAACCGGAATCTATGACAAAGACGTGAAGGTGACAATACCGTCCAGGCTTAGATTTGGGGCGGCGCACCGAATGTGGACCAGCACCGCCACAGCTCCCGCAAGGTGCCCTGGAAGTACCACACCAGCCCGCAGGCCAGATAGAGGCAAAACGACGCTGGCGCATTTGCGGATCGCATCCAGGCCAGGGCGGCTGGATCCATGATCGACCAATAGAGCGCATAGCAGCCGTCGACCGTCCACCATGTCCAGAACAACGCCAGAGGCAGGGCGCGCCAACGCCGGGTCACCACCACCCGGAGGCTCCAGGCTGCCGTCAGGTAGGCAAACAAGGCCATGATCAGACTGACCCCGACATCCCAGTCAGGCGCCCGATACCAATAGGCGCCCGCAATCAACAGTGCCAGACCAACGCCCAAACTGAGCAATTTCCAAGGGCGCCGATATTCCCGAAGCAAGGGCGCCAGGCGCGACGAACGGGGCAGGTTCACCGTTGCCCGCCTCAGGCGAAGCGATCCAACAATGCTGGAATCTGGCGGATGTCCGCCACCTGCGCGAATCGCGGCGTATCGGGCGAAATGGGTTCGCTCCGCTCCATCTCCCACAAAATGGGATACGGAATCAACACACCATGTCCGCCGAGCGCCAGCACCGGCTGGATATCCGATTTCGGCGAGTTACCGACCATCATGAAGCGGTCTGGGCTGACATTCAGTTCTTCGAGCAGGCGCTGATAGGTCGGTACGTCCTTCTCGCTGACGATCTCGATTCGCCGGAAATAGCGACCCATGCCAGAGCGGGCCACTTTGGCCTCCTGATGAAACAGATCACCCTTCGTGATCAGCACCAGGACCTGACGCTTGGCCAGCTCAGCAACCGTCTCTTCGACATGCGGCAACAGTTCGACCGGGTGCTCCAGAACGCCGTGGCCGATTTCCAGAATGGCTTGCACGTGGTGCCCACTGATGCGTCCTTCCGTCAACGTGATGGCGGCTTCGATCATGGACAAGGTCATGCCCTTTGCACCATAACCAAAGCGCTTCACGTTGCGCCGTTCGACTTCCAACAGGCGCTGGTGCACGACCGCATCAGCGACATCGAGATAGTGCGCCAGAATGCGCTCGTAGGCCTGCTGCGCGTCGCGAAAGTGAATCTCGCTATGCCAGAGCGTGTCGTCCGCGTCGAAGGCGAGGATCTCGATCATGACTGCGCCAGTTTGAGCGCGGCATCTAGCACGGTTGCATCGGTTGGCAGAATCAGGTTTGCTGCCGCCGCGAGTGGCGTATAGGTGTCGTCACCAACCACGCGCACGAGCGGCTTGCCGCCCTGCCCGCCTTCCACAATGGCGGTGATCACGCCCTCGCCAACGCCGGCGCTGCGCCGACCTTCATCGAGTACCAGAATGCGTGCACAGTCGCGCGCGTGTTTGACGATCGCGTCGCCATTCAGTGGCTGCAGCCACCGCAGGTCAATGACGCGGGTTTTCTTGCCGGTCTGCTTCTCGACTTCCTTCGCCGCGCGCAGCGCAAACAGCACGCCGTTGCCGAACGTAAAGATCACCATGTCTGTGGCGTCGGGATGATAGACGCGCTCTTCGCCAAGCGTCATTGCCTGATCCGGACTCGGATACGCCGTCAGCCACTGACCGTCGCCGGCTTCGTACAAGTCTTTCGTCATGTAGAGCGCGATTGGTTCCAAGAACGCCGTGACCCGGCCATCGACCTTGGCCAGCGCGGTCAGGGTTCGCAGCATGGTGGCGGCGTCGTCACCGCGACTCGGGCAACCCACGATCAGGCCCGGTATGTCGCGCAACGCCGTCACCGAATTGTCGTTGTGGAAGTGCCCACCAAAACCACGCTGATAGCCGAGGCCGGCCATGCGCATAACCATCGGATTGCGATACTGGTTGTTCGAAAAAAACTGGAGCGAGCAGGCCTCGCCGCGGATCTGATCGCAAGCGTTGTGGAAGTACGCGAGGTACTGAATCTCCGGAATCGGCAGCATGCCCATGTTCGCAAAACCCTGGGCCAGACCGAGGATGGTCGTCTCATCGAGCAAGGTGTTGAACACCCGATTGCCCTTGAACGACTTGTACAAGCCCTTGGTCACCGTATACACACCACCCTTCTGCGCCACGTCCTCGCCGAACAACAGCGTCTCCGGGTACTTGCAGAACAGGTCGTGCAGTGCCTGATTGATCTGGATCGCCAAATGACGCGGCGGCTGGTTCTCGGGCAGCTGCTTTTCCGAGCCGAACACGGCCAGACGCTTGTCGGCATAGTCGAATCGGCTCGCCTCTTTGGCAACCGCTTCCGGCGAATATGGCGCCAGCGGCGCCATCACTTCTTCCTTGCTCATCAGCTTCGGGCGCTGATCCGCTTCGATCGCACCGTCCATGCAACGCTTGCGGAAACTCTCGTACCAGGCAAGCAGGCTGTCCTTCGTGAACAGACCAGACTGCAGTGCGATTTCTGCCGACCGCAGCAGCGGGTCCGTTGCCTCAACAGCGAGGAGCTCTTCTAGAGCCCGATATTCGATCTCGAAGTCAGTACCGGCGTGCCCCATGATGCGGGTTGTCTTCAAATGCAGAAACGTCGGTCGGCGCGTGCTGCGGCAGTGATACACCGCGCGGGCGACTTGCTCGTAGCCTTCGGCCAGGTCCAGGCCGTTGGCGTAGAAGTAGTCGAGGCCGTCGCGATTCCGGAACGCGTTGCCCACCCAGCCACCCGGCGTCTTGACGGAAATGCCGATGCCATTGTCTTCGCAGACAAACAAGACCGGCGCTGGCAGCTTCTGATAGGCCGTCCATTGCGCGGTATTGAAGGCACACTGGGCCGTGGCATGGTTGCTCGACGCGTCGCCGAACGAGCAGACCGTGATCGAATCGTCCGGCACGGGCAGTTGATGGCCTATGCGGCGCGCAGTTTCGATGGCGACCGCCGTGCCGAGTGCCTTCGGCAGGTGCGACGCAATCGTCGAGGTTTGCGGCAGCACCCAAAGTGCCTTGGAGCCCCATACCTTGTGCCGACCGCCCGAGGCCGGATCGTCTTTGCTGGCGGCGAAACTCAGCGCCGAATCCATCACGGGATCCATGCCCGGTAGCTTGCGGAAGCGTTCGGCCATGAACCCGCCGCTGCGGTAGTGCAAGAAAGCTGGATCCGTGTGCCGAGTCAGGCGCGCGACCATCGCGTTGCCTTCATGGCCAGACGAGCCGATGGTGTAGTAGACCTTGTTCTGGACGCGCAGGACGCGTGCCATCAGATCGAGATGCCGCGAAATCAGTTGCGACTCGAACAACTCCAGAAAATCCCGAGCGCTGAGCAGACTGCCTGGCAATACGGCATCGTCGCCACTTGGCTTCTGCGCGGCCACCGGGCCCACGTAGTTGCGGACAAACTCCTGGAAGTTCTCGTCACAGACCTTGGCGCGGTTGACGTCTTTCAGGCGGGCGGGAATCGGGTTTGGAATGTGTATGGCAGACATGGCGGCGTTTGATCGACAACGGAATCCACCATTGTACGATCTGCCCGGAATACGGGTAAGGCGAATTCCGGGCAAGGCCGCCAACACAAACCAAGCCAGACGGCGGCCAAGCGGCGTATCGTGTGGATGCGCCATCGGCGCACCCAAAGCTCATCACGGAAACAGGTAGTCCTGCTGCCACTGCCCGTCCATCAGCACATAGCATTCGCGCTCATGCAGGCGAAAACGCGCGCCAAACCAGAATTCCATGCGCTCCGGCAAGACCCGATAACCCGACCAATGCGGTGGTCTCGGCACCGTCTGGCCATCGAACCGCTGTTCCACCTCGGCGATTCGATCCTCAAATGTGCTGCGTGCAGGCATCGGCTGCGACTGCTCCGACGCCCAGGCACCGATCTGGCTGCCGCGCGGTCGCGTCGCAAAATAGGCATCCGCCTCTTCCGGGGTCACTGCTTCGACCAGACCCTCTGCCCGAACTTGCACGCCATCACGGAGCTGCTTCCAGTGAAAACACACCGCTGCCCGTGGATGCGCCGCGAGTGCCTGGCCCTTGCGGCTCAAGGTATTGGTGTAAAACACCATGCCCCGGGCATCGAACCCTTTCAGCAGCACAACGCGTGAGGACAAACGACCATCGGGATCAAGCGTGGCCACATTCATGGCTTCCGGCTCAGGTTCGCCGGACGCACGGGCTTCGTTGATCAATTGATTGAACTTTTCGACCAGATCATGAGACAGCACTGCACTTAATCCTCAAGGACAGAAGGCGGACGCGAAGCCTGGCGCACAGCGCGGACAAAGGCTTCGATTTGAATAGGTTTAGGCAGAAACAGATCGGCGCCAGCCGCGAGCGCCCCGCGCCGGGCTTCGGCATCGGTCTGTGCGGAGATCGCGAGAATCGGCCCAAGGTAACCATGCGCACGGAGCTTGAAGCTCGCCACATTGCCAGACAGGCCCGGCAAGTTGAGATCGACGACCACCAGGTCGGGCACCAGGCACTGCGCGCGCTCAAAGCCCTCATTGGCAGTGACGCTGAGTTCGACGCTGAACCCCAAGTCTTCAAGCAACAGACGGAGCAATTCGCGGAGGTCGGGATCATCGTCGATGACCAACGCCGTGCCGCCACTGAGCCACGAGTCCGCTGGCATCGACGTTTGCGTACCGGATGCGTTAGCTGGTCGTCCCACCTGCAAGGACGGCAGGCTGACCGTAAAAGCGCTGCCCTCGCCCGGCCGTGACCGAAAGTGCATCTGACCATGCATTTGCTCGACCAATCGCCGGCTGATCGACAACCCAAGTCCTGCACCGCGCTGTCCGGCCGGACCATTGCGATGAAACGGCTTGAAAATACTGTTCACCAACTCTTCGGGAATGCCAATGCCAGTGTCTTCGATCTGCGCCTCGAAGCGCTGGCCGTTCCAACGCAATTGCACCAGGACACGCCCGCGCGGGGTGAATCGGACGGCATTGGACAACAGATTGATCAGAACTTGCTTGAGCTTGATTTCGTCGAGACACAGCTCAAGTGGCACCCGCTCGATCTGAAACTCCAGCAACAACCCTTGCTCATCGGCAAGCGGCCCGAACATGATGCGGAGGTCGTCCGCCAATGTATGGAGATCGATACGGACGATATTGAGGCGATGCGCCTCGGCTTCTGGCTTGCCGTACTCCAGCAGATTCTCGGCCAGGCCAAAAAGATGCGTCGCACCGCGCCTTATCGCGCGCAACGCATATTGCGACTCGCTGTCAGGCTGCAGGCGGCGTTCCAGTAGATGGAGGTACCCGAAGATGGCCGTGAGCGGTGTACGGAACTCGTGTGACAGCGTGCTTAGAAACGCCGTCTTCAACGCATCAGCCTCTTCCAGTTGGGTCTGCCGACGCTCCAACTCGTGCTTGACTTTACGCAGACGGTCGATTGCCTTGCCGCGCTCAGCGCTGGCGAGTTCGGCGTCGTGGCTTTCCTGCTGCTTCTGCCGTTGCTGCTCAAGCTCCATCCGGGCATCGAGCAGAATCACATCGATCCCATCCGCGCGACCATGCCAATGAACATGCGCCAGACGCTGTCCGGCCAACTCAACAGCCCGGAGTTCACCGCGACCTTGCAGTGGCATTCCAAGCAACACGTCACGCACCGCTTGCGCCAGCGATTCTGCATCATCGACCCGCCACGCGTTCCGCTGACCTTCGATCCCCAACAGACCGAGCTTTTGGTCAAATCGCAGAAACAGCGGTTTGGTCTGTTCGAGCAGGATGTCGAACAGCAGCGATTCCAGTTGCGGATCGGTCCCGCTCATGCGCCCTGTCTGAGATCCTCAGCCAACCTGGTAAACGCCGCCTCGACGCCATCGCCCGTCCGGGCACTGGTTTCAAACACCGGCACGGTCTTGCGCAATTCGGTCAGTGTACCGGGCAGAATCTCCCAACGATCGATGAGGTCCAGCTTGTTGATCAACACCACACAGGCCGGATCCTGCAACAGCGACTTGGCCTGCATCATCAGGTATAGCGCCGCGCGCAGCGTGGGCTCGCGCGTGCCGTCGGCAACCAGCATCAGCCCGCTGGCACCACGCAGGTAAGTCTGATTCAGGTGATCAAGCGCGCTCTTGCCGGCGATATCCCAAATCACCAATTTGCTTGGCCCGGCGGCCGTCTGTACTTCTTTTGAGTCGACCTTGACGCCGACCGTCGTCAAGTATTTTTCGGAAAACGTGTTCCGCACGTAGCGCGCCACGAGGCTGGTTTTGCCAACCCCGAAATCACCGAGCAGACAGATCTTGCGCGCGAAATCAGTCATGACGGATCGATGAGCTCCAGGCGAACGTAAGCCGTTCTTTCGCGTATTGTAGCGCGATCGGGGCTGGCCGCCGCCTCCCATTGCAATCCAGGCATCGACAGATCGAGTTCGCGCCGCAACTCATTGCAGAGCCGGGTCGCACGGGCGAGTTCCAGCCGCAAATTGCCAGTCTCGGCGCCGCTTGGGTCGCTGCCGCCAACGCATTGCACGCGCAACGCCTTGGTCTGGCCGGCCCAAGGCTGCAACAAGTCGGGCAGCCCCGCGAGCAACGCAGGCAGTCCATCGATACGATCGGATCGCGCTTGCTCAAAATGGACAGGCAACGCGGCCAACTCGGCGTTGACCGCAACGATCTGGGCCGGCCAACTATCGGACAAGCCCGTCAAATCAATCGAACGCGACCAGCTGGCCGCCCGAAGACGCGCACTGGCCGCTTGAATCCAAGGTCGCGGCGCAAACGCTGATAAGCGAACGCGCGTGCCATCAAACTCCGTGTGCAAATCTTCCGGCAACTCACCCAGATCGCCTAGTTCCGTCGACCAGTCCACTAGCGCGGTGCGAAAATCCAGCTGCTGAACGCCCGGCACACGCCGGCCTTGCTGATGCAACTTGAGCGCCGCCCGAGCCGGCAGACTGCCGTGAATTTCGGTGCGATCAGCGACTTGGAGAATTTGCAGCGTCGACGGCAGATCGAAGGTGTCCCGAAGGCGCTGCGCCACGATAGGACCATCGGCCGACACAAACGCTTCTTCATCAAGCGTCAGATCAATCGCATCACCGAGATGGGCCCGAACCACAGGCGCAATCGGCTCTGCCACGGGATCTCTCAGAACCGTGAACCGAACCGACGACCCGGGCCAGCTGGATCGTGCCAAGACGCGTACGCCTGGCATGTCTTGAAGCTTGGCCTCCAAAGCATCGAGCCGCCGATCCCAATGCCACAACCAGCCGAGTATCAGCAGTAGCAGCAACAGCAGCCCCGCGCCGAGCCACAGCACGGGTCGCATGGAACGATTGTTCGCCGGGACATCGCGAGTGGCTTTCAAATCGGCCGGCGTCAACGCGTCGCGCAGGCCCGGTATCGCCTGCAACTGCGCCGGATCAAGACCGAGTTGGTCGCCGTAGTCGGCGTGCACCCGTTCCAATCGCGCCGCGAGTTCGGTCTTCAAAGACTCCGGTGGCACGCCCTGGATCCAGGCCGCGAGCTTGGCCTTTGGCCCACTGAGCACCCAAATCAGATGCTCGCCGACAGTCGCCGACGACAACTCGGCCTGACCTTCGCCAACCGAATCCCGGACAAAATCGCCGATCGCGGTCAGCATGCCGGCCACCGCATCGGCATCGAGCTCGGCCAATCCAGGCGCCGATTCGCGATCGAGAATCAAGCCCGACTCACGTTGAATCAGGAACAAGTGATCGACTTGATACAACAAGCTGTGCCGCAACGCGATGGCGGCATAGGACACCCCCAACCGACGCGCTTCCAGACGCCACTTCAAGCCGCGCCACGTCAACGAGCTTTCGAAAATGCGGTTCAAATCGCTCGAAACGGCGCGCAAGTACTCGGTGATCGAGCGTCGGATCGCGGGCATGATGACTGGAAACAACGCATCAACCAGCTGTTGTCGACGCGCTTGCACCGCACCGCCAAGCGCTTCCGCCACCGGCGTGGCCAACGCTTTCGCCAGTGCATCGGGTTGCTGTTGCTGCGATTGCTCGATCAGCGCTGGCAGCTGCGCGGGCAAGTCCTGCTGATGGGACTCGAGTGCCGCGAGACGGGCTTGCTCTGAGCCAAGCAGAATGGACTTGAGGCGCTCAAGCTCGCTCATGTCCAGAGTCCGCGTCGTCGCGTCGCGTCAGTGGCCGACTCAGCTCAACTGCCCCAGGTCAAACTGGCCGCGCAGACGCAGCGCCACCTCGCCTAACATGGCTGCCAGATCTTCTCGCGATACTTTGTCCTTGCGCAGTTCATCGCGCGTCTGGGTCAGATTGCCGTCGGCCCGATCCGCGCTCTTTTGCAGCGCCGCCTGCAATTCGGCGAGCGCTTTGCGCAGCCGTTCATCGGCAGCGTTCAGATCGCCACCGACACTCGCAATACTGGCGCTGAGCTCCGTACGCTGGGTACGCGCCGCCTGTTGCAGCCGCGATTCCAGATCATCAAGGCTCTGGCCACGGTCCTGAATCTCTTGGCGAAGCGCTTTTTGCAGGCGATCGAACAGCTCGTCGAGCCGTTTTTCAAGCGCGGCCACTCGGGTTTCGGTGTCGTGCCGCAATCGCTGCGCCTCTTGGTCGAGACGTTCGCTGAGCTCAGTGAAGCGGCGCTCGTAGTCCCGCATCTGACCGCCGAACAGAATGTCGCGAATCTGATCGACATTTCGATCGGCCGACGCGGCCTGCGCGGGTTCTTCAGCGGGCTTCTGGTCCTGCTCTTTGGCGTGTGCGTGTGACTTTGACATGGCGCGCTCCCTGACCCTCATCCCACGACCCTTGCTGGCGAATGGGCGAATAGCCACCGACCAGCAAGTCCGAATCATGTGGCAGTGGCTCAACACGAGTCATCCAGCACTGCCTCACGCTGAATCGTTCGCGCCGGGCCCGGCACCAACCCGGGCCGGGCACGAGACGACGTTACTTGATTTGTTCGAGCCGATAGCCGTGCTGGTAGACCGCACTCAGCACCCAGCCGTTTTCGCCGCCCATGCCAAGCTTCTTGCGAAGACGGCTGACATGCGTATCAACCGTGCGCGTGTTCACATCGGCACTCAGATTCCAGACGTTTTCAAGCAACGACTCACGGCTCACGATGCGACCGTGACGGCGAAACAGGTAGCACGCCAGATCAAACTCGCGATCAGTCAACTCAATACGCTCGCCTTTGATCGAAATCTGCCGGCGATCGAGGTTGATCTCGTAGGGTTCGAGCTCTTTGATCCAGGTGTTGTCCTGGACAGCCAAACCGCTACGCCGGAGCACCGCGTTGGTGCGGGCAACGAGCTCGGCCTGCTTGGCCGGCTTCGGAATATAGTCATCGGCACCGGCCTGCAAACCCGAGACGACGTCTTGCTCGGAAATGCGCGCGGTCAGAAAGATCACCGGCAATTTGCTGTGCGCAGATTGGCGAATCCATTCCAACACTTCGAGACCCGAGCCTTCACCCAGGACCCAATCGAGCAGCAGGATGTCAATCGACTCGGCACCGAGTTTGCGGCGGAAGTCCTTGGTATCCGGAAACCAGCGAACTTGAAAGCCTGCGCCTTCCAACCAGGCCTGATAGAGCTGTGCCTGCTCGGCATCATCTTCCAAGATTCCAACAATGACTGAATTTCTGGACATGCACTTGTTCTCCCTCGATTGTCCCAGTTCGTGCCCGCTCAGCTGACGACGAAACTGATCTTCATGTTGACGCGCCATTCCGTGACCTTGCCATCATCAGCGGTCACCACACTCATCTCGTTGATCCAGGCACCCTTGATCAGCTTGACGGTCTTGGCCACCTTCTTGAGGCCTTGTTGAACGGCGTCCTCCAAACCCTTCGGCGAGGATGAACTGATTTCGATCACTTTTGCAATGGTTGTTGCCATAAGCCCTCCGTCAGTTGTCAAAACACCCTGCTGTGGCGTCGAGTGTCGCAAAATCAATCCTGCCGGACAATGGCTTAGCGTCGAAAGATCGAAGGGATATGAAGTCTCCCCGCCGATTTGGGCAGCCCGAGTTGCGACCCATTCCGATTTAGAACAGGTCTTTCACAAACATGAAGTAATGGCCAGGCGAATCAGGCGCCGACAACCTGCGGCAAACTCTGCCGCGTAACCATCAGCGGTTCCAGGCGGGAGGCCAGCGTCAGGCCAGCTTAGCGGCAGGCGGCAAGTGCGCCGGACGCGGCAAATACCGGAGCCAGATCAACCACACGACCAGCGCATCGATGATGATCAAGGCCTGCCACAGATACAGGTGGAACCACTCGAACCACGTCTGGCTCCATTGGCCCAGATAGAACAGGCTGATGATTCGAACCACATTCAGCGATTGGATGGCGACAAAGCCAATCATGAACCCAACCGCGCGATGCTTCCACGGCGCCGGAAACGCCAGCACGGCCGCAACCAGGATAATGACCGCCTCGACGCCGTTGCAGCCACGCTCAATCGAGACCGCAAAGCCGCTCTGTGCCTGAATGACCTTGCCATAAGTCACGACGGAGTCATCGAACACTTGAATGAGCCAAGTACAGAAGCGCGCCAAGCCCTCCGTAAACGGAAAGATGACGTGATCCTCAACCGGGCGCAGCACTTCGAGACCAAACAAGGCCATCAAGTACACCATGAACAACACGGCAAATCGAATCATAAGAACTTGTTCAACGCCGCAATTGCGGCCAGGATCAGCAATGCTAGCATTCCTGACCGTCCAATTTGCGAGTGAACTGTGATCCTGGCTGAACCGAGTCTCTGCCCGCTACCCTGCCCCCTGACCTGCTTGCTGATGGCCGGTCAGGACCGGCCCGACGAGCCCGTCTACCGCGGTCTTTCGACCTCTTGCTGGTCGACGTATTGCTGACTTGGGGTGGACCGAATGAATCCATCGGCCAACCTGTTTCTGATCGGCCCCATGGGCGCGGGCAAGACCACGCTCGGCAAGAAGCTGGCCGAGCACTATGGACTGCAATTCATCGACCTGGACGATGAAATCGAGCGGCGCTGCGGCGTATCGGTCGCAACGGTTTTTGAGATTGAAGGCGAGCCCGGGTTCCGCCAGCGCGAGAGCAAGTGCTTGGCCGAAATGTGCCAATTGCGCGGCATCGTGCTGGCGACGGGTGGCGGCAGCGTGCTGCTGCCTGAGAACCGGGCCATGCTGAGCGCTCACGGCTTTGTCCTATACCTGCCGGTTACCGTCGATCAGCAGTTGAGCCGACTAGCCCGCGATCGCAAGCGTCCCCTGCTGCAGGCGCCAGACCGACGCGAACGCCTGACCGCCATGGCCACCGTCCGCACGCCGCTTTACGAGGCCACGGCCGATCTGCGTCTGGACGCCGATTCCAATCAAATCATTAAAGTCATGGAGACTGCCGTGCAGCAACTCGACGCTCGTTGGCAGATCTTGGGACAAGCCGCATGAATCATCGACTCGCTGTGGATCTGGGCGAACGCTCGTATCCCATCATCATCGGCAGTGGCCTGCTCGGGGCCGACCGCTTGCGCCCACACCTCGACGGCCGCCAGGTTCTGGTGGTCAGCAATGAAACGATTGCCCCGCTTTACCTGGACAAGGTTCTCGCCGACTTGCACGGCTACCGGGTGGGGCAACACATTCTTCGCGATGGCGAACCGTTCAAGACGTGGGACGAGTTGGGCGGGATCTTGGCCGCGCTTGCCGGAATCAGAGCCAGCCGCGATGCGGTCATCATCGCGCTGGGTGGTGGCGTCGTCGGCGACATGAGTGGCTTCGCCGCATCCGTCTGGATGCGCGGCATCGAGTTCCTCCAGATACCCACTACGCTGCTGGCCATGGTGGACTCATCGGTAGGCGGCAAGACCGGCGTCAATCTCCCTGAAGGCAAGAACCTGGTCGGGGCATTTCATCAACCGCGTGCCGTCATAGCCGACCTCGACACCCTGAATACGCTCCCAGAACGCGAGTTTCGTGCGGGCCTCGCCGAAGCGATCAAATATGGCGCGATTGTCGACGCGGGACTCTTCGAATGGTACGAGCGGCATCTGGACGCCATTCTTGCCCGTGATCCGATGGCCCTGCTGGAAGTCGTCAAGACCAGTTGTACGATCAAGGCCGACATCGTCAAACGCGACGAGCACGAACACGGTGATCGCGCCCTGCTCAATTTTGGCCACACCTTCGGACACGCCATCGAAACGCTGGGCGGCTACAGCCAGCATCTGCACGGCGAGGCCGTCGCCCTGGGCATGGTGCTTGCCGCCCGCTTGTCAACAGCGCTGAAGCGAGCGCCCGCTGCCGACAGCGGCCGACTGACGGCATTGATCGAGCGACTCGGCATGCCGACGACCTTGCCACCGGGTTTCAGCCCCGCCGCAATGGTGGCCGCGATGCGTCTCGACAAGAAAGTCCTGAACGATACCTTGCGCCTGATTCTCTGGCGAGGCATCGGGCAGGCCGACATCGTGCCGGGCGTGCCCGAAGCGGACATTCTCGCAACGCTTAGCGCTTAAGAATCAATCACTTAGGTAACGGAACCGAGACAGCCCGTTTCTGGCTTGCATCGACGCTGAACGTGTACAGCGTCAACTTAGCGCGTCTTGAACCGGGCGAGCTCATTCTTGGCAATGCTCGCTCGATGCACTTCGTCCGGGCCATCGGCAATGCGAAGCGCCCGCGCCTGCATATAGAAGTCGGCCAGTGGCCAGTCCTGGCTCAGGCCACCAGCGCCAAACGCCTGAATCGCCAGATCCACGGCGTCACAAGCAAGCTTTGGCGCCACGACCTTGATCATCGCGATCTCGTTCTTCGCGACCTTGTTGCCGACCGTGTCCATCATCCACGCGGCTTTCAGTGTCAGAAGCCGCGCCTGCTCAATGCTGCAGCGCAGGTCGCCAATCCGCTCGTGCCAGATCGACTGCGTGGCAATGGGCTTGCCAAACGCCACCCGGGTCAAGAGGCGTTCGCACATCAGCGCCATCGCCCGTTCGGCCACGCCGATCAGCCGCATGCAGTGATGGATCCGACCCGGCCCCAACCGACCCTGAGCGATCTCAAAGCCGCGACCCTCACCCAGAAGGATGTTGGCGGCCGGCACGCGCACGTTGTCAAAACGCATCTCGCAATGTCCGTGAGGCGCATCGTCCAGACCAAATACCGGCAGCGGCCGCAGGACGGTGAGCCCCTGCGCATCCGCCGGCACCAACACCATGCTTTGCTGATGGTGCACATCGGCCGACGGATCGGTCTTGCCCATGACGATATAGACCTTGCAGCGCGGGTCGCCGGCACCGGAGATCCACCATTTACGACCGTTGATCACGTAGTCGCCGCCCTCTCGCGCGATCAACGTTTCCACGTTGGTCGCATCGCTGGATGCGACTTGCGGCTCGGTCATCGCAAACCCGGACCGGATGGCGCCTTTCAGCAGCGGCGCGAGCCATTGGGCTTGCTGTGCCGGCGTGCCGTAGCGCGCGAGGACTTCCATGTTGCCGGTGTCTGGCGCCGAGCAATTGAACACCTCGCTCGCCCAAAACACTTTGCCCATTTCCTCAGCCAAGGGCGCGTATTCGTAGTTCGTCAGCCCGGCGCCATGCTCGGACTCGGGAAGAAACAAGTTCCAGAGGCCTGCAGCCTGAGCCTTGGGCTTGAGTGATTCAATCAGCTGAGTCGGCGTCCAGCGCCTGCCCGCGGCCGTATTGGCCTCCACCTCGGCGCGAAATTCGTGCTCGCGCGGGTAGATCTCGGCCTGCATGAAGGCTTTCAGTTGACTCAAGTAGTCGTTGCAACGGTCGGTGTACAAAAACATGGCTCAGGCGCGCTCCGCAAATGACCAGCCCAATGCAGCGACTTTCGCCGCCAAGGCGCCTTGTTCGGCAGCCTTGGCACTGGCCGCCGTCCCTTCCAATACCCGCTTGGCAATACCCTGGGCAATGGCCGCCAGGCGGAACAGGTTGTAGGCAAGATAGAAGTTGAAATGCCCAATCGGCGGCAAACCGCGCGCATTGGCATAGGCTGCCACGTGGGCTTCCAGGCTCGGAATACCCAGTGCGGCCAGATCGATGCCAGCGAGGCCGCGCATCGGGCCCGGCGGCGTAAACCAGGCCAGGCAGTTGTAAGCGAAATCGGCCAACGGATCGCCGAGCGTCGAGAGTTCCCAATCAAGCACGGCACGGACCGTGAGCGTTTCCGCATCAAAAATCAGATTGTCGAGCCGGAAATCACCGTGCACCAGACGCGTTTCCGAAATGGCCGGAATATGGGCTGGCAACCAATTCATTAGTTGATCCATCGCCGGAATCGGCTCAGTAACCGAGGCCAGATACTGCTTGCTCCACCGGCCGATCTGTCGCTCGAAGAAGTTGCCCGGCTTGGCGTAGTCAGCCAGGCCGATCTGCTCCGGGTCCAACGCATGGAGTTTGGCAATCGTCTCGTTCATCCCCGCAAATACCTGCGCGCGCTGATCCGGCTCCAGTTCGGGCAGACGCGGATCAAAGAACACCCGGCCAGGCACGTGCGCCATCAAGTAAAACGCGCGTCCGATGATCGCCTCGTCCTCGCAGAGCAATACGGTCTGGGCGACCGGCACAGGTGTTGGCAAAAGCGCCTCCAGCACTCGGTACTCGCGTTCGATCGCATGCGCCGAGGGCAACAGCTTCGCGACCGGCCCAGGCTTGCAGCGCATCACCCAATCAGCGTGGCGGCACTGCAGGCGGTAGGTCGGATTGGATTGTCCACCCTCAAACCGAGTCAGCGATTCCAGCGTGCCTGCATCCGGAAAGCGCTCGGCCAGGAACCTTTCTAGCGCCTGGCGAACGTCGGGTTCCTGGATCGGGTCATGTCTCACGAAAGCTCCTGTTGAAATGAGTCGGTGATGGTTCGTCACCAAAAACTGGTGTAGTAGCGAGGTGCGGATTCCGGCAACCCCCTGAGTGTAGCGTTTTGCCCAGCCCCGTCGGCTTTGCGATAATGCTGGGGTGACGCCCGTTTTGAATGGCCGGCGGCTGCCAAACGAATTTTCGAACAAGAATCACGTTTGTTTAGCAAATATATGATTTATAAATATTTTGTTCGAAGGTTCAAGAACGATTTCTGGCACCAGTAGAGGTTCATTTCGACCGGCGCCGCGCGATAACCGATTGATCGGCCTATGAGCCGATCAACATGACGATGACCTGACGTGAGTCCAACCCGCCCTCTCGGCATAGCCGTTTTCGGCCATGCCGTCCCGGAATCCTTGACGCGCCAGCTGGCGACGGGCCGCTTTGCGGGCGTCCCGGTCAAGACGCTCCCCTTTTTGCCTCCGGATGTCGTGGCGGCACCGCTCGAGATCCGCGAACACGTTCGGCTGCTACGCGCCGACTGGCCCGCGCACGACATTTTGCTGTTGTCGGCAGTCGCCGTGTTCCCTGATACCGCCTTGAGCCGGATCGACGCGGCCCGCGCGCTATTGCCCGAATGCGCCGTGCTGAGCCCCCTCTGCACCGGGCTTGCGTCGCTGAATCCGCTGGCGCCCGGCCTTGTCTTGAGTGCCGAATACGCGGCACTGGATCGCCTTCTGGCGCACATCGCGCCCGGCGAAGTTCTGCCAGTCGAGACGTTCCAAACCGCTTGCAGCGTCTGGACTCCCGGTGCCGAGACTGCGGCCAATCCTGATTGCTACGCACTGGCCAACTGCCTGATTGACGAGCCTCGCGAACGGTGGGTCGGGCAATGCATTCCCGACGACTGGCGCGAGTTACCGCCCGAAAATCGTCTCGCGAGCCTGCGCGCCCGACTCAAGCGACACGTCAATGACGGCGGTCTGCTCGCAACGGAGACACGCTACCCCGGCCACGATGACCGGCCCGTCTACCTGCACGTGCTGCACGGTTGGGGCGGCGGCGCTGAACAGTTCGTGCTCGACTTCGCACGCGCCCGGGCATCGGAGCATCACTTGCTTTTGCGCAGCCATGGCGATGTCGGCCGCAAGTCATATGGCGAGGCGATCAGCTTGGCGTTGATCGAACGTGACCAAGTGCGGGAGCTCGGCCGCTGGCCGCTGGCGCCCGCGATTGCCGACACGGTTCTGGAGCATCCCGCGTACCGGGCAAGGTTGCAGCAGTTGGTCGCCGCTTATGGGGTCGGTCGAATACTCGTGTCGTCGCTGATCGGCCACAGCCTGGATGCGCTCCGCCTCAACCGTCCGACCCTGTTCATCAGCCACGATTACTATCCGTTCTGGCCCATTCTGCATCAGAACTTCGACGCGCCCGACGTCGATGACCAAGCGCAATCGCTGCGGACGGCGTTACAACAGTGCCAACATCCGTTCGCCGCGAACACCGCAGACTACTGGCTGACATTGCGCAATGCCCTGGTCGAAACGTTAGCCGAGCAGTCGATCAAGGGCGTGGTGCCAAGCGCCAGTGTCGCGCGCAATCTCCAGCGAATTGCGCCTACCCTGCCCACGCCAAGCCTGATCGAGCACGGTCATTCGCCATTTGCCGAATCGCGCGCCGTCACGCCGCATGGCGGCAGCAGCCTGCGGATCCTGATTTTGGGACGCATCAATGGCGGCAAGGGTGAATGGCTGCTCAAGCACGTCCTGCCACGTGTGACCAAAGACCACAGCGTTTGGTTGATTGGCTGCGGCCGGCCGGGCATGCAGTACTTCGGTCAGCGCAACGTACATGTCCAGTTGAACTATGAACGCAGCGAACTGCCCGCCCTGCTAGCCACGGTGCAACCTGACCTTGCCCTGATGCCGGTCAGCGTCGCTGAGAGCTTCAGCTTCACGCTGAGCGAGCTGTGGTCACTCCGTATTGTCCCGGTTGCAAGCCGCATGGGCAGTCTGGCCGAGCGCATTCGCGATGACCAGACGGGTATTCTGTTTGATCCTGATGCCGATTCGCTGCTGCAAACCATCAACGCGCTGGAACACGATCGCCAACGGTTGGACCGCATTCGAAAAAACTTAGCGACGCTCCGCCTCCGCGATTTGGAAGCGATGCGCCAGGACTACGACGCCCGCTTCGGTGCGCCCTGCCCCATCGCGATTGCCGCCGCCAGTTTTGATGCGTCAGCGCCTGATCTGCTGCAGTTCGTGTCTGAGCAGTACTTGCGTGAATCCGCGCAACGCCAGCACTGGCAGACTCAGGCCGCGGCCCTGGCTGCCGAATCCAAACGGCGTGCCGAATGGGGTTTTGATCTGGATCGCCAGGTCGGCCAACTGACACGCGCCCGCGATCAAGCCTTGGCGACGATCGTGGACAAAGATCGCGCGCTTGCCGATCGCGAGCACTGGGTCGACGAATTGGAGACCGAGCGCGCGCGCCTGGCTGAACTGCTGCAAGACGAACAACGACAACTGCGTGATGCCCATGCTGGCTGGTCCAAAGAAGTGGACCGTCTCGAAGCCGAGCGCTCTCGCTTTGAGCGCGAGCTGAATAGCGTGTATCAATCGACTTCCTGGAAACTGACCCGCCCCATGCGCCTTTTGATGTCCAAAGCCCGCGCCTGGCGCAGCCGTCTGGGCTATGCCATCCAACGCACCCTTGGCAATTGGCGCCGCCTGCAGGGTTACTGGCAACGCCATGGCGTCTCGGCGACGCTGGATCGTGCCCGCCAGGAATTCACCAGTGCCGAACCCAAGCTGCAACCGATCCTGCCTGCCGAACCGGTTGCGGTGGCGATGACCGACCTCCTTTTCCCGGCGCACGACACCGCCCCGGACGTCAGCATCATCATTCCGGTCTACAACAAGTTTGCTTACACCGCCGCGTGCCTCGCATCGGTCCAGAACGTGGGCGCGACGCGATCGTTTGAAGTGATCGTGGTAGACGACGGATCGAGCGACGAAACCGAAGCGCAGTTGCGCACCGTTCCGGGGCTCCGTTATCACCGCAACGCCCAGAACCTAGGCTTCGTTGGGGCCTGCAATGCCGGCGCCGAGCGGTCACGAGGCACCTATCTCGTGTTCCTGAACAACGATACGGTGGTGTGTCCGGGTTGGCTCGACGCGCTGATCGACACGTTTGAGAAGCATGAGCGCGTCGGGTTGGTCGGCGCCAAGCTCGTCTACCCGGACGGCCGGCTGCAGGAAGCCGGCGGCATCATCTTCGCTGACGGCTCCGGCTGGAACTATGGGCGGTTTGGTGATCCCGCCAATCCTGCGTTCAATTATGTTCGTGAGGTGGACTACTGTTCGGGCGCGGCGATCGCGATCACGACCGACTTGTTCCGCATGCTCGGTTGCTTTGACCAGCGCTATGCACCCGCCTACTACGAGGACACCGATCTGGCGTTCAAGGTTCGCGAGCATGGCCAAAGAGTGATGTACCAACCAGGGTCGACGGTGATCCATTTCGAAGGCATCACGTCGGGCACCGACACCAGTAGCGGTACGAAGCGTTATCAGGTCATCAATCAGGCCAAGTTTCTCGAACGGTGGCAGTCGGTACTGCCCGCCCAGCCACAACCTGGCAGCGACATCGACGTTGCGAAAGAGCATCGGATCAAGGGCCGGATCCTGGTGATCGATGCGACCACACCTGAACCAGATAAGGATTCTGGTTCGGTGCGGCTCGTGAATCTGCTGAAGAGCATGGTCGAACTCGGTTACAAACCCACGTTCTTTGCCGAGAACCGCCTCTACCTCAACGGATACAGCGACGCCCTCGAGGCGTTGGGCGTCGAAGTGCTGCATGGCAACTGGCTTGACCCCATTACCTTGCTCCGGAGTCAGGGCAACCGCTTTCAGGCCATTCTGGTCAGCCGCCATTATGTGCTACAGCCCTTGCTGAAGCTGATTCGCGAGTATGCGCCCCGCGCCCGCCTGATTTTTGACACGGTCGATTTGCACTATCTGCGCGAGCGCCGGGCGGCCGAGCTGGAACAAAAGCCGGACATGCTGCGCGCTGCCGCGAGAACGCAGTTGGCTGAGCTCAGACTGATTCGCGCGAGCGACATCACACTGGTCGTCAGCCCCGTCGAGAAAACGCTTCTGGCACAAGAAGTTCCAGAGGCCCGGGTCGAAGTGCTGTCCAACGTCCACGAGGTCGCCGGGCCTGGGCCCGCTTACGCAGAACGGCACGACCTGTACTTCGTGGGCGGCTTTCAGCATACGCCCAATGTCGACGCGGTCACGTGGTTCGTGCAGTCCATTTGGCCGCTGATCGTGCCGGAATTGCCCGGAGTACGTTTTCACATTGTCGGCAGCCGAATGCCCGACAGCATCCGCGCGCTGGCCAGCGAGACCGTCGAGGTCGCGGGCTTTGTACCCAGCATGGAGCCGTACCTGAACGGCTTTCGGTTGTCGGTCGCGCCACTCCGGTACGGTGCGGGCGTCAAGGGCAAGGTCAACCAGAGCATGGCTCATGGGCAACCCGTGGTTGCCACGACCATCGCCGCAGAGGGCATGAACCTCCAGCATGAACGGGACGTTCTGATTGCCGACGCGGCCGAGGCGTTTGCCCGCGCCGTGATTCGTCTGTATCGCGACGAAACCCTGTGGAAACAGTTGGCCGCCAACGGCCTGGCCAACATCGAGCGCCATTTTTCGACCGAAACCGCCAAGTTGACACTGAGAAATCTGCTGCCAACATAAGCTTGGTATCAAGCCAGGAATCGGCGCCCATTCATGTTTGAGCCGCGGTCAACGTCCGCACTGCTGCCTTCCCACTCGCGGGTCTCTGTGCTTGCTGGCCACGGCTGGTTCGCCTTTTGCCCATGTTGCCATTCTTCACCTGCGGTACCACGGCGCTTTCGCGTGGATTGTGGGTGCCGTCACAATCACGACATCCGGTCCGCCGATAGCATGGCGGTGCGATGATGGCCAACAGTCAGGACCCCGTGAACTCCGGCAACATAGTTCCGTTCTCGCGTACCGCTACAGAAACGGAAGGCCTGCGTGAACGCTGCGCTGTTCGGGTTCTGGAAGCGATTCGCGAGACGCTCGACAAACTCTACTCGGACGCGCTCCAGGCGGGCGACGACGCCCTGTTTGATCGGGCCGAAAAAGCCTTCAACTCGTCTCAGCAAGCTGACTTCTTCGATACCATGCGGCGGCTGCGGCTCGCCAAACCGGATCTGGCTGGGCGGGCGCTGAGTGCATGCAAGCAAGAGATCGAACTCTGCTTTCGCGTGGGTCGGGCGGCTAGCAAGGCTTACGCTGCAAAGACCAGTCTGGATGAACTGGCGCTCGTCGACGCCGACACCATTGAGTCCGATATTGCCATCACGACCGCTGCCACCCGTGCCCGCTCCAAGTTTTCTCGCGAGTGGCAGCAGTTGGAACTGCGTATCGACGGAATCTTCTCGGGTCAGCCCGAGACCGACACCGCTGGTCGCCGTTTTGGACCAGAGGTCATCGCCGAAGCGTTCGGAAAAGCAGTCCAACAGTTCGAGTGTTCGATCGAAATCCGACTCACGCTGCTCAAGTTCATGGAGCGCGAGCTCGTTCAGCATTCCGAAGCGTTGCTACAACTGACCCACCAAGCGCTCACCGATTGCGGCGTTGCCCAACCGGCTGCCTATGTTCCGACCTTTCGGCCGCTGCGCGGCCCAGCAGGTCCGGCAACACCGGGCGGGCTGTCGGCCAACCCAGGTTTGACTGGCGCCGGCGCAGTTGGCGGGATTCAACCACCAGGCGCCATGATGCCGCTCAGCGCCCAAGAGCTCGATCCGGCGCTCGGCCGCAGCATGCAAGAGTTCCTGAGTGGATTTTCGGCGTTGCCGGCCGGCGCGGTCGGCGGCGCGATGGTTGGTGGCGCAGGTGCGGCCTACCCTGAAGCCAACATTGGCGACGTGCTTCGCGCCCTGAGCAGTCTGGACCATAAGTTCAAGATGCTAGATCAGGCGATGCCGGTTGGCGGTGACGTGGCGTCCGCCCTGCGCGAACAACTGACTGTTGGCGCTGACGGCAGTGCGACCAAGTTGCGTCCGCTCGACGCTGGCGTGATCGACTTGATCTCGCTGATGTTTGAGTACGCGATCAACGACAAGCATCTGCCCCCGGTGCTGCAGGCCTCGCTCGCGCGCTTGCAGATTCCGTATCTGAAACTGGCGCTGATCGATCCGCAGTTCCTAGCGAAGCGCGAACACCCGGCCCGACGCTTGCTCGATGAACTAGCGCAGGCGGCGGTTGGTTGGACCGAACAGAACGATAAAGGATTGCGCCAGCATATCGATGGGATCGTTCATCACCTGGTGGACGGCTTCAAGGACGATACGAGCGTCTTCGAAAAACAGCGCGCCTTATTGGCTGAGTTTACGAAGAAGGATGTCGCGCGCACCGAGATCGCCGAAAAGCGGGCGGTGCAAGCGGCTGATGGCAAGAGCAAGATGGAAGCTGCCCAGCGCGACGCTGCGGCCGTGATGAAGCAGAAGCTCGAAGGGTCGCTGTTGCCAAAGGCGCTGGGCAGCATGGTCCGTGAACGCTGGAGCAACTACATGGTGCTGACGTTGTTGCGCCATGGACAGGACTCCGGTGCGTGGTCTGAAGCCGTTCGGCTGCTCGAATTCATGGCGCGCTTTCCGCGCGGCGATGCCGGACTTGCCGATCGTGCCGAATGGCGCAAAGAACTGGAGCAATGCGAGCCGATCATGCGCAAGGGTCTGGCCGCCACGGGCGTTCACGATGCCGACATCGATGAAGTGCTGAACGGTTTGCAGGAGTTGGTCTACTCGTCCGACCGCAAACCGGCGGCACCGGTCAATGTCGGCGATCTGGCCGCATCGGCGGCCATGCTTGGGATTGCAACGCCAACGGTCGCCGCGCCAGAGCCCACGCCAGCCATTCTGGAGCCGGTCATCATCGACGTGCCGAACGCCGAGCCGCCGCCAAGTACCGATTCACCATTGCAAACCGAAATTGACGAAATTCATAAACTTGCGACGGGTACCTGGATCGAAATGCAGCTGAGCCCGGACAAGCGCGAACGCGTCAAGCTGCTCTGGGTGAGTGGCGATCGCCGCAACTATTTGTTCGTCAATGCGAACGGTATCAAGGTCGCCGACAAGAAGATGCTCGATCTCGCCGAAGATCTCAAGGCCAATCGCATCACGATTCTGGACAAGAAACCGCTGGTCGAGCGTGCATTCGAAGCCGCGATGGCCAAGGTCCGCCTGTTCCGCGCTGAGGCCAAGAAGGGCTGATACCAACGGGCGGCCGTCGCGGGGTTTTGCCCTCACGGCCCTTCGAAACTGTTGCCAAAGAGCGCATCGTCGACGAATTCGATGGCGCCGAGGTCGCAGCGTTCGACACCATCCTGATCTCCGTCCTGAGGCCGGCGCGTGGTCCATTGATCAACCACCAGATTGGTGTCCTGAGTACCGAGGCAGCCCGCTGGATCACCCGCATCGATGGCTGGACTGGTTGGAGTCGGCGCAGCGGCTGATGTTCCCTGATTGTCACTGATCGCAGCCAATAGCGGGTCGGCGCTGAAATCGTGCGTGCCGAGCACACAGCCGCTATTGCTTTGAACAAGGTTGTACTGGCTGTCAGTCAACGTACCGCTGCAATCATCCGCCACCGTGCCATGATGATTGCCGGCCAGAATACTGTTCAGCACGCGCGCGCTGCTACCGTTGAGTTGCGCGCCGCCCGCTGTGCCACTGGCATTCGCGTCGGCGTCGGCCAGGTTCGCGTGGATGGTGACATTGCGCAGCACCACATCACCCGTTTGTACTTGCAAGCCACCGCCGCTGCCATTCGCGCGGTTTCCGAGCACGCTGGTGTTGACCAACTCCAGGTTGCCGCTCAGCACGCGAATGCCGCCACCTTGCTGGCTGGCCAAATTGTCTCGAACGGAGCTGGCGTTGATGAATGCCTCGCCCGACGATTGGAGGATACCCGCCCCATTCGTCGCGATATTGCCCCGTACATCGGTCGTCGACATTTGCAACAGCACACTAGTCGCCAGTCCGCCGCCTAAGCTTTGAATACCAATCGCACGGTTGTTTTCAACCCGGGCGCCGTTCAAGCTCAGCGCAGTGAGCGAATAGATGCCGCCGCCCGTTGCACCAACCTGGTTGCTTGCGCCGACGCGGTTGTCGGCAATCACCGACACACTCAGCGCCAGCGCACCACTGTTGTACACACCGCCGCCCAGGCGAATGGGGCCGGCGTCGCTACCATTGAATTCGATCCGGCAGCCTTGCACGGCCAAGGTTCCGGCATTCGCAATGCCACCGCCGGTATCGACGCCGGCACCGCCACGAATCGACATCGCAGAGATCGTGGCATTGACGCCGCTCGCGACGTGGAACACGCGGTCCAAGCCGGCCGCATCAATAATGGTCTGATCCGGCCCCGCGCCAGTCAGCAGCAAATTGGCCAGCACATCGAGATCGCCGCTGAGCGATTGATCGTCGTTTCGTCCGGCGATGCTGAGCACATACTGTCCAGCGGGAACTTGTATGGTGTCGACCGAAGGCACGGCATTCGCTTCGATGATTGCGGCACGCAGCGTGCATGAGCCGGCCGCTGTTTGGCACACCCCGTCGCCCGGCGTTTGGTCAATCGCGTCGCTGGTGCTGTCCACCTGGAAACTCGCAGCATGGCCACGCCCGGCCAATGCCAGCCAACCAACACTGACCAGCAACCAGAACGCCGAGCCACCGAACCCCCAGCCACCCACACCAGACTTCCCCATCGCACGCCTCCATGACGAAACTGGAAGGCACGTTGGCAGCAAGGCGTGAGGCGCTTATTGCAGAACAAGGTGCAATTGTAAGCAGGTGTAATCGCGATCCGGCCAACGGCCATCGCAGCGCCAGCAACCACTCAATTGAGGGGTGGGCGATCGGGCAGCGCAAAACCAGAATGCAAATCTTCCCGACCCCCTACTTCCCTTCGAGGCACCAATGGCTGCGCGCAACGTTCGACTCACCAACCTCCTCGTCGCTACCCTGATCGGCCTTGCGGGCTCCGGTTCGGCGTTGGCGATCTTTCCGAATGGCGGTTTCGAGCAGGGTGATTTCAGTAGCTGGACGATCGGCGGTGGCAGCAACCAAGGGCTATTGGGCGCCACGCCGTTTACCAGCGCCAGCATTTCGATCACGCCAGGCGGGCCTGGTCCGACGGCATTGATTGGCACGCTGACCGACCCCAATGCGCCGACGCTGGTGCTGCCACGTCTCGGTTCCGTCACGGCGCAACTGAACAATGCTGCGGGCGGTTCTCTGGTGACGACGCTGAAGCAGGTCGACACGGTGACCAGCGCCGACGTCGACAGCAGCGACGGATTGCCGCACATTCGCTTCTCGTTCGCGCCCGTGCTCGAAGATCCGAATCACACTCCGAATGAGCAGCCTTACTTCTATGTCGCCCTGCGCCGCGTTTCAGACAATAGCTTGTTGTTCGAACAGTTTGCCTACTCCGGTCAGGCGGGCGTGAACTTCCTGACCGCGCCAACGGGCTGGAAATACCTGCCGTTTCAAGACGTCGATGTCTCGTTGCCGGCCAATGCCGTCGGCGAGCAGATCGAATTGACGGTCATTGCCGCAGACTGCTCACTCAGCGGCCACGGCGGCTACGTGTATGTCGATGGCTTTGGTTCGCAGGCATTGCCACCTGCTGGTGGCGGCCAGGGTAGCGGCGTGCCGCAGGAAGTCCCCAGTCTGAGCCCACTCGGGCTGCTTGGCCTGATTGCTGGCGTGCTCGGGCTGACTGCGATCCTGCGCCGCAAGGCCGCCTGAACGCCCGGTCGGCACGTACCGACTCAGAACAGGTGCCGTTGAATACCGAGCGTCTGCAGGATTTTGCTGGCGATTTCTTCGATCGACGTATGGGTCGTCGACAGCACCGGCAGACGCTCGCGCTTGAACAGCTTTTCCGCCTCCGTGACTTCATAGCGGCATTGATCCAATGTCGCATAGCGACTGCCCGGTTTCCGCGACTCCCGCACCTGCCGAAGCCGCATCGGGTCAATCGTCAGCGCGAACAGACGCTGCCGTTGCGCGAGCAGTTTTGGCGGCAATACGCCCTTCTCCAGATCATCTGGCGTCAACGGGTAATTGCCCGCGCGAATGCCAAAGTGCAGCGCGAGATACAGGCAGGTTGGCGTCTTGCCGGAGCGCGACACACCAACCAGGATCACCTCGGCCTCGTTGAAGTTCGGATCAATGCCATCGTCATGCGAGAGTGCATAGTTGGTGGCATTGATGCGCGACTCGTATTCCTGGAAGTTCACCAGACCATGGGCCTTGCCGACCCGGTTCTGGCGCTTCATGCCGAGCTCCTGCTCCAGGGGCGCAATGAATGGGGCGAACACATCGAGCATCAACGCACCACTCTCGGCGATGAGCCTGGACATTTCCGGATCCACGACGGTGTTGACCACGATGGGTCGGCAACCACAGGCCTCGCTTTCGTGCCGAACCCGGTCAGCTGCTTCACGGGCCTTATCCATCGAATCGACGAAGGGCAATCGCGTCGTTGTGAACTCGACGCCCTCAAACTGCGTCAAGACGCTGTGGCCAATCGTTTCGGCGGTAATGCCGGTACCGTCTGAGATATAGAAGACTGTGCGTTTCATGGCCGCCAACCTTAGCAGCTTGGCCGCCCGCCCGGGACGCGATCATGACGCCTGGCATGTGGCTGAAACTGCGGCGGGCGGACGCGCAAGTATTTGATTATCGCGCCGCCATGAGGCAGGTTTCTGACGATTTGGACTAAGCACCGGCATTTTGCTTGCTCGCTCCAGAACAAATCCGGATCATTCGCGGCCTTATGCCCTATCCGGAGTTGGCAATGTCTGAGCGTGTGCTTTGGCTGGACGATCTGCGCCTTGGCGATCTGCATCGAGTCGGTGGCAAGAATGCCTCGTTGGGCGAAATGATCGGAGGCCTGAGTCAGCTCGGCGTATCGGTCCCGACCGGGTTTGCGACCACGGCCGAAGCCTTCCGCGAATTTGTTGCCCACGGCCAGGTTCACGAACGAATTTTCCAGCGCCTGAACGCGCTCGACATTGACGATGTCGATGCGCTGACGAAGGCCGGCCAGGAAATTCGTGGCTGGGTCGCCGAAACGCCGCTGCCGCCCACCCTCGATGCCGAGATTCGCACCGCGTATCAAGCACTCTGCCAACGCGCAGGCGGTGTTGATGTCAGCGTGGCCGTGCGCTCGTCAGCTACGGCCGAAGATTTGCCCGATGCGTCGTTTGCCGGTCAGCAGGAAACATTCTTGAACGTGACCGGTGCGGACGACGTCGTCCTGAAGGTCAAGGAAGTGTTCGCGTCGCTCTACAACGACCGTGCGATCGCGTACCGCGTGCATCACGGCTTCAAGCATGAGGACGTCTATCTGTCGGCGGGCGTGCAGCTGATGGTGCGCTCTGATGTTGGTGCATCCGGCGTGCTGTTCACGCTTGACACCGAATCGGGTTTCCGCGATGTCGTGTTCATTACCGCCAGTTACGGTCTGGGCGAAACCGTCGTCCAAGGCGCGGTCAACCCGGACGAGTTTTACGTCTACAAGCCGATCCTCACGGCCGGCAACCCGTCCATCATTCGCCGAACCCTGGGCGACAAGCAGATTCGGATGGTGTACTCGAACGTTCCGGGCGAGCGCGTGCGCACCGAGAACGTGCCGGACGCCGTGCGCCGCCAGTTCTCCATCAGCGATGCCGACGTTGAGGAACTTGCGCGACAAGCCCTCAAGATCGAAGCCCACTACGGCCGACCGATGGATGTGGAATGGGCGAAGGATGGCAATACGGGCAAGATCTACGTGGTCCAGGCGCGCCCGGAAACGGTCAAGTCGCGCGCCCACGCCACACAGATCGAGCGATTCCACCTGCATCAGCGCGGCGAAGTAGTCTGCGAAGGCCGGGCGATCGGCCACAAGATCGGTGCCGGCGTCGCGCGCGTCATCCGTTCCATTGACGAAATGAACAAACTGAATCCGGGCGATGTGCTGATCGCCGACATGACCGATCCCGATTGGGAACCGATCATGAAGCGCGCGTCGGCCATTGTGACCAATCGCGGCGGGCGCACGTGCCATGCCGCGATCATTGCCCGCGAACTCGGCGTGCCAGCAGTCGTGGGCTGTAACGACGCAACCCGCACGATCCAGGATGGCCAGGACGTAACCGTGTCGTGCGCGGAGGGTGACACCGGCTTCATCTATGCAGGCAAGCTGGCCTTTGAGCGCGTGACCGCCGACCTCGGCACCATGCCCAAAGCCCCGTTGAAGATCATGATGAACGTCGCAAACCCCGAGCGCGCGTTCGACTTTGCGATGCTGCCGAATGCCGGTGTCGGCTTGGCCCGTCTGGAGATGATCATTGCGAGCCACATCGGCGTGCACCCACGGGCACTGCTCGAGTTCGATCGCCAGGATGCCGAAACGCGTCGTCGCATCGAAGAACGCATGGCCGGTTACAAGAGCCCGGTTGACTTCTACGTCGACCGCCTGGCCGAGGGTATCGCCAGCATCACCGCTGCGTTTGCGCCGAATCCGGTGATTGTCCGGCTGTCCGACTTCAAGTCGAACGAGTATGCCAATCTGATCGGCGGCCATCAGTACGAGCCGCACGAAGAGAACCCGATGATTGGCTACCGCGGTGCAAGCCGCTATGTCGACCCGGGCTTTGCCGACTGTTTCGAACTCGAATGCCGCGCCGTTCGCAAAGTCCGCGAGACCATGGGCCTCGACAATGCCTGGGTCATGATTCCGTTCGTGCGCACCGTTTCGGAAGGCCAGCGCGTCATCGAAACATTGGCCCGCTATGGCCTGAAGCGCGGCGAGAAGGGACTAAAGCTGATCATGATGTGCGAGCTGCCGTCCAACGCGCTGCTCGCCGATCAATTCCTGGATCTGTTCGACGGCTTTTCGATCGGGTCGAACGATCTCACGCAGTTGACGTTGGGGCTGGATCGCGACTCGGCCTTGGTGGCGCCGCTGTTTGATGAGCGCAACGACGCCGTCAAGATGCTGCTGTCGATGGCGATCAAAGCCTGTCGCGCACGTGGCAAATACATCGGCATTTGCGGTCAAGGCCCGTCTGATCATCCGGACTTGGCCGAGTGGCTGCTCGACCAGGGTATCGAATCGGTGTCGCTGAATCCGGATACCGTCGTCGATACGTGGCTGCGTCTCGCCAAGCACGCCCGCGGGGCCTGATCGTTCAGGCCGACTCATCACGCCGGATCGCCTTGAGATCCGGCGTCAGCGCCTCACGCTGATCAAACACAAAACAGCTGCCGACATAGTCCTGCTCGGCGTCCGGCTGCTGCATGAAGTAGTTCAGGATGCCACCCTGCAATTGATAGACCGGTAGCCCCAGCGTTTGCTTCATCCAGGCGCTGGTCTTCTCGCACCGAATGCCTCCGGTGCAGTACATCGCAATAGTCTTGCCTTCGGCCTGCCACGCGGGCAGGCGTTCCTGAATCCATTCCGAGAACTCGCGAAAGTTCGTCACACCAGGGTCCAGTGCGCCCACAAAGTGTCCGTACTCGAATTCGAAGTGATTGCGGTTGTCGATCACCACCACATCGTCGCGCCGAATCAAGCGCCGCCATTCGGCTGGCGGCACATCGATCCCGGTGTCGGCACCGTTTACCCCCACGATGCCAAGCGGCACGATTTCCGGCCGGATCCGCACCTTCATCCGCTGGAACGGTTGCGTGGCCGAATCCGTACGCTTGAATACCGTGCCCACAAACACGCCATTGCAAAAGCCCGGGTCCGTCAGCTTGGCCTCGAACGCATCCAAGGCTTCAGCCTGCCCGGCCAGCATGCCATTGATACCCTCGGCGGCGAGCAACACACTGCCCAGCAGCGCGTCGCACCAGGCCGAAAGCGTGGCCTGCAGTGACGGCAAGTCCTGCAATGGCGTGAATTTGTAGAAGGCGATGTGCTGGTACATGGCGAGAACCATTCCGAAAAAATGGCCCGAACGGGCTTCCGATAACCGCCTATTGTGACTGGTTTCTGGCCGGGATCAAAAATGTGCCAGGAGCAGCGCCACGACCGACCCCAAACTGCTACGCTTTTTGGATGACTATTCGATCCCCGTTTCCTGTGCTGTTGTGTTTGTGTGCCGGCTTGTCGGCGCCAATGATCACCCAAGCCACCACCGCCGATCTACCCGACACGGCTGAAGCCGGCAGTCTGGTCATCGGACGAACCGACGCCAATGCGGTGGTCCGGATCGGTGATCGTACGATCCGCGTCACCGACGATGGCACCTTCGTGTTCGGGGTCGGACCAGAGGCACCCGCCGAGGTCGTCGTGATGATCACCCGACCCGGAGCGACGGCCGAGCCTTACCGAATTAAGGTCCCGGCTCGCGATTACGCGATCGAGCGCGTCAACGGCCTACCCCAACAAACCGTGACGCCTGATCCAAAGACCGAAGCCCGAATCGCCGCTGAGCAGGCCCGAGTCACCAAGGCACGCGAGCGGGACGACGCCCGCACGAGTTGGCTCGGCGGCTTTGAGTGGCCCGCCAAAGGCCGCATCAGTGGCGTTTATGGCAGCCAACGCATTCTGAACGGCGTACCAAAGAATCCGCACTACGGTGTGGATCTGGCGGCCAAGTCGGGCACGCCGATCCGTGCGCCGCAGGCGGGTGTCGTCAGTTTTGCCGAGACCGGCTTGGTGCTGACCGGTGGAACCGTCATTGTCGATCATGGTCATGGCGTCTCCAGCGTATTCGTGCACATGAGCCGCCTCGATGTGAAAGTCGGCGACGCGATCGCGCAGGGTCAAGTGCTTGGCGCAGTCGGCATGACCGGTCGGGCAACTGGCCCGCACTTGCACTGGGGCATGAATTGGTTTGGCGTGCGCCTCGATCCGCAGTTGATTGCAGCCCCCATGGAGCCTTGAGTGCTGCGCGCCACGGATCTGCTCTACCAGGACGATCACCTGGTTCTGGTGAACAAGCCCGCGGGGCTCGTCGTGCATCGCAGCTGGATGGCCAGAGATGTCGATACCACATTGCTGGAAGAACTCGCCCCGTTGGTCCCAGGTCAGCTGATGCCGGTGCATCGATTGGATCGCGCGACCAGTGGCATCATGCTGCTGGCTCGGCATTCACAAGCTGCGAGTCTGCTCGGCAAGCAATTGATGGCGCATGGTATGGACAAATGCTACCTCGCCGTTTGCCGCGGCTGGCCGCGCTCGCCGGGCGAGATTCTGTACGATCTCCCGGACGAGGATGGGAATCGCAAACAGGCCGCACTCACGTGCTATCACACGCTCGCGCAGGCCACGGTGCCAATCGCCGTCAACAAGTATCCGACTCAACGCTACGCCCTGGTGCAGGTTTGGCCCAAGACGGGCCGCTATCGGCAGATCCGTCGCCATTTCCACCATATCTCGCACCATTTGATCGGTGACACGAGCCATGGGCGAACCGAACACAATTACTTGTTCCGGGATCACTTCCAGTGCGAGCGGCTGTTGCTACACGCGCAGTCGCTCCGATTCAAGCACCCCGAATCCAACGCCGACCTGACGGTGGCGGCGCCATTGGATGCGACTTTCGAGCGGATCCTGGCGACCTTGTTTCCCGATCGCATCGCAATGCAGCCCGCACCCGTGCCGCAATCACAATGGCCGCGGTTGCGGCCTGACGACGCGCACACAGGCTAACTGTAATCATGATCTGCCAATCGCGCGGATAGCGTTCTCGCCGTGCAAGGCCAGGCACCGCGCGCGCGTTGCGCGTGCCTTGGTCAGGTTCGTTCGATACCCGGCTGACGCGCAGGACCGCCACCGACGTGCGGCGGGTTGTCAGGGCGACGCAATGCCGATACAAGGTCACAGCCCTTTCGCAAAAAGCCATGTCGGCATGGATCGTGACAGCCAAAAACTGAAAGCATTGATCCAGATGGTCGAGGACGTGTCCAGCGAACTCGAACTGACGCCTTTGCTCACGCGCCTCATCCAGAATGCCTGCGAACTGATTGGCGCGGACGATGGCACCGTTGGGCTATACGACCCCGACAAGAATGTGATCCGAACCGAAGCAGTCTATCGCATGCCCGCCCGCGAGCTTGGCGCTGAAATGGCTCCAGGCGTGGGGCTTGCCGGCAAGGTGCTGGCCACGCGTGAGCCGGTCTACGCGCGCTACGGCGATCTGGCCGATATCCCGCTGCCCGAACTGGCCGAGAATGAAGTCGTCGGAATGCCGGTATTCTGGCGCGAGCAAATGATCGGGTTCTTCGGCGTTGGCGCGCATGCCGGTCACAGCTTCAGCGAGCAGGACTTGACCATGCTGCTGCTGTTTGCGCGCCATGCCGGCATCGCCATCGAAAATGCCCGTCGTTACGCCGCCGAACGCCGCCGTGCGCAACGCTTTGCGCTGATCGCCCAAGTAGCGAGCATGGCGGCCAGCGCCGATACCGAGTTGAGCCTGCTGCAGCAAGTCGCCGACGCGATGCACGATATGCTCGGCTTTCCAAATATCGATATCCCCCTCGTTGATCCGGAGGATCGGAACATCCTGGTCATCCGGGTTCGGGGCGGCGACTACAAACATCGGATCAAGCACATCGATCGAATTCCGGTGTCTCGCGGCATCATGGGTGCGGCGATCACCGAGCAGCGCTCGCAATGTGTCAACGATGTCCGCGCGGACCCCCGCTACATCACGCCGCCTGGGGTCATCCCCCCGCAGGCCGAGTTGGCCGTGCCGATCCTGCTCCGCGGCGACGCGATCGGCGTCATCAATGTCGAATCCGAACAGCGCTTTGACGATCTCGACGTCGTCAGCCTGGAGATCATCGCCTCGGCACTTGCTGTCGGCCTCGAAAACAGTCGATTGTTTCGCGAGGCGCAGCAGGCCGCGATTACTGCAGAACGGGGACGCCTGGCGCGTGACTTGCATGACAACGTCACGCAGATTCTGTCGTCGATCAGCCTGATGGCGCAAAGCTTGCCTCTCGCCTGGAAGCGTGACGCGAGCGAAGGCGAACGGCGGTCGCTGCGTCTGCATGAACTGGCGCAGACCGGGTTTGCTGAACTCCGTGCATTGCTGAAAGAACTCTCCCCGAGTGACGTGCGCCCTGATATTTCGAAGAGCGGCCTCGCCTTTCTCGGGCTGGAGCGACTCAAGGACTTGGGCTTGCCAGCGGCCATCGAGCCTTTGCTGAAGCGAATGGCCCAAGACTCCCATCAGCTGCGCTTTGAATTCAGCGACTACGTGCCGCAATCGTTGGAGCATGAGGAAGCGCTCTATCGCATCTGTCAGGAAGCCGTATCGAACGTGCTGAAACATGCGGAGGCGGCGAGTATTGCCGTCTCCACGCGCGTTGGCCCTCAAATCGTGACCCTGCGGATCGTCGACGACGGCAAAGGCATCCAACAAACACGGCGCGATGGCCTGGGACTCGAGAGCATGCGAACCCGTATGAAGCACCTCGGCGGCGTCTTTCGCGCCATCGCGAATACCCCGCGCGGCACGATCATCGAGGTGGCGCTGCCTCGGCAGGACCGCGTTCTGGCACCGGGATAAGCCGCAATCCCGGTCCAGATCAATCGGGTCTTCGCACCTGTCTTTCGTCAGTGGTAAAACAGGCCGTCGCCACCGAGCATTGACCCATTCGGGAGAACGCATGAGTCCGGCATCCATTCGCATCATGTTGGTCGATGATCACGCGGTCGTCCGCGAGGGCATGCGGGCGCTGCTCGAAGCTTTTGAGGAAATGGCCGTCGTCGGCGAGGCCGCTAACGGCGACGAGGCCATTCAGGCCCTGCCGCGGATCAAGCCGGATCTGCTGCTCAGCGATCTGAAAATGCCGGGAATGCCGGCCGCCGACCTGATTCGCCGCGCCAAGGCCGCCCAGACGGGGCTCCGTGTTCTGGCGTTCACAAGCTTCGCCGAGGCGCAACATGTACGCAATCTGATGGAAGCCGGGGCCGATGGCTACCTGCTGAAAGATGCGAGCAAGGACGAGATACGGCGCGCCATCAATACGGTCGTGACTGGTGTCCGCTACTTGCATCCCGCAGCACAGCAGGCCATCGACGAAGCGGCCGGCAACGGCCCGCTCGGCAACCTCACCCAGCGTGAGCGCGATGTGCTGCGCGAGTTGGCCAAAGGCAAGTCAAACAAGGAAATCGGCCGCATTCTGGATCTGACCGAAGGCACGGTGAAGGGCTATGTCAGCGCCATCTTCGAAAAGATCGGCGTTAACGATCGCACCCAGGCGGCCTTGTTCGCGCACCGCAGTGGCATGGTGGTGAGTTGATCCCGGCGACGCTCGCTCGCTTATCGCAAAAGCGCGCGTAGCCACTGCGCTCGCGTGTTGCAGGCCGCACTTCCCGATGCGGCGAGTCGGCTGCTTGCATCAACAGCCCAACCCAGCCGTTTGAAGCGCTCTTAGGCTCATTGGCTCGCGCCAAGGTCGCTAGAGCCGGCCAGTGCCCGCTAGAGCCGGCCAGTGCTGGCTAAGCAGCCGGCTAAACGGCCGGCTAAACACCCGGCACGTCCGCCCCTTGTGGGTCAGGGGCAAGCCAGACTCGGGGTCAACTTGAGCCACGCCACGTTGTTTTGCTCCCAGCTGCCAATCGCGCCGTTGGTGAACACGAAATTGCTGCTAAATGTGCCTTGCGTGCTGCTGTTCAGCGTCCGGGAAGCGGTACCAACCTGCGTTCGGGTGGTCGCGACAACGTCGCAAGTCGGACAGAATCCACTTACCTGGAACAAATTCTTCTGCAGCGTGGTCGCATACGTGCCCTCACCAATCACCCAGCGCGGCAAACCATTGCTGTCATAGACGTAGATTGCCTCCGCCTCAAAGTTACCAGCGAAATTCAGAAAGTAGCTGCCCCAACCTGTTTGATCCGGGCGCAGCCAACCACCACCCACGGACAAATTGGCGTTCGCGCAGACTGGCGCACCGATCGGCACGAACGGTTCGCTGCCGTATTGTCCGTCCAAGAACCACGAGTACCTGAAGCTGCCAGTACCATCGAAAGTCAGCAGTACCTCGCCCACCTGCTGCGGATTGTCGCGGACGCCGTTCCACGTCGACCGATAAATCGGCGCGGTCCACGTGCTGTCCGCGGCACCCGCCGCGGCACCCTGCGCGGTGTACCAGATCGGGCGACCACTCGAGTCGAAGGTGTACCAGGCCAACGCCCACACGTCTGGTGTCCGGGCGAGAAACACACCGTGCCCGCTGCGGGCAGGATTGAAGTAGCCATTTGCCGCCGGCTGGGTCAGCACGCCCGCGAACTCCGTGCGCGCGTTGACACTCACCGCTGCCGCACTGGCGCCAACATTTACGGGCGTCACGAAGTATCGACCCGGCGTCAAGTCCGTGCCCTCTAACGCCACCACTTCATCACTTCCGGCCGTGATGGAGCGGAACGGTTGCTGATCGCGTGCTGGCGCCGTCGGAATACCAGGTCCTGGTCCCGCGTCGTCGACCTTGGACACATACAAGTCGATGTCGCCCCCAACGGCCGACGTTCGCAGAATCAGCGCACTGGCATTGGCCGGTACATCAATGATCATACGGTCCTGCGCCTGCCCGGGCTGAAGCGCCAGTGCCCTGCTGTCGTTGGCGATGGCCTTGAGCATCATGGGTGGCAAACGACTTGTGCCATCGCGCTTGAACAAAATCGGCATCAGCCCAAGGTTCGTTGGGCTCTCGCGCCTGCTTCCGAAAGCGATCATTGCCATTGCCGAAGTGTTTGGCCCGAATGCCGGCAGGTTCCAACTGATCTCTACGGGAACAAACTGACCGGCCGTCAACTTGCCCCGCAGACTCTGTGCGGAGAACTGCAAGTCGGCACCACCGTCGAGCGCGCCGTTATAGACACCCAGCACGGGCTGATCATTGGCGGCTCCGGAGTTGGCGCGATTTTGCACCATGATCCAATACTGCCTCCCGGCTTGGGTGAAATCACCCAGCAGCAAGCATTGCTCGCTGGCGCCAGCGGTGGTGCGACGGCACAGTTCCTCAGCCTGTTGGGGGCGGCCATCACCGTTCGAGTCGATCCCAATAAACAGATCGAGGTTCTGGCTGTTGTTCGAACCCGTTTCGACAAAGATGGCCGTCTTGGTGGCGTCCACGCCGGGTGCCGCGCTCGGCTTGCTCACTAGGCGAGTGAAGTTTTGCGTCGTAATGTCATAGGGATCACCGGGCGTCGCGTCGAGCCCCACATTGATCGGTGCGAGCTCAAATGGCTTCAACTCGGCATCCCGAATGACTACCTCGTCCACGGCGACACCGGGCAACAAGTTCACCGTGCCATCGCCCGAAGACGCCACGTTCTCGACGGTCGTCAACAGGTTGGTGAACTCAATCGGCGCGAACACCGAGATCGGCAGGTCCGTTGACGCGATTTGATTCGGATTGCTGGTACTGACGAAACTCACCACGCCCTCGATCCAACCTGCGCCGCCGGCCGGCGGCGTCACGGTGATGCTCACCGTGGCCGACTGTCCCTGTGCCAACGCCAGGCTGTTCGGCTGCACCGACACCGTCCCCACCGGGACCGTACCCTGCGCGATCCAGGTTCCGCCGACATTGGCGGTCAGCGTGCGCGTAAAGCTGCAACTTGGTACGCACAGCTGGCGATGCAGTGCGGGCAAATTCAAGGTGACCGGCTGACCGCCAATTGCCGGATTTGCAGCCGCAAACTCCGCGCCCGTGACTCGAAGGTGCAATCCGGCCTTGACGGCGCGGGGCAAGCTCAACGTGCCATTGCCGCCTTGATAGAACGGCGCATCGGTCTGGCCGTCGCTCAACTTGACGTTACGGACGGCGGTAGCAACCAAAGCCGAACTGACCTGATCGACGGTCCAAGTCGGATTCAAACCGATCAGCAACGCCGCCGCACCGGCGATGGCGGGTGCCGCCATCGACGTGCCCGAGAGGCTATCGATGCTGGTCGCATCGGGGATGTGGGGCGCCAAGATATCCGTACCGGGTGCAGCGAGATCCGGCTTTTGGACGCCGGAATACACACTGACCGGCCCAATGTTGCTCGAACTGCTCAACACACTGCCCTGGCCATCGGTTGACCAAACAACGCCATCGATCCGCGCCCGCACACTGCCGCTGGCTTGCCGCGCTGCGCGAACGGCGGCCTTCAGCGTATCGCCATTCGCGAAGCTCAGATGCACGGCCGGAAGGTAGTGCTGATCGGTCACCAGCGATCCACCTTCGGCCGATGTATTGGCCAGAACGTAACCCACCGCCCCGGATTGTCTGACGTTGAAGCCCTTCTCGACGCGGGCATAGGTGCCACGGTCGCAGATGACGATCTTGCCGGTAAATGTGCCGGCCGGGAACGGATTGCTTGCGCCTGTGGGCGCGACGCCTTGGCTGGTTCCGGTGCCGCAAAGCGCGTTGCCAAAGTCACCGGCGTAAACGACCTCAGAATCGGCAACACCACCGGTCACCGCCGAGCCGAACAACGTAAACGGCGTCGTGATGCCGGTGCCGTGGATGTCGGCCAAAGTGGTTCGGAATTGCGCGTTGCTGGTGACGTTCGCCGCGGCAATTACCCAGGGCGAATAAGCAGGCGACGCGACCGCCGACGGCTCGTCCACACTATGATTGCCGGCTGCGACGACGGCAACAATGCCCGCGTTTCGCAGATTCAGAAATGCCTGCGCGTCGGCATCGTTTGGCGACCAGGGCGTCTCCGAACTGAATCCGCCGATGCTGTAATTGACTACATCGACGCCATCTGCCACGGCCTGATTGATGGCAGCGACGGTCGCCCCACCAGGGCAGACACCATTGCCTTCCGCATTGGCGATGCAGGCCTTATAAGCAATCAGATTGGCGCGCGGCGCGGTGCCGGTGATCGACATCGCGATGGAAAATCCATCACCATTCAAGCTGAAGTCAATCGAATTGCCAATCGCTATGCCGGCGACGTGAGTGCCATGCCCCACCAAGTCCTTGCCCGCATTGGCACCGGTCGCGTTGTTCTCATTGACGAAGTCATAGAGGCCGATGACTTTATCGCTGCATCGGGCCTCCCCCACGTTGTTACAAATTCCGTAGCGCTGTCCACGTGGATTGCTGTGGTTGTAGCCGTCAGGCGAGACATCTGCGAACGCGGGGTGACTGGTATTGAGGCCAGAGTCGATCACACCGACCACAACGCCTTCGCCGCGGCTGCTCCGGAAGTAATCCGGCACGGTACCGTTCCACACTTGATCGGCGCCAACGTAGCGCGCGCCAATCCCCGATTGCAGGTAACGAATCTGCTCCGGCGCGACACTCAACACACCGGGCAAGCGCGCAATCTGCATTGCCTCATCCGCCGACAAGACCATGGCCATGCCATTGCCAACCAAATCCCACTGGGCGGTGACTGCGGGTTTGCGACCGAGACTCGCGGCAATCCGATCGACAGCCTGCTGTTGTCGGCCAGCGAGGTAGCTTCGATAGGCGCGGACTGCGCTCGACGTCGCATCCAGCTTGCGCGCACCAGTCACTTGAATCGAAGTCGGACGCAGCACCGAGGCCTTTTGCTGATCTTCAATCTGGTGTCGGTCCGTAAATGCGGCTGCGGCCGGTTCAGTCAGTGTGATCAGGTACACCCGTTGGTTGCTGACAATCGGCGCATCGGGACCGGCCGCATCGGCGCACAAACCAACGCTACCGACACCCAACATCAGACAAGCACGGGCCAACGGTTTCAGCAGACTCAGAGACCGGGCGACTGGCTGGCGATCCAACGGCGCAATTCGACGCATGAGGCGATGTCCTTCACAATACTTCGACAGACGGAGCTGTCAGAGGCTCCAATCATGGCAAAAACCGTGGCGGGTGCGCGAGCCACGGTGGTCACGGTTTGGATGCACGCTTGAATCTGATCAGGAACAGTCAGAGACGACCCGCGGGTCTGATCGTCCAGAAAGGACGGATTCAGACCCGCCGGATCGCCACAACACTGATCTCAGCGGCCGAAAACCAGACTGAGACTGACCGTGGTACCTGGCGTATTGAACCCACGTGCCAATTCGTAGTTCTGATCAAAGAGATTCTCAACGCGGGCTCGAAGCCATAGATCATTCCTGAGCGCGTAGCCGGCACTCAGGTGCACCAGCCCAAAGCCAGGCAGATCACCACCAAACTCCGCCCGCTGACTGACGAGTTCGCCCTCGGCACCGACGCGCCAACGTTCGTTGATGTCGTAATCAGCCGTCAGATTCAGCTTTCGCGGCGCGCGTCGAAGCAGGTCGGCGCCAGTATCGCGATTCTCCGGATTTTGCACCGTGATATTGCCAGCCCAATGCCAGGCGCCTTGCTGCAAGTGGTAGCGAAGCTCAGCGCCCTCAATGCGGGCTCGCGCAATATTGATCGCCTGAAAATTCTCACCTTGGAACGCGATCAGATCATCGACCAGGTTCTGGTAAAGGTTGAGCCCCAAGTCCTGGTTCGCGGCGATCTGCCACCGCACGGAAAGCTCCAGAGCCTGCGATTGTTCCGGGTCCAGGTCCGGGTTGCCGGCGAACAGGCCACCGAAACCAGGCGAGAACTGCTCGGACAACGTCGGGCTGCGAAACCCTTCGCCATATTGCGCCCGAAGTTGCCAGTCGGCATCGATTTGCCAAGCCCACGCGGCTTGCACCGTTTCGGCACTGCCAAACCGCGAGTTGTCGTCAAATCGTCCGGTCAACTCAAAGGAATGCGCACCAATGTCGCCAAGCCAGCCCAGATACGCTGCCTGATGGTGCCGATGTTCGCGATAAACATCCGAGCCACCAAACGTTTCCACTTCACCACCGCGCTCCTGATTCCAATTGACGCCGAACGCCAGGTCGTTGCCGTCGTTCAGCCTGTAGCGGTGATTCCAGTCGAGGGTTTCGCGACTCGATTCGTAGCGGCTGAAATAAGCAGGCGTGTCGACTTCATCGCGGTTGTGACCCAGGCTGAGCCGGTGCGACCAGCGCTCCGACCATGCGCCCTGCAACGACAGCGCCGTGTTCAGATTGCTGAAATCAGAACGCCCCTGATCAAATTCGACATCGGCATCTGATGACAGGCCGTGCAACGCCAAGGTTTGACCGAACACTTCGGTCTCGGCCGCAAGGCTGACATGGGTGTTGTTGAACGCGTCGTCATCAGGATTAAACCCGAAGCCGTTCGGATTGCTGGCCGAGAACCCGCCCGAATGCTGCCGACCTGCGGTAACGCTGATTAGCCCGCGCTCGCCGCGCAGACTGTAAGCGGCAAATGCATCGCGCTGATCCTTTGAACCAACGCGGATCCCAACGAGCCCCTGCTCTGGCTTACGGAGAAAAAACTGCACGACGCCGCCGATGGCATCCGAGCCCCAATTGGCAGCGCGCGGGCCATACACAATCTCGACCCGCTCAATCAGGTCCGTCGGCAACTGCGAGAAGTCGTAGAAGCCGGTGTTGGCCGATGACACGCGCACACCATCAATCAGAACCAGCGCGTGGTTCGAATTGCCACCGCGGAGAAACAACGTCGTCAGGCTCCCGCGACCACCGGTACGCGAGAACTCCACGCCGGCTTCCAGGCGCAGCAATTCGAGCACGTCAGCGGTCTGCCTCGCATCGATTCGGGCGCGATCGATCACGACCACGGTGGCGCGCGTGGCATCAACGGTTTCGGCGAGGCCAGTGGCCGTCACCACGACTTGCTCGCCGCGCGATTCGGTCGGTACGGCGTGCGCGTGAAACGCGAGACCCATGGCGGCAGCCAGGGCACTCTGTTGAAAAGGGTTTTTCATGGACAACTCCGGAATAACGCGCACCCGCGTGAAACACGCAGACGAACGAAGACCGAAGCGAGGACGCGAAGGACCGCACATCGCCCTCGCCCACCGCGGGGTTTCATGAGCAAGGCCCTGGCTGGACACGCGACAAGCGCCAGACGCCTAGACCAAGCCGGTCTCCGGGCTCGCAGCGCATGATCGCTCATGCCCTCATTCACCTTCCCGCTTACGCAGTGGTTTGAAGCCTTGGCGCGATGAAGTCTTGCGCGTGCCTCGCGAATGAGTTGTTCTGCTTACCGTTGCGGGGGCAGCGTTGGCTTTGCACCAACTTCCCGTTTCATTCTGAATGACGTGGCCAATCAGAACACTTGGTCCAGGCATCATAGACAAAGCACCGAGCCAACTCAAATCACGTTTTGACGAACAACGGCGATTTACTCGACCAAACGAATTTCAGGCAACAAAAAAGGCCGCCGAAGCGACCTTTGTTGCGACCAGCAGAAGCTGGCTTCGCTCAGCGCTGACGCGCCTTGAAGCGAGGATTCGATTTGCAGATCACAAAGACTTTGCCGCGGCGACGGACAATCTTGCAATCGCGGTGACGGGCCTTGGCCGATTTGAGGGAAGACAGGACTTTCATGGTTTAGGCTCGAGCTGAAGATGGAAAGCGCGCGACTATAGCGAGCCGATCCTGAACATGCAAGTCTTTCCTGCAATTCAGTTTTTTGCCGCCGGACCCGATGTTACGGCGCGGCGGCGACAACCAACCCAGCTCGCAATCACCAACGCGAGACCGCTGACTCGCTGGCATTCGAGTCATTTCCTGAACAAGACGCTTCTTCTAGTCCTCAACCAGCCAGTTGACCTGGTGCTGGCTGAACCGACCTTGAGCAAGATGTTGGGCCAGCACAGGCAGAATTTCGGCCAGGGTCCGATCCAGCTTGAACGGCGCGTTCAAGATCGCGATGCCGCAACCATTCAAACGGAGTGCCGAGTTGTCCGGATGCAGCAAGAGCTCAACGTTCAATACTTTCCGAAAGCCCGATTCGCGCAGGAACCGATGAAAGCGTTGAATCGGTGCGCGCAGTTTGATCGGGTACCAGATCGCGAACACGCCCGTCGGCCATTTGGCCTGCGCTTTGCTCAGAGCCTGTTCGATAATCCGGAATTCGTCCTCCTGCGCCTCGAACGGCGGATCAATCAACACCAGACCGCGCTTTTCCTTGGGCGGCAGCAATGCATTCAGCGCATCGTAGCCGTCCCGGGCATGCACGCTTACCCGCTGATCGGTGCGAAACAAGCGCTTCAGCTCCATCAGTTCCTCGTCCTGGAGCTCGCACAACGTCAAGCGATCCTGATCCCGCAGCAGCAGGCGACTGATCTGCGGGCTGCCCGGATAAACCTGCATGCCGCTACTCTGGGTCTGCTGGGAGCGCACCAAGTTCAGATACGCATGGATGAGCGTGGGTAATCGTTCGACCCCTAACAGCCGTCCGATCCCCTCCCGGTACTCGCCTGTCTTCTGGGCTTCCGCTTGGCTCAGGTCATACCGCCCGGCACCGGCATGGGTGTCAATCACATGAAAGGCCGTCTGTTTTTGCTTGAGCGACTCGATCAACGCCACCAGCACCGCGTGTTTGACCACGTCGGCAAAATTCCCTGCATGATAGGCGTGGCGGTAATTCATCCTGCGTTCCCGTCGTTGATTGGTTCGTTCTGAGCTCGGTCTGGCACCGGTATGGGCCACACCACAAATGTCGAATCGGCAGCAAAGCATCCAGCCTTGCGGCCCAAGGCGCGGCCTTGAGCGTCCGATTCTGACGCACAACCAAGGCGAGAACGCCAACCGTTTGCTGGCGCACCACCGAATCGTTTGCCGTTAGGCATCGAACTCCCTGCACTGTCGCCCGAGTATCTGAAGCCCGGCCTGGAACCGCAAGACCAGATCATGACGTTTTGTCCCGGGACAATCCTGGAACTGGTCCAAGGTTTCGAGTGTGCGTGACGCCAAAACCGGGCTGGGTCGTCGAAATGAACGCCCGCGCCGCCTGGTTCTCAGGCCGCCTGCTGCGTCAGGACGTCGATAAACCGATCGAACAGGCCTTCCACATCCTTCGGACCCGGGCTGGCTTCCGGATGCCCTTGGAAGCTAAACGCCGGCGCGTCGGTCAGCGCGATACCCTGCAGCGATCCGTCAAAAAGCGAGCGATGCGTCGCCCGCACGTTAGCGGGCAGGCTCGCCTCGTCCACGGCAAACCCGTGGTTCTGGCTCGAAATCATGACTTTGCGCGTGTCCAGATCCACGACCGGGTGATTCGCGCCGTGGTGGCCGAATTTCATCTTCATGGTCTTGGCGCCCGCGGCGAGACCAAGGAGCTGGTGACCCAGGCAAATCCCAAACACGGGCAGCTTTTCAGCCAGGAACGTCTTGATGGCGGCAATCGCGTAATCGCAAGGCTCCGGATCGCCGGGACCATTCGACAAGAACACGCCATCTGGCTTCAGCGCCAACACGTCGGCAGCCGTGGTCTGGGCCGGCACGACGGTCAGGCGGCAGCCACGATCGGCCAGCAGGCGCAGAATATTGGCCTTGACCCCAAAGTCGTACGCGACAACATGAAACCGCGCGTCGGTTTGACGGAACGCGCACTGGTCGAGCTCGTAGCTCCCTTCGTGCCACGCCCGCTGATCCTGCCGCGATACGACTTTTGCTAGATCCATCCCCTTCAAGCCCGGGAACGCCTGCGCCTTGGCAATGGCCGCAGCCTCATCCAACGCTGCCGGTCCAGCGACCAAGCAACCATTCTGGGCGCCTTTTTCGCGCAGGATGCGGGTCAACTTACGAGTATCCAGATCCGCAATCGCCGGCACGCCCTGCTCGCGCAGATAGTCCCCGAGGCTTTGGGTGGCGCGCCATTGGCGGGCGCCCTGGGTCGCGGCGCGGACAATGAGTCCGGCGGCGTGAATCCGATTCCCTTCGGCCTCACTGTCGACCGGGTTGATACCCGTGTTGCCGATATGGGGGTAAGTCAGCGTAACGAGCTGCTGGCTGTAACTCGGATCAGTCAGGATCTCTTGATAGCCGGTCATCGCCGTGTTGAAGACCACTTCGCCAACCCGCTCGGTTT
Organism: Ahniella affigens; assembly: GCF_003015185.1. Lineage (GTDB taxonomy): Bacteria > Pseudomonadota > Gammaproteobacteria > Xanthomonadales > Ahniellaceae > Ahniella > Ahniella affigens. Next base: position 2,599,237 of record NZ_CP027860.1, read on the forward strand.
CTGCACCAAACGACTGACCTCGAAACACCGTACCGTCGGCCAGAGCCAGCAGCGCGGGCACGCGCTTCGGAAAAATCGTAGGCATGTTCGATCCTTGTCCAGTTGACCCGGACAAGTCCATTTGGTTGGGAGCTCAGCGATTTTAGCGCTCTTGGGGCAATTGCCGCAATGCAATAGCGCATCTGGCCATAACGGATCGAACGTGCATTCTGGGCTCCTGGCTGCCGCCCCAAGCTGGCCGTAACGGGCAGCCGCAGCGCGCCAGGCATTACACTGCGCCGTTCTTCAACCTGGAAACACCATGCCGCAACCGTTTCAGCCACCTGAAGCGCGCCTGACCGAATCCGAGGCCCCCAAGCGACGCTGGATTCAGCTGGGGATCGGTTTCGGATTACCGATCCTCCTCATGGCGGCCATCGTGGTAGCGTCTTTCATCAGCTTCCAAGTGACCTACCCAAAAGAAATTCCGTTGTTTCTGCCGGAGATCTGGTTGTTCTGGTTCTTGGGCTTGCCACCGCTCGTCAACCTTTGCCTGATCGGGTATTTCGCTTTTCGGCGCCAGCGCGATTTAGCGATCGGTGCCGCGTTTAGCAGTGGCGCCTTGCTGCTTTTTGAAATTCTCTTGATGCTTCGGCTTTCTGGCCTGCTCAGTGCGGGCGGCTCGTAATCGCAATCGCGTCGGGCTCTGATCGCGTCAACCAACCATCGCCACCGCGGCGCAGGCCCGATAAGCTCCTAGTCCCAACCCGTTGCCAGCCACCATGACCGACCCCTACGAGCCGCCTCAGGCCGACGTCAATGACACCGGCAAGCCACCGTTCTCAGTCCCGAAGTTTCTGCTGGGGCTGGTCATTCCGTTCGTGCTGCTCGGCATCAGTTACGTCGCCTTCGCGGTCATCATCGCCATGATGTACGACAAGGTCGGCAGCGGGGTCGGCGATGCGCTCGCCATTATCGCGCTGGCCACACCGCCGCTGCTCTTGGTGGCACTCGAGATCTATTTCATCGTCAAGAAGTACCGAGAGCTGGCCTTGGGCGTCGCGTTTTCCGTCGGCACCATCTTGCTGCTGGTCGCGGCCTGCTTCGGGCTGGTCTTTGTCGGCTCGACGTTCTAACCAGCGCTACCCGTGCCAGGCCGCATCAAAGATGGCGCGCGTGGCGGACACATCCAGCGGGATCGGATTGCCTCCCGCCGACGGGTCTTGCACGGCCATTTCGGCAACCTGTGCCGCCGCTGTTGCATCGAGTCCCAAGTCGCGCAGCGTATGCGGCACGCCAACGGTTTCACGTAGCGTCAGGACAAACTTCAGAAAGCCATCGAAACTGGCCTCGGCAAGTTCCAGGTATGCCGCCAAGCGCGCGATCCGCGGCGCAATGGCATCGCGATTGAACTGCAGCACATAGGGCATCAACGTGGCATTCGTCATCCCGTGATGCGTATCGAATAGTGCACCGATCGGATGCGCGAGGGCATGCATGCCGCCGAGACCCTTCTGGAATGCCGTAGCACCCATCGCCGCAGCGGCCATCATGAACGCGCGCGCTTCAAGATCCTGCGGGTCCTTCATGACCCGTGGCAGCGCCTGGGCCACCAGTCGCATGCCTTCGACCGCGATGCCATCGGCCATCGGATGAAACCCGGGTGCGCAGTACGCTTCCAAACAATGTGATAGCGCATCCATGCCCGTCCCGGCGGTGATCTTTGGCGGCATCCCCACGGTCAGCTCCGGGTCGCAGATCACGACCTTCGGCATCATCTTCGGGTGAAAGATGATCTTCTTGGTGTGTGTCGCCTCGTCCGTCAACACGCCTGCCCGGCCAACTTCGGAGCCAGTGCCCGCGGTGGTCGGCACGGCAATGACGGGCGCAATGCCGTCTGGATTCGCGCGCGTCCACCAGTCACCAATGTCTTCGTAGTCCCATACCGGCCGCGTCTGACCACTCATGAACGCAATCAGCTTGCCCATGTCGAGGCCACTACCACCGCCAAACGCGACCACACCATCGTGCCCACCCTGGCGATAGGCAGCTAGTCCAGCCTCCAAGTTGGCGCCGATTGGATTCGGTTTCAAATCGGCGAACAGTGCCGCCGGCATGCCGGCATCCTGCAGCGACTGCAGGGCCGCAAGCGTCATCGGGGCGCGAGCAAGGCCCGCATCAGTGACCAACAAGGGTTGCTTGATGCCATGAATGCGGCACTGCTCGGCGAGCTCTTTGATGCGGCCCGCGCCAAAGCGCACTGCCGTGGGGTAGTTCCAGTTCGAAGTCGGGCTCATGGCGGTCTCGTCAGAAGGCAATTCGGTGCAGCAGGCAAACAGGTTCGGGGCACATCACACGCGATGGCGCAAATGAAACGACTTCGGCCGGGTCAGGTGTTCATAGCCAATCCGCGACAAGGTCGCGCCATGGCCCGTATCCTTGACGCCCGTCCAAGCCAGCGCCGGATCCAGATAGTCGCAACGGTTCATGAACACCGTTCCCGTCTCAATCAGATCGCCAATCCGCTCGGCCCGCTCCAGATCAGACGTCCAGATCGATGCCGTCAAGCCATAGTCGCTGTCGTTCATCAACCGCACCGCCTCATCGTCATCCGTCACGGACATGATGCCGACAACCGGCCCGAAGTTCTCCTCGCGCATCAGCGACATCTCGTGATTGACCGCGATGCACACCTGCGGCGCGAGATATGCACTGCCCACAACGTCGGCGGCAAACCGTTTCGGATCAATCAGTGCCCGCGCGCCTTGCGCGATCGCCTGCTTGACTTCGTCGCGCACAAAGTTTGCCGCGCGTGCATGCACCATTGGCCCAAGCGTGGTTGCCTGATCCAACGGCGAGCCGAGTACATAGTCGTAGGTCATGGCCTCGAACCGCTCAACAAACTGCTGATAAAGCGGTGCTGCGACGTAGATTCGCTCAATCCCGCAGCAACTCTGGCCCGAATTGAAAAAGCTCCCGTCAACCAGATTGGCGACGGCATACTCGAGATCGGCATCCGCACACACGTACGCTGGGTCTTTGCCGCCAAGTTCCAGGCCCACGCCCAGAAACTGTTCCGCAGCCAATTGTGCGATGGTGCGACCACCTGCGACCGACCCCGTGAAGTTGACCTGGTGCACTTGGCCGGATCGAACAATGGCTGCCGCCTGATCGTGATCGACGAGCAGGTTCCGGAACAGGCCGGCCGGGAGGCCCGCTCGGTCCAGTGCCATCTGAAACCGCTCGCCCACCAATAGGGTTTGCGTCGCGTGTTTCAGCAACACTGCATTCCCAGCCATCAATGCCGGAATCACGGCGTTCACCGCCGTCAAGTAAGGATAGTTCCAAGGTGCGATGACAAACACCACACCCAGCGGCTCGCGCCTGATGTAGCGGCGAAATCCATCGATCGGGTCTGGCAGCACGGGCGCCAGCGCGGATTCGGCCATCGCAATCATTTGCCGGGCGCGATCGGCAAAACCGCGCAATTCGCCTGCGCCGTAGCGCACGGGCCGACCCATCTGCCACGCGAGCTCGGTGACAATGTCGTCCTGCATGGCGAGCATGGCGTCGACAGCCTTCAGGCACACTGCCGCGCGCTCGGCGATTGGCACCGACCGCCATAACTGCTGCGCCTGCCGCGCGGCTTGCAGCGCTAACGCTACGCTCGCGGTAGACGCGTATTCGCGCTCGGCGTAGACAGAACCATCGACAGGCGACACGATTTTGGCGGTGTGACTCATAGGCAACTCTTCAGGGCAGCAATCAGGACAGTTCGTTCAACAGCCAAAGCATCGGGTCAATAGCGCTCAAAGCCGCGCTTCAGTTCCCAGTCGGTGACGCGGCGGTCGTACTCGAACTGTTCCCATTCGGCGGTGTGGTGATAGTGCTCAACCACTTCGTCGCCGAGTGCTTGCCGCAACATGCTGGACCCGGCCAGAGCATCCGCTGCCGCGCGCAAAGTCTTTGGCACCTCCGGCAGACTGGCACCATAGTAGGCATCGCCCTCAAAAGGCGCTGGCAGTTCGAGTTGTTCATCGATCCCGGCAAGGCCCGCGGCGATCAATCCGGTGTAGGCCAGATACGGGTTCAAGTCGGCGCCACCGATTCGGCATTCGATCCGAATGCCTTTACTGCCCTCGGCGCACAGCCGAAATCCGGCCGTGCGGTTGTCGCGGCTCCAAACCGCCCGAGTCGGCGCAAACGTCCCGACCTGGAAACGCTTGTACGAGTTGATGTACGGCGCCAGAAACCAGGTGATGTCACGGGCATACTTGATCTGCCCAGCGACCCAAGACCGCATCAGTGCAGACATGCCGTATGGCGCATTGGGGTCAAAGAATTTCGAGGTCTTGCCCTCCAGGTCCCACAGCGAATTGTGGATATGACTGCTGGATCCCGCCAAGTCGTAGCGCCACTTCGCCATGAACGTAATCGCCTTGCCCTGCAGCATCGCGATTTCCTTGCAGGCATTCTTCAGGATCGCATGCCGATCTGCCATCGTCAGCGCATCGCAGTAGCGGATATTGATCTCCTCCTGTCCCGGCCCCCACTCGCCTTTCGAGTTTTCGACCGGGATCCCGGCGGCCTGCAATCCCTTGCGCATCGCGCGCATGACGCCTTCCTCGCGCGTGGTCTGCAGGATGTTGTAGTCCTCGATGTAGTGCCCGGCGGTCTTGGGGTTCGCGTAGTGTCCCTCGCGGATCGACTCGTAGCTCTCATCAAACAGATAAAACTCGAGCTCCGACGCGAACATGCCCAGGAATCCACGCTCGGTCAGCCGTGCGATCTGGCGCTTCAACATCGCGCGCGGACTGTGCGGCAAATCGGCATGGGTGTGGTGATCCAGCACATCGCAAAGCACTAACGCGGTGCCTTCCAGCCAGGGCGTCAAGCGCAGCGTCGACAAGTCCGGCTTCAGCACGAAATCGCCGTAGCCTTTGCTCCAACTCGCCGCCTGGTAACCCGGCACCGGCTCCATATCGATATCGTCAGCCAGCAAGTAATTGCAGCAATGCGTTTCTTCATACGCGCTGTCGACAAAATACTCTGCCTGAAACCGCTTGCCGACCAGCCGCCCTTGCATATCGACCATGCACGCCAACACCGTGTCGATCGTCCCTGCCGCTACTGCCTGCTTCAATGCCTCGAAGCTCAACGCTGCTGCCATTGCCCTCTCCTGGTCTGCCTGATCTCGGATTCCCGTTGCGGCGCGCGCCCCGCCTGATGCAGAACGCGCGCCCGAGCACTACGTCATGTCTAGTGTTGGCGACGCACGATCAATGCGCCGACGCGTTCTTGTCGAGCGCGAATTCCTCTTCCGGCGACAGGATCAGCTTGTGCCGACCCACAAACAGGAAGTACAGAATGCACAGCACAAACCACACCGCGACGTACACCACACCTTGGCGGTAGGCCGCGTCACCAGTGACTTGCACATACAGCGTGACGACCGAAATGATCATCGTCAGTGCCGCGCCTAGAATCCCGAACGGGCTCTTGTACGGACGCGTCATGTTGGGCCGCTTGACTCGCAACAGGATGAACGACAGCGCCTGCATGAAATACGAAAACATCGCGCCAAACACGGCCATGTTGAGCAACACGCCACCAATGATCTTGCCGCCATTTTCGGCGCCCAGGCCAAACCACAGCGCAAACATTACCGCCAACGCGACCAAGCTGCCGCCAACCATCGCCACATGCGGGGTTTTGCGCGTGCCATGGGTGACCGACAAACCGGACGGGAAGTAGCCCGCTCGGCTCAGGGAGTAAATCTGCCGACCCTTCGCGAAAATGATCGTATGGAAGCTCGCAACCAAACCGAGTACAGCGACCAACGCCAGCACGGCGGCCACATTGGAGCCCTCCCCCAGCAGCGCGCGCAAGCCATCCAGCAGTGGCTCGGCCGACGTACCGAGTTTGAATGATCCAACGCCCGCGACCGAGGCATTCAACCACAGAATCATGAACGCCGAGATGATCAGTGTGAACATGCCAGCCAGAATCCCCTTCGGCATATCACGCTTCGGATCGACCGACTCCTCAGCCGCCAGCGGCAGCTGCTCGATCGCTAGGAACAGCCACACCGCAAACGGCAGACCGGCGAGCACGCCCGCAATGCCGTTGGGCAGAAACGGCCCATTACCTTCTGGCAATTCCACGCCGCCTGGGCCAACGTTCATCGCCCAGCGGTTGAAGTCGAGGTGCCCAACCGACAGGATCCAGAACGCGACCAGACACGCCAGCGCGAGCAATGTCACCACGAGCCCAACGCGGAACGACAATTCGACCCCGACGATATTGAGCCCGACAAACAGGATGTAAAATCCGATCCACCAGAGCGGCTGCATCTCGGGTGCGGTCCCGACAATGCTGCCCATGTAGCTGCCAATGAAGAACACGATGACGGCAGGCGTCAGCACGTATTCAACATTTTCAGACAGGCCCGTCAGGAATCCACCCCAAGGCCCCATCGCGGTACGCGCGAAGGAGTAGGCGCCGCCCGTGTGCGGCAACGCCGGGGATAGTTCGGCCAGGCAGAACGTCAATCCGAGATACATCACCGAGATGATGACCGTCGCCACAAACATGCTGCCCCAGCCATTGGCCAGGCCAAAATTCCAGCCTGAGAAATGCCCGGAGATGACCGCCCCGACGCCTAGCGCCCAGAGCGACCACACCCCGGCGTATCGGCGCAAGCCACGTTTTTCGAAATAGCTCTGATCAACTTTGGTGTAGGTAACGCCCGCTGCTTCCGACATGCGATCCCCCGGCTAGTGATTAACGGTATCTATGGAAAGGCGCCGCGCGGGTAACGCGGCGTTGCTGAAAAATCCATCCAGTGCCACTCTGAAATCATGTGCGAGCCGACCGGCCCATTGCATCTGCCCGATCCGACTCTCGATCTGATCGTTCCGAACTTCGATCATCGCCCCCGGCAATCCGCGCTGCTCGGCATGGCGTTCAATGCTGTGGTACACCCGTTGCGCTGGCGTGTACGGCTGGTTGTCACCCACGGACAGTGATTCGTCCCGTGCCAGTGCGTGCAGAATTCGGTCCGACAGCCGCCGGTCTTCGCGACTGATCACTCCAATCTGCCACGGTCGGGGAACGCCCAGATACACAGGCGTAAAGGAGTGAATCGAAATGACCGCCGTTGGCAGACCTTGACCCAGACGCTCGTCGATCAACGCGTCAATCTCGGCATGAAACGGTCGATAGAGCCAGTCGGCGCGATGCTGCCGCTCAGCGTCAGGCAAATCTCGATTGCCCGGAACCGCAATGTTCTCGCTCTCGGTGACGATCGAATCCGGCGCACTGGGATCGCGATTCAAGTCCAACAGCAGGCGCGAATGTGTGGCAAATACCAACGGCGCATCCAGGAGTGCCGACAGTTGCTCAGAAAGCCCCAGAGCGCCGATGTCCCATGCGATGTGCCGCTGCAGATCAGCCATCGACACGCCAAGCCGCTCGTAATTGAGCGGGATGAAATTGCTCGCATGCTCGCAGATCAGCACCACGGGCCCCTTGCCGTCGCGATTCAGGATCGCGACCGCCGCGGCGGCATTGGCACGTGCGTCTCCCAGCATGATCAGCGAGCCTCTTCACGACTGTAATGATCGTTACAAAACCAAGTCCATTGCAGACTTCGGAAAGATATCGTACAAATGTCCCACGCTGTCAACTGTTTTGTCACAGGTCCTCTACAAATCCGCCTGAGACCTTCGTTCAGACAGCACGGTGGGCAACAACTGGAAGGCAGCAGGCGACACATGACGCAGACCGTGGTGGACCAGCTTCGCGAAAGCCTCGGCAGTTTTCCGATGACCGAGCGCCGGGTCGCGCATCGACTATTGGCCGACTACCCCATGGCTGGCCTCCAAAGCGCGACCGATCTTGCCAAACAGGTCGGCGTCAGCACCCCGACCGTACTGCGCATGGTGGCGCGACTAGGCTTCGAATCCTATGTCGAATTCCAGAAGCGCTTGCGTGGCGAGCTCACGGCGCAATTAAGCTCGCCATTGCAAAAGTCAGCGCTCAGCGAACGCGACACCGAGCCCACTGAACCCAGCAACCCCTATCAAGCAATGGCCGCAGCAATCGCGCGCAATATCGAAGAAACGTTCGCGAATTTGGCCACGCATGAGTTCGACGCCGTCGTCAAGTTGCTCGGCAACCGCAAGAACCGTGTCCACCTGATCGGTGGCCGATTTACCGATGCCCTTGCCCGCTACCTGTCGGTACAGATGCGCATCATCCGTCCGGATGTGGCGCATCTGCAGGATCAGGAATCGAACTGGCAGGATCAATTGCTCGACATGGATCAGCATGATGTGTTGCTGATTTTCGACATTCGCCGCTACCAGGCGTCACTGCTTCGTCTCGCTGAGCTCGCGTCGGCGCGGCAGGTGCGGGTGCTGCTGATTACCGACCAATGGCTATCGCCCATTTCAAAGCATGCAAAACACGTCTTGCCAGCACGCGTGGTGGTGCCATCGGTCTGGGACTCGTCGGCAGCACTGATGGCGGTCTGCGAGGCACTGCTGGCCGCGATCACGCGTGAGCACTGGGACTTTGCACAAAAGCGCATGCGCGGGTTGGAGCAGCTGCGTGGCCGATAGGCAAGCGCTCAATGGATGCTGCAAGGAATCGCTTGGCCGGACGTCAATCTCAATCACAATTAACCCTTCCCCGCGATCGCGGCGGAGGAAGAATTGCTCCCTCTCCCACGCGAGTGGGAGAGGGCCGGGGAGAGGGCTACTTGCGGCAGTGCATCGGATTCTGAAACTCGCATGTCCGCCATTCACTTGGATACAGACAACGCAAATCACTGCACCTGCGAACCAATGGATTTTCTAACCCAGCACATCTTCCATTCGATACTGCCCAGGCGGCTGGCCGATGATCCAACTTGCCGCGCGCAATGCCCCGCGCGCAAACAGATCGCGCGTACCGGCGCTGTGGCTCAGGCTCAAGCGCTCACCGGGCATCGCAAACAATACGGTGTGTTCGCCCACGATATCGCCACCACGCAGACTCGCAAAGCCGATCTCGCCCTCGCGACGCGCTCTCGGCGCGGACGATCGATCGTTGACCGAGACGGTTTCGAGCACCACGTCGCGGCCTTCTGCCACCGACCGCCCCAGATGCAAAGCCGTGCCAGACGGCGCGTCCTGCTTGTGACGATGATGCGCCTCGACAATTTCGACATCGACACTCGGACCCAGAGCACGACTGGCTTCACGTACGAGTCGACTCAGCAACGCCACGCCGAGACTGAAGTTGGCGGCCCAGAGCACGGGAATGGTTTGCGCTGCGTGCGCGAGTTCGGCCTGCTGAAGCGCATTCAAGCCCGTGGTGCCACTGACAAATGCAGCCCGACGGTAACGGGCCAGTTCGAGCGCGGCGCTGAAACTCTCGCCATGGGAAAAATCCACCAGCACGTCGCAGCCAACATCGGGATCGAACGCATCCGAAAACTCGACTGCGCCCTGAAAACCGTGGATCTGGCTGCTGACCAGCTCGCCCACCAACGCCGAACCTGGCCGCACCAATGCGGCACTCAACTGCAGCGTGCTTTCCGGCAGCAGGCGCATGATGCTTTGGCCCATACGGCCGGCGGCACCATGCAGCACCAGCTGGCGGCCAGAGTTCATGCGGACAATCCCTTCGCCAGTCGATCAAACCCTTGCAGCTGCACGAGCAACTCGCGCATTTGTCCGAGCGGCCACGCGTTCGGACCGTCCGAAAGCGCCTGTTCCGGATCCGGATGGGTTTCCATGAACAAGCCCGACACGCCCACCGCCACGGCGGCACGCGCCAGCGCCGGCACAAACTCGCGCTGGCCACCCGACTTGTCGCCCTGCCCGCCCGGCAATTGCACCGAGTGCGTGGCGTCAAATACCACCGGGCAACCGGTGTCTTTCATGACCACGAGCGACCGCATGTCGGACACCAGGTTGTTGTAACCAAAACTCACGCCGCGCTCGCAGACCATGATCTGCTGATTGCCGGTGGACTTGGCCTTTTCCGCAACATGGCGCATGTCCCACGGCGCCAGAAACTGGCCCTTCTTGATATTGACCGGCTTGCCGACTGAACACACATTCAAAATGAAATCGGTCTGACGGCACAGGAACGCCGGCGTTTGCAGCACATCCACCACCGATGCGACTTCCTGCATCGGTGTGTATTCGTGCACATCCGTCAAAACCGGCACGTTGATTTGGCGTTTGACTTCGGCCAGCACCTGCAAACCCGCTTCCAGGCCAGGGCCACGAAAGCTCTTACCCGAAGACCGGTTGGCCTTGTCGAAGCTGGACTTGTAGATGAACGGAATGCCGAGCGCTGCCGTCATCTCCTTTAGCTGCCCGGCGGTATCGATCGCGAGCTGCAGAGACTCGATGACGCACGGCCCAGCAATCAGGAAAAAGGGTTGTTCCGGTCCAACTTCGAAACCACAAAGGTGCATGCCAATTCCTCAGGCGACGAGCTGACGGACATTGCTGCCGCGCTGCTTCTGTTCAAGGGCCGCTTTGACAAATCCTTTGAACAGCGGGTGCGATTGCCGCGGGGTCGACATGAATTCAGGGTGCGCCTGACACGCGACGAACCACGGGTGATCCTTGAGCTCGATCATCTCCACCAACATGTCGTCGATCGACTTGCCGCAGATCACGAGGCCATGGTCTTCCAATTGCTGGCGATAGCGGTTGTTGAACTCGAAGCGATGCCGGTGACGCTCGATGATCACATCCTTGCCATAGAGCTCGCGCGCCAGCGTACCGTGCTTCAGGCGGCATTCCTGTGCGCCGAGGCGCATGGTGCCGCCCTTGTCGGACTGCTCATCGCGACGCACGACGTCGCCGCCCGCCGTCGTCCACTCCGTGATCAGCGCGATCACCGGATGCGGGCTTTGCTTGTCGTTTTCGGTGCTGTTGGCGCCTGCCAATCCGCAGACATTGCGCGCGAATTCGACGGTGGCCGCATGCATGCCATAGCAAATGCCGAAGTACGGCACCTTGCGCGTCCGCGCAAAACCCGCCGCCTGAATCTTGCCCTCAAAGCCGCGCTGGCCAAAGCCGCCCGGTACCAGAATCGCGTCGTAGCCTTCCAGAATCTTGGTGCCATCCGACTCGATCGCCTCCGATTCCAGCCAATGCAGGTTGACCTTGACCCGGTTGTGAATGCCGCCGTGCACCAAGGCCTCGCCCAACGACTTGTAGGCGTCCTTGTGCTCGACGTACTTGCCGACAATCGCGATATCTACGGTATCAGTCGGCTTTTCGACCGAATCGACGACGCGCTGCCAATCGCTCAAGTCGCATTCCTTGGCATTGAGCTTCAGTTGTTTGATGACCAGATTGTCGAGACCCTGCTCGTGCAACCAGATCGGGATCCGATAGATGCTCGGCAAATCGATCGCCGAAATCACCGCATCAGTAGGCACATTGGTGAACATCGCAATTTTGCGGCGTTCGGCATCCGGCAATTCGTCCTCGCAGCGGCACAGCAGAATATCGGCTTGAATACCGATATTGCGCAGTTCCTTGACCGAGTGTTGGGTCGGCTTGGTCTTGATCTCGCCGGCGGCCTTGATGAAGGGCACCAGGGTCAAGTGCATGAACAGGGTGTTCTCGATGCCATATTCGATGCGAAGCTGCCGAATTGCCTCCAGAAACGGCTGCGATTCGATGTCGCCGACCGTCCCGCCGATTTCGACCAGCGCCACGTCGAAGCCATCCGTCGCTTCTTTGACGCGGGCCTTGATCTCGTCCGTGATATGCGGAATCACCTGGACGGTGGCACCGAGGTAATCACCCCGGCGTTCCTTGCGGATCACCGATTCGTAGATCTTGCCGGTGGTAATGGCATTCGCGGCCGACAAGTGCGTCGACACAAAACGTTCGTAGTGGCCAAGATCGAGATCGGTCTCGGCGCCGTCATCGAGAACGTAAACTTCGCCGTGCTGAAACGGGCTCATCGTGCCCGGGTCGACGTTGATGTAGGGATCAAGCTTCATCATGGTCACTTTGAGACCACGAGCTTCGAGAATGGCGCCCAACGACGCCGATGCAATGCCCTTGCCAAGCGAGGACACCACACCGCCTGTGACGAAGATGAGGGGGGTCATGACAAATCCGGAGCAGGTAAAAGGGAATTGTAGTGGCGAAGCCTGAACACGAGTAGACAGCCGTCACGGTTTGCCCGCACATTCGCCCGAGTTTCCGGCGTAAGTCATTGTTTCGTCGCGACCCAATGCGGCGTCCCTTCAGGACGCGGTAGTTCTTACGCATGGTCTCCCCAGGGCGTTGCCCTGGGCTGGTATGCGTGGCCCCGTTGGGGCCAATAATTCCAATTCTGTGGGAATCAATCGATGTCGCGGCTCCATGCGGCGTCCCTTCAGGACGCGGCAATGATTGCGCGATGCCTCCTCAACCAGGGTTGCACCCTGGGCTGGTATGCATGGCCCCGTTGGGGCCAACAATCGGCATTTGGCCGAAGGTGATCCGTATACAAATGTGGACCCCGGACACCGAATGCGCGCCAACGGCCCGCCCGCATACCAGTGTTACACCAGAACGCATTTGAACTGAGCCCCAAAGGGGCGTCGCATACCAGCCCAGGGTGAAACCCTGGGTTCGCGGGACCCCAATTCGAGCGTTCTGAAGGAACGCCGCATCACCGACGACACGATCGGTGTCGCGACCCCATGCGGCGTCCCTTCAGGACGCGGTGATTCTTACGCATGCTCTCCCCAGGGCGTTGCCCTGGGCTGGTATGCGTGGCCCCGTTGGGGCCAATCATTCCGATTCTGTGGGAATCAATCGATGTCGCGGCTCCATGCGGCGTCCCTTCAGGACGCGGCAATGATTGCGCGATGCCTCCTCAACCAGGGTTGCACCCTGGGCTGGTTTGCGTGGCCCCGTTGGGGCCAATAATTCCAATTCTGTGGGAATCAATTGGTGTCGCGGCTCAATGCGGCGTCCCTTCAGGACGCGGTGATTCTTACGCGTGGCCTCCCCAGGGCGTTGCCCTGGGCTGGTATGTGTGGCCCCGTTGGGGCCAACAATCGGCATTTGGCCGAAGGTGATCCGTATACAAATGTGGACCCCGAACACCGAATGTGCGCCAGCGGCCCGGCCGCATACCTGTGCTACACCAGAACGCATTTGAACTGAGCCCCGAAGGGGCGTCGCATACCAGCCCAGGGTGCAACCCTGGGTTCGCGGGACCCCAATTCGGGCGTTCTGAAGGAACGCCACATCACCATCGACACGATCGGTGTCGCGACCCAATGCGGCGCCCCTTCAGGACGCGGCAATGATTGCGCGATGCCTCCTCAACCAGGGTTGCACCCTGGGCTGGTTTGCGTGGCCTCGTTGGGGCCAACAATCGGCATTTGACCGAAGGTGATCAGTATACAAATGTGGACCCCGGACTCCGAATGCGCGCCAACGGCCCGCCCGCATACCAGTGTTACACCAGAACACATTTGAACTGAGCCCCGAAGGGGCGTCGCATACCAGCCCAGGGTGAAACCCTGGGTTCGCGGGACCCCAATTCGGGCGTTCTGAAGGAACGCCGCATCACCATCGACTCGATCGGTGTCGCGACCCAATGCGGCGTCCCTTCAGGACGCGGCAATGATTGCGCGATACCTCCCCACCCAGGGTTGCACCCTGGGCTGGTATGCATGGCCCCGTTGGGGCCAATAATTCCAATTCTGTGGGAAACGATCGGTGTCGCGGCTCCATGCGGCGTCCCTTCAGGACGCGGTGATTCTTACGCGTGGTCTCCCCAGGGCGTTGCCCTGGGCTGGTATGCATGGCCCCGTTGGGGCCAATAATTCCAATTCTGTGGGAAAGGATCGATGTCGCGGCTCCATGCGGCGTCCCTTCAGGGCGCGGCAATGATTGCGCGATGCCTCCCCACCCAGGGTTGCACCCTAGGCTGGTATGCATGGCCCCGTTGGGGCCAACAATCGGCATTTGGCCGAAGGTGATCCGTATACAAATGTGGACCCCGGACACCGAATGCGCGCCAACGGCCCGCCCGCATACCAGTGCTACACCAGAACGCATTTGAACTGAGCCCCGAAGGGGCGTCGCATACCAGCCCAGGGTGAAACCCTGGGTTCGCGGGACCCCAATTCGGGCGTTCTGAAGGAACGCCGCATCACCGACGACACGATCGGTGTCGCGACCCCATGCGGCGTCCCTTCAGGACGCTGCAATGATTGCTCGATGCCTCCCCACCCAGGGTTGCACCCTGGGCTGGTATGCATGGCCCCGTTGAGGCCAACAATCGGCATTTGGCCTAGGGTGATCCGTATACAAATGTGGACCCCGGACACCGAATGCGCGCCAACGGCCCGCCGGCATACCAGTGCTACACCAGAACGCATTTGAACTGAGCCCCGAAAGGGGCGTCGCATACCAGCCCAGGGTGAAACCCTGGGTTCGCGGGACCCCAATTCGGGCGTTCTGAAGGAACGCCGCATCACCATCGACTCGATCGGTGTCGCGGCTCCATGCGGCGTCACTTCAGGACGCTGCAATTCTTACGCCTGGTCTCCCCAGGGCGTTGCCCTGGGCTGGTATGCGTGGCCCCGTTGGGGCCAACAATCGGCATTTGGCCGAAGGTGATCCGTTTACAAATGTGGACCCCGGACACCGAATGCGCGCCAACGGCCCGCCCGCATACCAGTGCTGCACCAGAACGCATTTGAACTGAGCCCCGAAAGGGGCGTCGCATACCAGCCCAGGGTGAAACCCTGGGTAAGTAAGAAGGGGCGTCGCATACCAGCCCAGGGTGAAACCCTGGGTTCGCGGGGCCCCAAATCGGGCGCTCTGAAGGAACGCCGCATCACCGACGAAACGATCGGTGCCGCGACCCCATGCGGCGTCCCTTCAGGACGCGGTGATTCTTACGCATGGTCTCCCCAGGGCGTTGCCCTGGGCTGGTATGCGTGGCCCCGTTGGGGCCAATAATTCCAATTCTGTGGGAAACGATCGATGTCGCGACACATGCGGCGTCCCTTCAGGCCGCGGCAATGATTGCGCGATGCCTCCCCACCCAAGGTTGCACCCTGGGCTGGTTTGCGTGGCCCCGTTGGGGATAATAGTTCCAATTCCGTGGGAATCGATCGATGTCGCGACACATACAGCACGTTCGCACCGGTCGCCGCCTCCTGCCGCCGACGCGCTCAACGCCGCGCCGGCCCCAACATGCGCTTCAGAATATCCAGGTAAACCCGCTCCAGCCGCGCCAGATCGGCAACCGACACACACTCATTAACCTTGTGAATCGTCGCGTTGATCGGCCCAAGTTCCACCACCTCAGCACCCATTGGCGCAATGAAGCGTCCGTCCGACGTACCACCGCCCGTGTCGGCGAGTGCCTCGGCACCGGTTTCGGCGACCAATGCCGCCTGCGTCGCCTTCAGCAAGTCGCCATGCGCAGTCAAAAAGGGTGCTCCCGACAACACCCACCGAATCCGATAATCCAGGTTGTGCCGGACCAGAATGGTCTCCGTCTCACGCATCAGATCTTCAGCACGAGACGCGGTACCAAACCGGAAGTTGGCATCGAGATTCAACTCCGCGGGAATGATATTGGTCGCGCCGGTGCCGGAGTGAATGTTCGAGATTTGAAAGCTGGTCGCCGGGAAATGCGGATTCCCCTCGTCCCACCGCCGCGCTGCCAGTTCGGCTAATGCTGGTGCGGCGTGATGAATCGGGTTAAGCGCCTTCTCCGGGTACGCCACGTGCCCTTGCACCCCGCGCACTTTGATATGCGCGTGCAGCGAACCGCGCCGGCCGATCCGGATTCGGTCGCCGAATTGTTTGTCGCTCGACGGCTCACCAACCAGGCAATAGTCGATGCGCTGCCCTCGCTGGACAAACGTCTCCGCGACCCGGCGAATGCCGTCTTCGGCGACGCCTTCCTCGTCACTCGTCAGCAGGATTCCCACGATGCCCGAGTGTTCGGGGTGGGCCGTGACATAGCGCTCCAAAGCGATCACCATGGCCGCGACACTGCCCTTCATATCGGCGGCGCCACGCGCATACAGCAACCCGTCACGCAGTTCGGGCACGAACGGATCAGAGCTCCAGGCTTCGCGGTCGCCGACCGGCACCACGTCGGTATGTCCCAAAAACGCGAAGGTCTTCCCGACCGTGCCATGCCAGGCCCACAGGTTGTCGACCTCGCCGAACCGCAGTGATTCCACCTGAAACCCGACCGTTCGCAAACGTTCGGCGACCAGTGCCTGACAGCCACCGTCATTCGGCGTGATGGAGTTCCGGGCGCACAGCGCCTGGGTCAGCAGCAGGGTTTCGGTCAGGTCAGACATTTCCGAAGGCCTTCTCGTAAGTGCCGTGGGTGAAGCCAAGCAACAGTTCGCCGTCGCGATCGAGGAACGGCCGCTTCAAAAGCGTCGGATACTCGCGCAGCAGCAGCACATATTCCGGATCCGATCCTGGGTTTTTCCGGTTCGGCGGCAAGTTCTTCCAGGTCGTGCTGGCTTTGTTGATCATCGCCGGAAACCCAATCTGTGCTGCCCAGGCTTTGAGCGCCTCGGCTGGGATCGGGTGCTCCCGGTAGTCCACGAAGTGGTGAACGATACCCTTACTTGTCAACCACTTACGCGCCTTTTTGCAGGTATCACAGTTATTCAGACCGTAAACGACAATCGGCATGGCTCAGTCCGCGTTCCGGAGCAATTCGTTGATGCCGACCTTCGACCGAGTCTTCTCGTCGACCTTCTTGACGATCACCGCGCAAGCCAGGCTGTACTTGCCGTCGGTGCTCGGCAATGAACCCGGCACCACAACGCTGTAAGCCGGCACCCGACCATAATGAATCTCGCCAGTTTCGCGGTCAAACACGCGCGTCGACTGGCCGAGGAACACGCCCATGCCGATCACCGAACCGCGTTCAACAATAAAGCCTTCGACCACTTCCGACCGGGCGCCGATAAAGCAGCCGTCCTCGATAATGGTCGGATTGGCTTGCACGGGCTCCAGCACACCGCCGATCCCGACGCCGCCAGACAGATGCACCTGCGCGCCGATCTGGGCGCACGAGCCGACCGTCGCCCAGGTATCGACCATCGTGCCCTGGCCCACATGCGCACCGATATTGACGAAGCTCGGCATCAGCACCACATCTCGGGCAATGTGCGCCCCGCGCCGGACCACCGCCCCAGGCACCACGCGTACGCCCTCGGCGGCGAACTGCTCAGGACCGTAACCCTCATACCGCAGCGGCACTTTGTCGTAATACGGCGCCGGCGCCGATGGCATCACCGCGTTCTGCTCAGTCCGAAACGACAGCAGCACCGCCTTTTTGATCCACTGGTGCGTGATCCAACCAGCATCAGACGGCTCGGCGACGCGCAGGACGCCGGTTTCCAGAGCCTTGATGACCGCGTTGATTCCAGGCTTCAGACCTCCCAAGTCGGCGGCACTCAAGCTGGCACGGGCTTCAAAAGCTTGCTCGATGTCGGTTTTCAGCGCGGTTAAATCAGTCATGTCAGATTTATTCCAATCGATCTCATTCAGCTTGAAACCATAGCGCGCAAACGACTCCTGCTCCAGATTCAGATTTGCATATCCCCGCTAAGGCGGGTCTGAACAAGTCCATCCTGGACTTTCAGACCCGCACTGAGTCCGGCACGTGTCCGGACTCAGTGCTCCAGAATCAAGCACTTGCGTGCTTCATTCTGGGCGGGCCATCCTTGGCCCGCATCGCCTCTGAACTTGTTCAGAGGCTCCCTAAGTCCGAATTTTGCCATGACATGACTGAAGGAACGGCCCCATTCCCGCATCCCACACCAACCGCATCGTGCTGCCACCCGCCCGTGTTGTCGTGACTTCGGCGCAGCAACCTGCATGGAAACGTTGAGCGAGCAATTCAAGTTGCGCTGGCGTCCCGGGCTTTGGGTCAGCAATCGATGGGTCAGACCGCCACGAGCTAGAAACCCACCCCGGATCAAGTCCGGGGTGACGAATCGCGAGGGTGTCGGTCGCGAGGCAGAGCGGCTACTCCAGATGGCAGGACAGAATGGTTTCCCCAGGACGCCAAATCCCCCTCTCGTCACCCCGGACTTGA
Organism: Ahniella affigens; assembly: GCF_003015185.1. Classification (GTDB taxonomy): domain Bacteria; phylum Pseudomonadota; class Gammaproteobacteria; order Xanthomonadales; family Ahniellaceae; genus Ahniella; species Ahniella affigens. The sequence continues at coordinate 2,617,336 of NZ_CP027860.1, forward strand.
TGCGTGGTGAGTTTGGTGTCCCCAAGGTCAACCAAGGACCTACCTGAAACAACGAAATCAGCCCCGCTCCGATGATGCTCACACCGTCTCAAAGACCAGCGCCCAGCGCCAACTGTCGGGATGCACGCACTGACCGCCTCCTTAGCTGTCAACGGAAGCCCCAATTCCCCCGAACCCCGAAATAGCGAGAGGGCGTCGAGCGAACGCAGACGAAAGTCGTTTCCATCAATGATCCGTTATTTCCGTCATTACCGAAGTAACCATAACAATTGACAAAACCATCCAGCATTCGGTCCGAATAGCCAGTACTTTCAATTACTTCCGAAACAGACATGATCTAGAATATACCTTGGATTAGCGACCTAACCCGTTGTTTTTCAGACATCGAGTTTCAATTTCGAGAATGTCTCTGAAGTTCCAGCCACCCGTTTCTGTTGAAACCGAATTTTCAGAAGCTAAAAAACGACCTCTGCATCCGCTCATGGCGGCAACGCATTCAGTTGCAGGTCTCCATGCCGCGCAGGGCCTGACCTTCAATGTCAGCAACGACAACAACGCGCTGTTCACCACGCAACCGACGATCGACGGCGTTGGCAATCTGACGTACACGCCAACGGGCACGCGCGGTACGGCAATCGTCACCGTGACTGACGACGCCAATGCCGGTGGCCACGCCCTGACCAGCGCGCCGCAGACATTCACCATCGCGGTTGCTGCCGCTCGCCAGAACGTGTCGGTGCCGACGCTTTCTGCCTGGGGCCTGCTGCTGGTCGCCGTGTTCGCCTGGTTCGGCGTCCGCCGGTCGCGAACGGAATAAGCGCTCTGGTGTCTGAGCCCGGCTGGCGTGCCAACGCGACCGGGCCAGGCATCACGGAGTTTGGGAAAAAGCGCCTGGCTCAGGCGCTTTTTCTTTTTGGGGGATGCGGCAATGCCCCCCTTCCCCGTGATCCAGGTGTTGTCAGAGCTGTCTCGGCTGGACGGACAGTCGTCGTTGTTTCAGCGACGTCAACGCTTGACCCAAACGACGAAAACCCGCCCCGGATCAAGTTCGGGGTGACGAATCGCGAGAGTGTCCGTCGAGTCAAAGTCCTTACTTCAGACGCTAGAAAGGAGCGGTTTCCCACGGAATTCCAATCCACCTCTCGTCACCCCGGACTTGATCGGGGTTGGTTTCAAGCTCGCGGCAAGCTAACCCATCGCTTGCGCTCATCATCGCTTCCGAACGCGATCGCCTGGGTTGCTCGAACCACTCCTTCGATGTTTTCACGCATTCTGGAAAGCTGGCATCAATTTTGACTGGCGCAAACGGGTCGCCTCAAAAAACGGATTCCAGCTTTCTAGACTGTGTGGAAACAGCTTTGGCGGCTGAATTCATGGCGCCTGACACCGTCGCAGGGGCGCCTACTACGTTGTCGTCATCCCGACGAAAGTCGGGATCCAGAATACTTGCGGCACCGCGGCCAGATTGCCGTGGGTCCCGACTTTCGTCGGGATGACGAATTGGAGCGGCGCCGCAATCTTCTAGGGAGGGTCTGAATAAGTCCATCCTGGACTTTCAGACCCGCATCGAGTCCGGCACAGATCCAGACTCGATGCCCCAGAATCAAGCACTTGAGTGCTTGATTCTGGGCGGGCCATCCATGGCCCGCATCGCCTCTGAACTTGTTCAGAGGCTCCCTAGTGTTTTCACACATTCTGCTTCGCTGGAATGAAGGCAAAAACAATGCCTTGGGTGATGTTTGATGAGAGTCCAGCCGCCCCTTTGGTGCGCTTATTCGCGCATCAAACTGTCAGCGGCGATGCGCAATTCTTACGATGGCGCAGTGTGGCAAGTAGCCCTCTCCCCAGCCCGCTCCCACTCGCGTGGGAGAGGGAGCCGGCTCCCTCCCCCGCGATCGCGGGGGAGGGCTGGGGAGGGGGTTACTTGCGGTCAGAATCGCCACGATCCGCAATTTAATGGTTTGCAAAACCAATGGGTTACGGCGTGTTTGATGAGAGTCTTTGGGAAAACGTGATTGTCGCTATTCCGGAATCCGCGCCGCGGATTCCGGGATCGTGGCACCTTCGCGACATGCTGCGCCGATACTCGACCGCACTCAAAACACGCTAGAGCCACCGTTCGTGGCGGGAACGCGATCGGTTCCGGGTTTTGCTCTATTGAGAACCTTTGCGCCCACCCGTCCCCTACCGCCGGAGCGTGACCGAACCATGCGTCGCCAATTCCCATACCTCGCTTTGCTACTCGCTGCCAGTTCTTCCACTTGGGCCGTACCGACCATCAATCTCAGCTCACCGCAGACCAGTGCCACGGCTGGCGGTTCTGCCGTAGGAGTCGTTTTGGACTTGACCAATCCCGATGGCGTTGCTGGTTCGAATGTGGTGGCCACCATTGCCATCCCGCAGAAATACGTCTCCGTCAATAACAACCTGAGCATCACCGGCAGCTCGGCCGGTTCATTCCACTGCCTCACTCCTCAAAATGGCAGCACCGGCACCTTTGTCTGCCGTGCCAGCAATTTCCCGGCAGGCGGCGCGGTGTCGGTGAGCTTCGTCCTACAAAGCCCGGCCCGGAACTCCGCAGGCACTCAAACATTCAACGGGCGCTTGGTCAGCTCGGGAGCGCAATTCACCGATACCCTATCGCTCCCGGTCACGGTCTCGGCCACCCTGACCCCCACCGCAACGGCGCCAAGTACCGCTCGCGTCGGCAGCAATTTCGTTTACCAACTCGCTACCAATTCCGGCGGCTTTAGCGCGCTGATCAATGCATCGGTCAGTCTGACCTTGCCGGCCGGTGTTGAGTTTGTCTCGGTGTTTGGCACCGGCAATTGGGCCAACGCGTGTCGCTACTTGCCTGCCACGGCGGCGATCAATTGCAACGCCAGCATTCTGGAGCAAAATTCGAACTCGGCGATTCATCTCTCCCTCAAGACCAATAGCAGCTTCGTTCCAGGTACGCTGACGCTGACGAGCAACCTCACGGTAGGCTCCGGCACCTTGACTTCACCAACCGCCAGCGCCGCAATTCTGATTGCGCCCTGACCCATGCCGCGCAACCCAACCATCATTAAACGCATGGCGCTCGCCGCATGGCTCCTCGGCATCAGCCAGATGGTTCCGGCCGCCGTCCTCGTCACCTTGAGTGGCGACAATCTGGCACCCGAGGCAGGTGGTGAGCCGTTCGCCTGGACCATTGTCTTGAATGTGAATGCAGCAAGCGCTGGTGCAACCAACTTGACCTTCAGTATCCCATCAGAGGCCATCCTGGAGTCAGTGGAATTCTCGGGCGACACGCCAGGCCGATGGGCTTGCGAGCCGCCCACGCCGCCCAGCGACGGCACCATGCTGTGTGAAGCCGCAAACTTGCCGGCCAATAGTGTGACTTCGATCGTGGTGCGCGCCCGTTACCCGGACACCGCAGTCAGCGGAAACCGGACGGCCGCCGTGCGAGTGATTAGCGGCGGCCAGGTCAGCACCGAAAGCGAAACGCAATCACTGGGCTCGTCGGCCACCGTGAGCGTCAGCCGCAGCGAGCAAAATCTCGCGAATACGAGCTTCATTCAGAGCATGCAGGCGACCGTTAGCGGCGTCGGGAATGTCCACAATCCACCGAACCTCACCGCAAATCTGCGTGGTGGCCCGATTGGCATTGTGTTCATCGAAACGAGCGGCCAGCTCAAAGACAGCTGTGCGCTCAACCCCATCAGCAACGTGCTCACTTGCCGACCTGACTTTCTGACCGCCGGCGTTCACAGTGCCACCGTTCACTACGTCATCGAAGACTCGATGTTCCGAAACAGCTTTGAGTAAGCCGCGCTCGGGCAGACTTGTGAAATGCGCCCGGGATGAGCATTTTCGTGCGGGCTTGACGCGAGACTGCCTGGACCCCGGCCTGCCAGACTGTTTGAAAACACTGAGAGACCGGTTCGATCAACCTAGGGAGCCTCTGAACAAGTTCAGAGGCGATGCGGGCCACGGATGGCCCGCCCAGAATCAAGCACGCAAGTGCTTGATTCTGGGGCAATGAGGCCGGACACGTGCCGGACTCATTGCGGGTCTGAAAGTCCAGGATGGACTTATTCAGACCCTCCCCAGCCGATCGCGTTCGCAAGCGATGATGAGCGCAATCGATGGGTCAGCTTGCAGCAAGCTTGAACCCCGCCCCGGATCAAGTCCGGGGCGACGAATCGCGAGCGTGTATGTCGTAGCCAAACCGATGCTTCAGACGCCAGGAAGGATCGGTTTCCCAAGGATTTCCAATCCACCGCCTGGAAGGATCGGTTTCCCAAGGAATTCCAATCCACCTCTCGTCACCCCGGGCTTGATCCGGGGTGGGATTGAAGTTCTTGCAGTCGCACAGAGGCTAAGTTGAAACGCCAAATACTGTCTTGGCCCAACGTTTTCACACAGTTTGCTGCACCGGGGTGACGACAAGAGAAACCTACCAGCCATACGCGGCGATCGCCGTTGTGATGGCATAGGAACGAACCGTCCAATTCGCGACACGATCCAATTCGAGACTTTCGCCGCAATGCCACCACCATCCATTGCCGTCATCCTGGGATCCGCGCAGCGGATACCGGGATCCAGGGCTTTCTTGCCCAAGAACTTCAAGGCCCTTCTTACCGCATCACTTCAGCACCACCGCTTCCGGGCCCAAAAGAAACCCCTCAAGCCGCCTCAGTCAACAACTTCAACTCATCCGCCCGATGCTCAGTCTGCAACGCCTCAATCACCGGCCCCAGATCACCCTGCACGATCTGCTCCAACGAATACAGCGTCAGATTGATCCGATGATCGGTCAGCCGTCCTTGCGGAAAATTGTACGTCCGGATCCGCTGACTGCGATCACCCGAGCCCACCTGCAAACGTCTAAGCTCGGTCTGCGCCGCCGTCTGCTTCTGCTGCTGCTCGTCCAACAAGCGCGCCTTCAACAACGACAACGCCCGCGCCCGATTCTTGTGCTGCGAGCGCTCATCTTGGCATTCCACGACGATGCCGGAAGGAAGATGCGTGACCCGAATCGCCGACTCCGTCTTATTGACGTGCTGACCACCCGCGCCCGACGCTCGAAACGTATCGAACTTCAAGTCCGCCGGATTGATCGTCACATCGTCAATCAAATCCATCTCGGGCAACACCGCGACGGTCGCGGCCGACGTGTGAATCCGCCCTTGCGCCTCGGTCTCCGGCACCCGCTGCACGCGATGCGTGCCCGACTCGAACTTCAGGCAGCCAAACACGCCCTGCCCCTCCACGCGCGCAACGACTTCCTTGAAGCCACCATGCTCACCCGGATTCGCCGATAGCACCTCGACCAACCAGCGCCGACGCTCCGCATAGCGCGTGTACATGCGAAACAGGTCGCCAGCAAAAATCGCCGCCTCGTCACCGCCCGTCCCCGCGCGCACTTCGAGGAACACACTCGCATCATCACGCGGATCTTTCGGCACCAGCATCAGGCTGAGCGCTTGATCCAAACGCGCGACCTGCTCGGTCAGATCCGAAATCTCAAGCTCAGCAAGCTCCCGCAATTCGGGGTCATCCAGCATCACGCGCGCTTGCCTCAGCCCCGCCTCCGCCGAATCCAACGCCGCCATCTGATCGGCAATCGGGCTCAGCTCGGCGTACTCGCGCGACAACGCCCGAAACTGATTCTGGTCGGCGAGCACTTCAGGGCTGGCCAACAAGCGCTCGACCTCGACCTTGCGCTCCGCGAGCGCCTCCAATTTGCGACGAATGGATGGGCTCATGAATTCTCTGAATCGTGCAAATCAAACAAACGACCCGCCGCGCGCAGCAAGTCCATATCCGCGCGCTTGGCCGCATCGCGCAGCGCCACGGTCGGCGCATGCAGCAACTTGTTGGTTAAACCATGGGCCAGCAAATCAAGAACTTCCTCAGGCGAACGCCCAGCCGCCAGCGCCTGGCGCGCCCTCTGCACCTGCTCATCGCGCTCCCGCTCGGCCTGCTCGCGGAGCGCCCGAATCGTCGCCTGACCGTCGAACAGTTTGAGCCAGGCGAGAAAATGCTCGACCTGCAAGTCGATGATGGCCTCGCCTTGATCGGCCGCATCACGACGCGACTTCATGCTCTCTTCGATCATCGCGCCAATATCATCCACCGTGTAGACATATGCGTCTTCCAGATCAGCAACCGCCGGCTCGATGTCACGCGGCACGCCCAGATCGAGCACCAGCATTGGCTTGCGCCGCCGCGCCTTCAGCGCTTTTTGAATCGCGATCTTGCTGATAACTGGCACGGGGCTCGCCGTGCATGCCACCACTATGTCGGCCTCGGGCAGCACGTGATCGAGGTCAGCCAGGGCGACCGCCCGCGCCTCAAACTCGTCCGCCAAGGCTCGCGCATTCGCCAGCGTCCGGTTCGCAATCGTCAGATGCCGCACGCCCTGATCGCGCAAGTGCCGGGCCACGAGCTCGATGGTCTCGCCCGCGCCGACCAATAACGTGTTCGACCCGGCCAGCGCGCCAAAGATTCGCGTGGCCAGGCGCACGGCCGAAAACGCCACGGAAACGGGCGACGCGCCAAGATTTGTTTCGGTCCGGACCCGCTTGGCGACCGAAAACGCCGACTGGAACAACCGGTCCAGGCTCGTTTTCAGCACGCCCGCCTGCCGCGCCTCCAGATGCGCCTTCTTGACCTGCCCCAGGATCTGGGGCTCGCCCAGCACCATGGAGTCGAGCCCAGAGGCCACCCGGTACAAATGCCGGATCGCGTCCCGGTCCCGGTGGCAGTACAGAAAGCTGTCCAGCGCCCCCGGGTTCAGTTCAAAATACCGGTGCAGCCAGGCGGTACTGCCGTTCAGCGCCCGCTCGTCGCCACTGAGAAATAATTCGGTGCGATTGCAGGTCGATACCAATACCGCTTCCTCAACCCCCGTTTCACGCTTCAGCGCGTTCAATGCCTCACCGAACCGCTCGGGCATCAACGACACCTTCTCGCGCAGATGAATCGGCGCGGTTTGGTGATTGAGTCCAAGGGCGAAAATCGGCATGTCGTGCAAGAATGAATAGGTAAGACCCCGCATTGTCCCTTGCCGGGTCATGAGTGATCAAGAAATGACGAACGTTCCACACCAAATTCCCCGTTTGCTGAGTTTGACGCTGCTGCCGTGGCTTCTGGTGGCCTGCGCCGCCACCGGCCCGCGCGACGCCCCAGAAGCTGCCTTGGCGCCGCCATCGCAGCTCGACAACCCGGGCAAGGCTCTGGCGTCCCGAATCGGCGCCGAATTCGCCCGCCAGGACGGCCGCGAGGCCGACGTGGCCTTGGAATTGGCCGCCTCCGCCCGCCTGTCCGACCGGCCCGAACTCGCCCGTACAGCGCTTCGGGCGGCCATGCGTGCCCGGAACGACGCGGTTTCTACGGAAATGCTCAGCCGCTGGCGCGCACTGGCGCCCGACGACAAGCTGGTGGACGCCTATGCTGCCGCCATGGCCTTGGGTAAGGGCAAGACCAGCGACGCCACGGCCCTGATCACCCCGCGTCAGGACGACCCCAAACTCCCGACCGATATGGTCGAAGCCCTGCGCTGGCTGCCCGACCTCGATCGCATCCTGCCGTTCCTGTCGACCCTGGCCGACCTCAGCCCGACTGCCGCGGCCGCCATTACCTATAGCCGCTTTGCCGATACCGCCAAGGCCCCAGAGTTCGCCCGGGATATTCTCGACAGCGCCATTGAGCGCGCGCCTGAAGACGCCATTTTGCGCGCCTATCGGGCCCGGCTGGTGCAGGAATCGAACCCCGAACTCGCTCGCGCCGACCTGCAACAGGCCGTGCTGCTGAAGCCAGACTCGCGCGAATTGCGCTTGAGCCTGGCCGCCGTCGAAGACCTTCAAGGCCGTACGGACCTGGCAGCACGGGTGCTCGAAGCCTTTCCGGGCAAGGACGAAGACGTGATCGGCGTGCAGCTCGCCTACGCCGCCAAGTCTGAAGACCCAGCGCTCATCACGTCGGCGTGCAAGCGCCTGGCTGGCCTGGACAAGCCGCATCCGTCCCAGCGACTGCAACTGCTCGGCACCTGCGCCGAGCTCGCCGAGGACGCCGCCGAGGCCATTCGCGTGTACCGCCAAATTGGCAAGGACGATGCTGAATTCGTTGAAGCCCAGATGCGCATTGCTGCCGTCCAAGTTCAAGGTGCGCAATTCGCCGACAGTCAGAAGACGCTGGAGCAATTGCGCGAAGCCGGCACGCTGAATCGCGAGGAGCTGGTTCGGACCTATCTGCTGGAATCGGAATCCGCCGCCACGGCGAACGACGACAAACTGGCGCTCGACGCATTGAATCGCGGCCTGGATGCCCTGCCCGATGACCAGGACTTGCTCTACGCCCGCTCGCTCCGCCACGAAAACGTCGGCGACATCAAAGGCGCCGAGGCCGACCTGCGTCGGCTGATCGAAATCGACCCCGAAAACGCCGATGCCCTGAACGCGCTCGGCTACACGCTGGCCGACAACACGAAGCGCTACCAGGAAGCGCTGAGCCTGATCGAGCAGGCCATGGTGCTCAAACCCGACGATGCCGCGATTCTGGACAGCATGGGCTGGGTCAAATTCCACATGGGCGAATTGGACGAGGCCATTAGCCTCCTGAAAGCCGCCTACGAAAAGCAGGCCGAAGCCGAAATCGCGGCGCACTTGGGCGAAGCCTTGTGGCAGGCCGGCCGCGAGGATGAAGCCCGTCTGGTATGGGAAGAAGCGAAGGCCCAGCAGCCCGAAGACCCAGCCCTGATCAACACGTTGAAGCGCTATGGTCTGTAAGCGTTGGCGTGTTTTGGCGCTGCCCTTGGTAGCGCTGACATTGGTAGCGCTGCTCGCATCGTGCGCGTCGCAGTCAACACGCGACCTCCCGCCTTCTGATGCAGCCGACGTGGCGCCAGCGCCCGTCATCGTGCCGACGCACTGGCAACTGAGCGGCAAGATCGCGCTCAGCAATGGCCAAGATAGCGGCAGCGGCCGCTTGGAATGGCAGCAGGACGGCGACTTCTTCAACATGTCGCTGCGCTCCCCCATTTCCGGCCAGAGCTGGCAGTTGCTCGGTGGCCCCGAAGGCTGTGCGCTCGAAGGCTTCAAGCCAGAGCCCGTGATGGCCAGCACGCCCGAAGAGCTCGTCCGGCGTGAACTCGGCTGGGAACTCCCCGTCGGCTCGCTGAAGGGCTGGCTGTTCGGGCAGATTGAACCAAGCGCGACCACCCGTTACGACGCCAACGGCCGCGTGCTGGAGCACACCGACGACGGCTGGACCATCACCTACCGCGACTGGCGCGAGCAGCAAGGCCACTGGCTGCCCGGCAAGGTGTTCGCGAAGAAGAAGCCGTATCAAGTGCGCCTCGCGATCCAGACCTGGAACCTAGACGAACCAAGCCCGGACAACGCCAACCAGCCATGAGCCTGACTTGGTTCCCGGCTCCGGCCAAGATCAATTTGTTCCTCCATGTCACCGGCCGCCGTGCCGATGGCTATCACGAGCTGCAGACCGTCTTTCAGCTGATTGATCTGTGTGATCAGGTGGGTCTGAAGGTCCGCGATGACGGCGTCATCCAGGCGCTGCACCGTCTCCCCGGCCTGGATCCGGAGCACGACCTCAGCGTTCGCGCCGCCCGCGCCTTGCAAGCCGCCACCGGCACCCCGCTCGGCTGTGACATTGAATTACAGAAACACATTCCGGCGGGCGCTGGCCTCGGCGGCGGCAGCTCCGATGCCGCCACGGTGCTCTGCGCGTTAAACGCGCTCTGGGGCACCAAGCTGAACGAAACCGAACTCGCCGCCATTGGCCTCAAGCTGGGCGCCGATGTGCCGGTGTTTGTGCACGGATACAGCGCGTTTGCTGAAGGTGTGGGCGAGGCCTTGCAGCCCCTGGAACTTGGGCCAGCCTGCTATGCCCTCGTTTTTCCAGGAGAAACCGTCCCCACCGCAGAAATTTTTCGCGATCCAGAATTGACACGGAACACGCCACCAATCAAAATCTCGCTTCTTCGTGAGGGGGTTTCGACTCATAACGATCTCCAGGCCGTGGCAACGCGCCATTACCAGGAAATCGGCGCTGCAATCGATTGGCTGAAACGCTTCGGTGATGCGCGCATGAGTGGCAGTGGTTCGTCGGTGTTTGTTCGCGTCGATTCGCAAACAGCAGCCGAGGCAATCAAGGCCGAGGCTCCGTCACGTTGGCGCACTTGGTGTGTGCGCGGTATCGATCAGTCGCCGCTTCATATTGCCCTTCGCAATCTGTCAGCGCGCTGATCAGGCAAAACCAAGCTTCCAGTGCTGGGGCGTCGCCAAGTCGGTAAGGCACGGGATTTTGATTCCCGCATTCGTAGGTTCGAGTCCTTCCGCCCCAGCCATTTCTTCTTTTTGTTGTCACCTCGGGTGAACCGTGAAAGCTGACGGAATTCTGGTTTTTGCCGGCAACGCTCATCGCGCGCTGGCGCTGTCGGTTTGCCGACAATTGGGCGTGCCATTGGGTAAGGCACTCGTGGGTAAGTTCTCGGATGGCGAAGCCCAGATCGAGATCGAAGAAAACGTGCGTCGTCAGGAAGTATTTGTCCTGCAGCCCACGTGTGCACCGACCGCCGACAACTTCATGGAGTTGTGCGTGCTGATCGATGCATTAAAGCGTGCTTCCGCGGCCTCGGTCACGGCCGTCATGCCCTACTTCGGTTATGCCCGGCAGGATCGCCGCCCGCGTTCTGCGCGCGTGCCGATCACGGCCAAAGTGGCTGCCAAGATGCTGCAAGCCGTGGGCACCGACCGCGTGTTAACGGTCGATGTGCACGCCGATCAGATCCAAGGCTTTTTCGATATCCCCATGGATAACGTTTACGCCTCGCCCGTGTTGCTCGCCGATGTGTGGCGTCATCACGGCACCGATAATCTGATCGTGGTGTCGCCCGATGTGGGCGGCGTGGTTCGCGCCCGCGCAGTAGCCAAGCGCCTCGACGATGCCGACCTCGCCATCATCGACAAGCGCCGCCCGCGTGCGAACGAAGCCACGGTGATGAACATCATCGGTGATGTCGATGGCAAGACCTGCGTCTTGGTCGACGACATTGTCGATACCGCTGGCACCTTGTGTGCCGCGGCCGCAGCGCTCAAACAGCGCGGCGCCAAGCGGGTGGTCGCTTACTGTACGCATCCGGTGCTCTCGGGCCCGGCCGTGCAGAACGTGACCAACGCGGCGCTCGATGAGTTGGTGGTGACAGACACCATCCCCCTCACCGAAGCCGCCAAGGGCTGCCCGAAGATCCGGCAATTGTCGGTCTCCGAGCTGCTCGCTGAAACGATGCGCCGTATCGCATTCGGCGAGTCTGTGAGTTCCTTGTACGTTGATTGATACAACAGATTCGTGCGCTCGGTTCACCGACGCACCAATCGTCTGAGTGGTGGCTTAGCCAACACTTGAACGCAAGCCCTGACTTTGGTCGCGAAGTCAGGAACACCCCGATCGCAAGATCATTATTTTGGAAAGACCATGGCCAAACAACACGATATTCAAGCCGAAATTCGCGGTACCGAGGGCAAAGGTGCGAGCCGCCGCCTCCGTCGCGACGGCAACGTTCCCGCCGTTCTGTACGGTGCGAAGCAGGACGCGCAAGCGATCCAGCTGACCCACAAGAACGCCATGCTGTACGCCGCCCACGAGTGGTTTTACTCGTCGATCATGCACATGCAGATCAACGGTGCCGTGCAGAAGGTGCTGCTGCGTGACATTCAGCGTCACCCGTTCAAGCCGACCATCATGCACCTTGATTTCCAGCGCGTGTCGGAAACCGAAAAGCTGCGCCTCTCTGTGCCGCTGCACTTCCTGAACCAGGAAAAGTCGCCGGCCGGCAAGCTCGCTGGTGTGACCATCACCCATGAGCTGAACGAAGTGGACATCTACTGCTTGCCGAAGGACATCCCGGAAGCCCTGGAAGTCGACCTGAGCGAACTGAAGCTCAACGAGATCATCCACTTGTCCGACGTGAAGCTGCCAGAAGGCGTGTCGATCCCAGCGCTCAAGCTCGGCAAGGAACACGACCTGGCCATCGTCATCGCCAAGGAAATCAAGGAGCAGGAAGAAATCGCTCCGGCCGCCGATGCCGCCGCCGTGCCAGCCTCGGCCGTCAAGGCCCCGGCCAAGGGCGCTGCCCCAGCCAAGGGTGCTGCTGCCAAGGGTGCCGCTCCGGCCAAGGGCGCTGCCCCTGCGAAGGGTGCTGCTCCGGCCAAGGGCGCTGCTGGCAAGAAGTAATCAGCCACGCATGGGGCGGCCCCGGCCGCTCCAACGCACCGCTGATTGGCTTTGCCCCGCTCCACCATGGCAGGTTTGCGCTTGATCGTCGGCCTCGGCAACCCCGGGGCCGATTACGACCGAACCCGGCACAACGCCGGGTTTTGGTTTTTGGACGAACTGGCTGATAAAGCCGGTGCGCGCTTGGGCCGAGACAACAAACTGCACGCCGAAACCGCCAAAGTTACCATTGCCGGTCAAACCGTGTGGCTCTTAAAGCCCACCACGTTCATGAACAAGAGCGGCCAATCGCTCGCGGCTGCGTGGAGCTATTACAAGATCGCGCCCGAAGAAACATTGGTCGCGCACGATGACCTGGATCTCCCACCCGGCACCGCGCGCCTCAAGTTCGATGGCGGCCACGGCGGTCAGAATGGCCTTCGAGACATCATCGCCCACTTAGGTCACGGCAAGTTCCACCGCCTGCGCTTAGGCATTGGTCACCCCGGCGACAAGAACTTGGTCACGCCGTGGGTATTGGGCCGACCAGGCAAGGAACACGATTTGGCGATTCGCGACGCGGTAGCGCGGAGCGTGCATCAGGTCGATGAAATGGTGGCGGGAAGCTTGGACAAAGCCATGCAAGCTTTGCACACGGTGCCGAAGCCCCCGGTGGCAAAGGCTTAGTACCGAAACACGACGCTGCAACAGCATTGCAGCGAACACGGCAACCGAGGCTCCTTTGCTTGGTTCGCTGTCCGGATGGGTCAGGCAGATTGACCTGACTCCCGGATTGCGAATCAAGCCAAGCAGCTTCCAACACGGATCGAAACATCATGGGCATCAAATGCGGCATCGTCGGCCTGCCTAACGTCGGCAAGTCCACCCTGTTCAACGCACTGACCAAGGCCGGCATTCCTGCCGCCAACTACCCCTTCTGCACCATCGATCCGAATGTCGGCATCGTGCCCGTGCCGGACAAGCGCCTGAACGTGCTGGCCAGCATCGCCAAACCGCTGAAGATCATCCCGACCGTCATCGAATTCGTCGACATCGCCGGCCTCGTCGCCGGTGCGTCGAAGGGTGAGGGCCTCGGCAACCAGTTCCTCGCCCACATCCGCGAAGTCGATGCCATCTCCCACGTCGTGCGCTGCTTCGAACACGGCGACATCGTTCACGTGTCCGGCAAAGTCGACCCAATCGCCGACATCGAAACCATCGACACCGAATTGGCGCTGGCCGACCTCGACTCCGTGGATAAGGCCTTAAACCGCGTCGAACGCGCCGCCAAGGCCAACGACAAAGAAGCCATCGCCAAGAAGCCCGTACTCGAAAAAGTCCGCGCAACGCTCAACGACGGCCGCCCTGCCCGCTTCGCCAAACTCGATGCCGAAGAAAAAGCCCTCATCAAGGACCTCTTCCTCCTCACCCTGAAGCCGGTGATGTACGTCGCCAACGTCAAAGAAGATGGCTTCACGAACAACCCCCACCTCGACCGCGTCAAAGCCAGAGCCATCGAGGAAGGCGCCGAAGTCGTCGCCGTCTGCGCCGCGATCGAAGAAGAACTCTCCCAGCTGGATGACGAAGACAAAGGCGCGTTCTTGGCCGATATGGGCCTGGAAGAACCAGGCCTGGATCGCGTGATCCGCGCGGGTTACAAGCTGCTCGGCCTACAAACCTACTTCACCGCCGGCGAAAAAGAAGTCCGCGCGTGGCAAGTCAAGAAAGGCTCAACCGCCCCGCAAGCTGCCGGTGTGATCCATACCGATTTTGAGCGCGGGTTTATCCGCGCCGAGACAATTGGGTATGACGATTATGTGGCTTGTAAGGGTGAGGCTGGTGCGCGGACGGCTGGGAAGTTGCGGTTGGAAGGCAAGGAGTACATTGTCAAGGAAGGGGATGTTTTGCACTTTAGGTTTAATGTGTGACGCTTCCTCCAACCAAATACCGCCCAATCGCTGGTCCCTGCAGCCATTAAGGGACTGATGAGAGAGCAATTGGGCGTGACGAAGTTGCTTCAGAGAGTCCATGAGAGCAACAAAGCGAAGCTGTAGATTTCAGTTCAGATTCTAGTCGACTTCTAGCTGCGATCTTCTTCTCGAAAAAAACCAACTGACAAGTTCACGACGACTCCAGACCCAATCTTGTCCCTGGGATTCGCATGCTGACCAGAACTGGCGCGCCAAACTGACACGTCACGAAAATGCACTCCTACCAACATCGCACACAACGCGAACAGCTTCGGACCAAGTGGCAAAATTGAGCAACGCATTTTCGACCGAATGACTCCTGTCAATGACATTAGCCGCCCCAGTGCGTCAATAGGGTCCGAGACACGATAATCAATAACGTGTCCTACGCTGACAGAGTCCAACAAGTTGGAATTTGTGGCCAACACCTCGTGATCGTAGTCACTCAGAGGCGAACGCGGAACAAATAGCCAATAGTCCGCGGGCTCGAGATGCTCAACTACACCGATAGCACGCATCTTCTCGTAACCGAGCCCACAAATTAGCGCGGCGGGCTTGTCCAACTCTCCGGTCCACCCTGAGAAAAAAGGTGAGACAGGCTCAACGAATTCGTTCAGTTCAATATTGTCGCCGGGAGGGGAGAACTTCGCGAGAGAGTAGGCAAAACTGGCATCAATGGTCCCGAATTGGGCAAATGCTTGAACAACTGCCCCCAGGCGCAGACGAGTTAGACAGGAAATGTCCACCAAAACCCTAATGCGCTCCTTGTTGCCCAGAGTCCTGAGCTTCTTGATCAGCCAATCGAAGAAATCAATATCGCTAACCTCACAGTACTCGATTCCTCTCCTCTCAAATTCGGCTTTGTTCTTCTCAAACGCCAGTTCACGAAGATATCCATAACCAACAGCAAAGCCGTATCCCTGGTGCTGGGGGAACTCCTCCAGAACAGAAGTGCATCTTGACTCGTATCCGCAACAATAAATGCGCAGATCAAACTCCGATTGGACTGTTGGCCTCTTCAATCTGATTCCCATAGCTAGAAACCGAAATTCATTTGGTCGGCCTTTTCCAGGGCGGGCTCGCCCTGGTCCAGGAGAATCTTCGATAGCGATTCCGCTTTCCCGTTAAGAACTGGTAGTTTGAAATACGGACAGAGCCAGAAAGACAAGCGAAATCTCGATCCCACCAAGCTTCTGCTCCACTCATCTGACTTCGCAGTTTTATCAGGAAGTGGGACAACAGCACCAATCACCAAAGCTGACTCGATCGCATTGACAACTTCGTCAGGCACGCCTTGATCTACATGAAAACTCAGCTTCGGCTCTGGTTCAAAAACCGGACCCAAGACTTGCTTTCGGAAGTAATGACCGACCGCAGAAATAACGTTGAATGCCGGCAACGAGTGCGCGGGTTTGACTGGCAAGGCATTAAGCCGAGCAATTATCCTCGCCATCGATTTGTCAACTTCTTCAGACTGAACATCCAATCCCACTGCCTCGTCTCCAGAACTACGGGCCAACATCGCGCCCAATGTAGATTTGATCCATCTCGGATGCCCTTCTGAAAGGGAAAAGAGTCGTGACTCCCCAGAATAAAACGCGTGGGACCTACGTCCCTTAAGGCTTGTACCAGAACGCATGTAATACAACCGACACTGTACAATTGGACGAATCTTCCGAATCACTGAGTCTCTAATACTTCCCGAGTACTCGTCGACATGGCGCGGGTCAACCCCCTTTCTCGAAAGATATGCGGCAAAACTCGCATCTCGTGCCGCTAGTGACATAAACGCTTTTGAGTCAACAGCTGCAAAGGAGGCGTCCTCGCTAGAATCAACGTCCAGCGGACCAGCAACTTCTGGGAAAGCTGCTAGATGCTGAAATTGCACAGGGTCTCCGGTGCGTAGTTGAGAGCGACAGAGCTCTTCCCACATCTCTGAACAAAACTCCTTAAGCGCCTTTCGATTTGCACCTTCATTCCTGCGCGGATTGAAAAGCGAAATAACATCAAAATCGTGACCGGGCAGTGGCTGCTCGCTCGATGCCATCCCTGCATATCCAGGAAGTGGGGTCATAGCAAGTTTGAAAACAAGATTTCCAGGACTACCGCGCATAGTCTTGATCAAGGAGTCCCTAATTGCGTCGTTCGCCAACTCTAGTTCATCGCAAAGTATCATCCATTTCAACTCACGGCGACCAGACAATTCGTTCAACAGCAGGGCCATTTGGCTTGCAACGCTTCCAGGAGAATCCAAATGCGACAACAACTGAATCAGATCCTGAGTTGGCGCGCTATGGGAAATACTCGGAAGTTCCGCAATCTTGACCACGATCTCAAATCTCAACGACGCAAGAGACTTCGCAACCCGCCCAAGTTTGAGCGCGTGACTGACAACTTCGCAGACACGAACCTCGGTATCTTCCGTAACGACCAGGGGATCCAACAATTGCCCTGCAGACGACAATACCTCCAGGAGTGAATCAATCATCGCTCTTGCAACCGACAGCGAATAGACGGCGACTTCCAATGATTGAAGCAAGGCTCGCGGTTGCGACCCAGTCACGGATCGAATGGAAGCCAACCAAGCTTGATCTACAGGCACGAATACGCCGATCTCCTTCAACGAGACCTTGACCCCGTTTGGCCGTGCCCGAAGGAGGCGCGCCTTGGGTTCAAGCATCCGCAAAAGCGTAGTCTTCCCACTACCTCTGCAACCAAGAATTACAGCATTGGTCGGCTTCGAAACCGCAGAAAACTGAGGGTGCTCGACAAAAGTACTGGCGACGTCTTCAGTCGTCATCGCCCTTGCGTTGTAGTGTTCCCAGCCATGAAACGCGTTCACGCAACCTCCAGCCGCTGAGGATCAAATGGAACAAATGGAATCCATTTCAGCCCGCAATTCCTCTCGACTTGCTTCAGGGTCAAAACTCGATCTTGAAGAGTCTGGAATCTAAGCTCAGGGATATTTTGTAGAATTTCCAACCACGAGATACTCACTCGTGAGCCGAGCAACAGACATATCTTCTTCGATAAATTCCCTGGATGGTCTCGATTCCCAAATCCGGAACCACTTAGGAGGGTCTGAACAAGTCGGTTTTTGGCGATGGATTCCGTCCTCCGGATTCTCAGGCGGGTTTCGGTCGGTGATCCGTTAAGTATCCTTCCTAATCGGTATCGTTCTTCACTTGGGAAAGCGGTTCTGGCGCTACTTTGCCCCTCTTTCGTGATCAGCTCGCGAACTTCGGGCGCAACTCCCCTGCAGTTTCAAGTAGCACTTTTCTGACACGATGCAAATTGGCCAGCGCGAACAGGGTGACGATGTGACTGGTGTTCTTGGCCAATCCCTTGAAGCGCGCCTTGTTGTACCCAAAGAAGCACTTCACCTTCTGAAACGCATGCTCGACTCGCGCGCGAACCTGCGCCTTCCTACGCTCGATCTTCACGATATTGCTCTTTGCCCGACCTTCTTCCATCGCCTTGATCGCGCTTCGGCGCATCGCAATCCTCCACTCAGGGAAGCGCTGCTTGCGCGGATGGTTCTCGCGCATGTTTTTGTCGGCGCCCTGGTAGCCCGCATCTGCCCATACTGTCTCTTCCTTGCCGTGCAGCAGGCTTTCAACGTGATCAACATCGGCATCATTGGCTGCCGACGTCACCACTGTGTGGACCAGACCACTGTCAGCATCCACGCCAATATGCGCCTTCATGCCGAAGTACCACTGGTTGCCCTTCTTCGTCTGGTGCATCTCAGGATCCCGCTCACCGTCTGAGTTCTTCGTCGAACTCGGTGCCGCGATGATCGTCGCATCGACGATCGTGCCACGCTTCAGCAGCAAGCCCTTGCGCGACAAATGACCGTTGATCCGCTCCAGTATCGACGAAGCCAAATCATTCGTCTCAATCAGACGCCGAAAGTTCAGGATCGTCGTCTCGTCTGGAATGCTGCCGCTCAGCGTCAGACCGGCAAAGTTCCGAATCGACACGATCTCATACAGCGCTTCTTCCATCGCCGGATCGCTCAACCCAAACCAGTTCTGCATCAGGTGAACCCGGAGCATCACTTCAACGGGGTACGGGCGACGGCCGCGACCGGCGACCGGATAAACCGACTCAATGTCCTTCAGCAATGCTGCCCACGGCACGACTTGCTCCATCTCGGCTAGGAATACCTCCCGACGCGTCTGCTTCTTCTTAGCCGCATATTCCGCGTCACCGAAACTCATCTGGTCCATGCTGAAATAACCTCGCCGCAACACCTGTATCTAACCAGAAATTGCGGGACTTGTTCAGACCCTCCCTTACTATCCGATTTCTTCTCTGGTCATCGAATGACGCTTTACTCCAACCTGCGCCCAAGCACCAATCCCAAGATTCGACCGTCCCGCGAACTGCACCCATTGCCGCCGAATCGAGGTCAAAATCGAGGATATAAAACTGATTCGCAGTTCCTGGCAAAAATTCTGGCGGCAGAGCGGCCGAAAAACTACCGCAACTAAAAATCACTGATGATGCGGCCCCGCCTTTCGCATATGAGAGATTTGGCAGGTGCTTGTGCCCATGTATTACTATCCAACTTTGCTCAGTCTCTTCGATCGCTCTCAATAGTGCGTCGCCATGAATCATCTCACTATAATCAGGGAAGCGAGCAGAAACATCAGGAAGCTTGCTAGGGTGATGGTGGCAAAGCAGTATGTTGAGTTTGCTGCCTTTGGCTGCGGAGATTCTCTCGGTAATCTTTGTCAGCGTGTAATCTGTGATGCGTCCCCTCTCGAACTCGTTTGATCCCCGGGCGTGGCAATTGCAAGAGTTAAACAGGACGACACGATATGACTCCTCATCGATTACCGAAAAGTGATCCGCCCAGTATCTAAGTCGTTCGACTTCGTCCAGTGTCGGACAAGGGTATTGAGGATTAAGCCTCTTAAGCGTTTCCCAAATCTCAGGCTCGTCAGCACCTGATCTTGACATTATGTCGTGATTTCCAGTGGCAGCTGCAAAATTCCCCGCATCAAGCAGCTTACTGAACTTCTCTATTCGCGCCCAAGCTGCCTCAAGCCCGACTCGACATGACTTCAAAGTCATATCCCCAGGAGTCACTAGCAAATCGGCCTTGAGCCTGGATTCCTTTATTAAGTGTTCCAAATCAACAATCGGGCATTGCTTTCTTTGCGAAGGACCACCTACGACTGCGTGAGTATGACCAACCGCAGCGTCGGCTTTGGCAAAGTGCATGTCGCTCAGAACGGCAACTCGTAATGACTGACTATTCAAGTGACCCTCAATAATTTCTGAACAGGTACTCAACCACTTGTAAGCGCGAAGTCGGTGATGAGGCAACGACTCTGCGCGCCCGAACGATCTCTCGTCTCCACCCAGGCAAAACTTCACTAAGGTCTACGTTGTAGGACAGAAGAACGAAAACATTCTTCTGGCTCAACCTTTTCGCCAGATCAATCACTCTACCAAGGGAGTCGTCCCTGATCGAATTGTAGCCATATTCTCCACGAAAGCGATTACCGGAACTTCGGTACGGTGGATCGAGATAGACTAGATCGCCAGACTCTGCCGAATCACAAGTGCTTTCGAAATCGCCCCAAAAGATGTCAGCCTTATGGAGAAGGCTCCCCCAATGAATGCATTCTTCTACACTCGGAAATGCCCCCCATTTGCTTCCAAAGGGCACATTGAACGCGCCATTTCTGTTCGTTCTGTATATCCCATTGAAACAAAGTCTATTTAGGAACCAGAACTGCGCTGCGGTATCGAGACCGCTTGAATTCGCGTCAAATGCCCGCCTCACCTGATAGTATGACTCTCTCGTCTTCTCATAAGCACTCATCTTCTTCCATAGCCCTGGTGGATCTCGCCTCAAGCTTCTATAGAGGTTGACGATTTGCAAATTTAGATCACCAATCACCGCAGCCTTCGGCTCTGCTTCGAAGAAAAGAAACGCAGACCCGGCAAACGGCTCAAAGTAGCAGCCATAGCTGCTTGGCATAGCGTTGGACAATTGCAACCTGAGCCCTCTCTTACTCCCAGCCCACCTAATAGGGCTAACGCTGACGGCCATAGTATGCTCCACATATTCGATGTGATAGCGCAGTTTAGCAGTCGCCTGGCAAATCAAGTACTTGGATCGCCGAAATTGACCTGCCAAGACCTCCCTGGAACCCCTCGTGGACAGCAACCCCTACCCCTCGTGGACAGCCACTTTTCCGATTTTACTGAACCAAAACTCAGCGACTGCGCATTCCACGCATTCCAGTCACTAATTCCACACGATGGCGGTCACGGATTCCACGGGAAGCCGGTCGGGGTAGCGGGCGGGTGGAACTTGGCGGATTTTGGCCGGGTCGTCAACACTGTCAGCCGTTGACCTCCCTGGCCACCCACTTTTCCGATTTTTCTGAGCCCAAGCTCAGAAATCTCCCAATGCGCCGCGAACTTGTGGACACCCACTTCCCGAAATCTTCTGCGATGCGACTTGGTGGGTCACTTATTTAGCCAAGCCGGACAGTTCCATCCCTACCTGCCTACGACCTGGAAGCCACCACCAGCCGACGGCTGCCGAACATTCGGATGCAACGCAAACACGCACTCAAAAAACGGTTGTACGTTTTCCCAAGCCGTACTGCTCTCGTAGGCCGTACGAAGTGCTTTGCCAAAATCGACCACGTTCGGCTCTTCCTGAAGATGCGCCGTCATGGCCGCAGACTTATCGGCCGCCGCGTGCAAGCTGTGGTTCTGTGCAGGGTAGGAGTGAAACTCCATGATGAATCCCGGCCCCGCATAGGTATTTCCGTTCAACGAACACTTTGTTGTTGATTTGGGGCTCTGACGATCAAGATGGCCTTCGGCAAAGCTGTCCTGAAGCATGTGGAGAATGCTGCCAAAGGCAATGTCCTTGATCTCTCGGCGCAGCTTCGGCGCACCGAGCGCATAGAGATCCTGAACGATCCATCCAGACTTCGAGAACACTTGATTCAAAGGCGCGAAGTCAACCTCGTCCAGTTCCGTATCGCGCGTATACGTTCCCTCGATGATCAGCCAATTGAACTTCGTCCAGCCAATCATGGACTCACGGGTCTTCTGGGGTGAATCGCCATCAGAAGCCATCGCATGTAAGAACTGCAGGTCGCCGAAATGCGTTCGGTAAAGCAGATTGCTGTTGCGCCCGTCAAAACGCTTGCCAGCCGCCGCCTTCTTCTCTGCGTCCGTAAACAACTGGTACCAACAGTAAGGCTGCGTCTGGAACCGCACAGTGAATTGTGTCTTACACCGAGTGCCACCGGCCTCTGACGCATTGAGCCTGAACGGCGGGTCATCGTTCCAACGCACCCCAGCCATCACGCCAACCGGCACATTGTTCGCACCCGCTCCACTGCAGATCGATCCACCGCAACCAAAGATCCGATTCGTCAGCTCTTCATGCGCCGGGTCACCAAAACTATATACCCCCCAGGTTGCCGCCTGAATCGTCAGCGTGTTCAACCAACTACCGCTGATTTCAGCAATGTCCCGCTCCTGCGGACTCGCGACCGGGGCGAGCTGAAACGCGCTTGCACCAGAAGCCGCCAGAAGACACGTGGCAAGCAACGGTAATCTACGCATAGCAGAATCCCCCAAATCTATGACTGGTGTTTGAATCCGAGCGCAAATCGGTTCATACCGCCTGTCTAGAGCTCGCCCTGCTCCACGTTTCGGGCACGTATACCATTCAACGCTGATTCGGGAGTTCAGCAACTCGTGGACACCCGCCTGTTTACGGCTGCTCGCACGCCTTGCTCCGGGAGGCTTTCCACGATCCCACATATCTCTTTGACCTATCTCCGCGATACTGAGTCGCTAGATCGAGTATTCGGGAAGTTGGCGGGCAGGATGAAACTGATCTCAATTGGGCTGGCGGCCAGGTCTGAGAGAATTGCCGCTCCGACGACACATCACCAGTGAGCCCGCCATCGAAGGTATCGGTTATCTGACGTTCGGCCCAGCGCAGTTTGATGACTGGCGAAGGCCTAATCAGTGGACACCGAATCCGTGGACGAACGCGTCGAACGCGTGGACACCCACCTGTTCGTAAGCCAATTTGCCCAGGAGTCAAGTGGCTTTTCGGAATCGCTCGTCGAAGTCAACCTTTACCCTTAGGAGATCGATCCCATGGCACTTTTTGGACCAGACTTCAACCTAGACTTCTACCCGTTTGCACATCGTTCGTTCTCGGTACCTTTGAACAGGATGGCACGAGCGACAATATGGGGTGACGGAGTGATTGAGCAATGTCTCATGCTGTACCAATCTGACTACACCGCTCTTGCA
The DNA here is from genome assembly GCF_003015185.1 of Ahniella affigens. GTDB lineage: Bacteria > Pseudomonadota > Gammaproteobacteria > Xanthomonadales > Ahniellaceae > Ahniella > Ahniella affigens. Next base: position 2,639,844 of record NZ_CP027860.1, read on the forward strand.
ATCATGCGGACAAGTCCAGGCGTAGACGATTCCTTTGGGGCTCAAATGCGATCTGGAGAAAGGCTCCTGAAGCCTGGCAACTACATCATTGGCGGGTACAACAAGTACAACAACCAATGGCGCTCATCCGCGCTAATGGTCTTGGACGAGTCAGCAGATCACGTGACGTTCGGTTTCGACGATGTTGGCAATCAGGGACAGCCGGGTAATCAGCCGGGTGACGGAGACTTCAACGACGCTATCATAAGGTTCGATTTTGTGGTCGTTTGAGAGGACCTCCCTGGACATCGATGGACGCCCCGGTTTAGTCAAGAGGTATTAGATCGGGTTTTGCATCTTCTTGAGGTGATTTCGGTGTTTCTGAGCAGCACCATCCGTGACGGATCGGTGTCGCCGGGGCTTGAGGGTTGCGGAGCATGCTGGGCGATCAGCGGGCGCCTATGTCGCCCGCCGACCAGCATGCAGTGATTCGTTGACGGCTTGATTGTCGCGGTTAAGTTGAAGTCCTCGGTGTTGATCTGGTTTCGGTTTGACGAGAGTCGCACTGGTCAGAGGGCAAGGGGTCAAGGACATCGATTCGGCGTCTTGGTGGCGGTTTATCGCCGCGCCATGGTGAGATTCGGAAGTCCAATGCTGCCTTTACAGCCACACGGTCTTTTATAGACTCTGGTCCAGGACAGGCTCGGCATCGGACATGGCCTTGATTCACCACTGTCAGTCAGTCACGCTCCGTCGGTGAATGGGTTAGGCGAACGCCTTGTTGAGGTCGAAGGGTTCTTGGTCGTGCAGGATTCGGAACACGATCCGGGCGAGTTTGTTGGCCATGGCGACGATCGCGCGCTTGTTGCCGCGTCGGGCCGCGACCGCGCTGATCCAGCGCCTCATGGCATCGTCGTGTTTGTGGCGCCAACAGAAGATCGCTCGAGCGCCATGGATCAACGCTGTTGGGACTGAGCGGTCACCCTTCTTCGTGATCTTGCCGAGCAGATTTTTGCCACCGCTGCCATGGCAGCGTGGCACCAAGCCCGCCCAGGCGGCTAACTGTCGCCCGTTCTGGAACTGCGCGGCATTGCCAATGCTCGCAATCAGAACACCCGCCACGACCGCCCGACACCGGGTACAGCTCTGATCAACGCGTGATCCGGGTAGACTTGAACCAATACCTCCAGCGCCTCGCTGGCCTGTTAGATGCGCTGATTGAACTCGGCCAGCTCAGCATAGTGACTGGCCAACACATCTGCCCTTCGTCTATCTTGCTTTCCTTCTGCTCCGCCAGACCGGCGGAACACCTCTCCGAGATGCACGCGCAACTCCACGTACAACGTCTTGCGGCAGCACTTCGGAATGAACACCACGTAGTATTTGCACTCCCACTTCGTGTGACTTAACGTCTCTGCTTCCATCATGAAACTCCTCGGCGTGCGCGTGGCGGCTCACGCTCGGGAGTCTCATCGATGGACTCCCATAGACGTCAAACGGCTACTGCCTCCCCGGCAGAGCCGGGGTCTCCATTCGTATTAAAAACGTGAAGTCGGATGGTGCTATCCGTGCGGCGATGGAATTCTGCGGAAGTTACTAATAGCGAAAACAACGAGCTTCGCTGCAATTCTCGACGTCGTTGTTGGCGGGCTTTGCGGGGGCTGCGCTACGGCCCCCGTCTGGTACTCGTGCATTACGCCGCAGCCGGGGGCCTGAGAAGCTTCTGAATAGACGCGATGCGCTTAGGGTGCTGATTCGGATAGGACAACGAAATATCCGCCCATATTTCCAGCTTTTCCCTATCACCACGGCTCCAGTAGAAGTAAGCGAGCGCAAGGCTTGCATTAAAAGGCTCGGGGCCGGCCTCGAACTGGTTAAGAAGCCATGCCTCCGCTTGCCGCTGTGTCCTTGCATCTTTGAGCAACGCTTGTGCCGCAGGCAAGTGGGGGAAAGGAAGAACTATTCGCAGAGCATCTTCGATTCGACCTTGCCGCCTGTACCCAGCTATTGCAGGTCCGAACACCTGGGTCGCCGGTGAAAAGCCGAGTTCCTTAGTAATCCCGTACACCCAGTTCAGGAGAACTTCGGCCGACAAGAGAGGGGTTATCCGGCTGACAACGGCCTGCAGATAGCCAGGACCAACCACGCGAAACCTGTGCAGGTAGCGTGTCAGATCAGCCGCCTCGTCTAACGATGAGATGAGGCGCGCCACAGTCGTGGCGACTACCTCGTTTGGCAAGAACCTCGCCTCCTCCATCTCGTCCAAAATCGCTCGCGCCGCAGAGATGTCGCTTGCCAGCGCAAGCAGCGTGGTCCAGCTGACGATATTGGGCTCGACCTTCGCCGACCGCATCTCGCCCATGATTGCTCGCGCCGTAGGAATGTCGCTTGCCAGCGCGAGCAGCGTGGTCCAGCTGACGATGTTGGGCTCGATCTTCGCCGACCGCATCTCGCCCATGATTGCTCGCGCCGCAGAGATGTCGCTTGCCAGCGCAAGCAGCGTGTTCCAGCTGACGATATTGGGCTCGACCTTCGCCGACCGCATCTCGCCCATGATTGCTCGCGCCGCAGGAATGTCACTTGCCAGCGCGAGCAGCGTGTTCCAGCTGTAGATATCCGGCTCGATATTCGCCGCACGCATCTCGCCCATGATCACTCGCGCCGCAGAGATGTCGCTTGCCAGCGCAAGCAGCGTGTTCCAGCTGACGATATTGGGCTCGACCTTCGCCGACCGCATCTCGCCCATGATTGCTCGCGCCGCAGGAATGTCGCTTGCCAGCGCAAGCAGCGTGTTCCAGCTGACGATATTGGGCTCGACCTTCGCCGACCGCATCTCGCCCATGATTGCTCGCGCCGCAGGAATGTCACTTGCCAGCGCGAGCAGCGTGGTCCAGCTGTAGATATCCGGCTCGATCTTCGCCGCCCGCATCTCGCCCATGATCGCTCGCGCCGCAGGAATGTCGCTTGCCAGCGCGAGCAGCGTGGTCCAGCTGTAGATATCCGGCTCGATCTTCGCTGCCCGCATCTCGCCCATGATTGCTCGCGCCGCAGAGATGTCGCTTGCCAGCGCGAGCAGCGTGTTCCAGCTATAGATATCCGGCTCGATATTCGCCGACCGCATCTCGCCCATGATTGCTCGCGCCGCAGGAATGTCGCTTGCCAGCGCGAGCAGCGTGGTCCAGCTGTAGATATCCGGCTCGATCTTCGCCGCCCGCATCTCGCCCATGATCGCTCGCGCCGCAGAGATGTCGCTTGCCAGCGCAAGCAGCGTGTTCCAGCTGACGATGTTGGGCTCGATCTTCGCCGCCCGCATCTCGCCCAGGATTGCTCGCGCCGCAGGAATGTCGCTTGCCAGCGCGAGCAGCGTGGTCCAGCTGTAGATATCCGGCTCGATCTTCGCTGCCCGCATCTCGCCCATGATTGCTCGCGCCGCAGAGATGTCGCTTGCCAGCGCGAGCAGCGTGTTCCAGCTATAGATATCCGGCTCGATATTCGCCGCACGCATCTCGCCCATGATCGCTCGCGCGACACCAGCATCGTTTGACAGGTGCACCAACACGTTGAAGGCGAGCCTTGATGGGGTGCCAGCGCAGTGCACCACCATGTCGAAGTACAGCCGAGCTTCGCGGTAGGTGCCTATCCTCCGGATCTCCATCGCCAGCGCATATCCAAGGCCGCGGCGGATTCTTCTTCGCTCGTCGCGCTCGCCAGTTCCCCTGAGCGCCTCGGACAGATCGGAGATCGCGCCTCGGAAGTCACCAACATCGATCTTGTAACCCGCAATCTGCTGCAAGAGTTGACTATCTGCTTCGGCGACTGCGCGAACCTCAGCAATATCACGGTGCTGCGACTGTCGTGCGACCTCTGCCGTCAAGATCGCGGCGCGCCGATCGCCAGTGCGTGCGACTTCATCAGCGGCCTGTGAGATCCGCACAATGCTCGGCGCTATGTCCGCCAAAGAGGGTGACACAACCACAGGCTGGGGCCTATCCGCAACGAGTCGGCCGTCGAGTTGTTGCGCAAGCGCTGCCAAGGTGGCGGCCTGGGTGGCCACTAAGCGCTCATGGGTGGCCACTAAGCGCTCAAACTCCTTAGCCACCGCGCGAGGAAGTTCGTCGATCTTGTTTTCGACGCGATCCAACCCAACACGAGTCCTTTTTGTGTCGTCTCGGATGCTATCGATCTGCGAAGGCATCGATCCAGCTTGTCTATTACCACGAATCTCCCGTAGGAAGTCGATCAGTGAGCAGTAGAGCTCAGCGTTCCGGTCGGTCGGCTTACAGGCGCTGAAGTGGTCCTCCGGCAATGGTACCGCGTAGCTACCGTTTACGTGTGACTCACTGCTCGTCGCATTGACTACGGTTACGGGTAATCCTATCCGCAGACCGAAAATTCGTACCCCGATGAAGACACCCCGGCTCTCTGAATACGTCTTCACCCTGAATTGATAACTTAAGCAGACATCATCGAATCTGCGCTTCAGGGAGCGAAGATGCGCGTCATGCGATTTCATGTTGCCAACCTGCTCGTTGGTCCGGAGCAGGAATCGCAGTACCCTCGCAAGCTTCGCAAGCTCCGATCCGCTGTGAGGCGTCGCGACGAAGGCAACGCCTCGCACTTGATCAGCAAGGTCGCGGAACCGGCGCTGCTCTGCGCCGAATGTCAGGGCTTCGCACAACGCAGCCTTGATTACTAGACCACCCAGGCTATGCCCGATCAAGACTAGTGGTCGGCTACGAAGTTCCGGTTCACTTGCAAGGGCCTCCATGACCGCCAGCCCTTGGTCGGGCAATGGCATTGCCTCACCGCGCCAGGCCGACAGCGCCGCATCGTATTCAATGGTCCAAATCGAACACGCCGCATCTATGCCAAGCCACATGGGCCAAAACGTCTCCACCTCCGACTTGTTCGACATCCAGGTTTCTATCGGATGTCCACCAAGCCCGTGTACAAAGACGACGCTTAGACCGTCCATGCTGTCAGCAGCGTGATAAAGGTTATAGATTCTTGCCATCGTTCGAAGCCTATAGCAGCATCGTAAACCAAGGGTCTGAAATATTCCCTCCGATTGTGGTCAATTTGGACCTTCGCAGCAAGGTCAATTCGACATGGACCAGATCAGTTTCGGCGACGCAGAGTGCGCAGTAAAGAAGAAGCAAACGCGTCGCGAGATCTCCGTGGCTCAAATGGAACGCGTGATTCCGTGGCAAGACTTATACGGGGAGATCGCGGCGTTCTACCCAAGCGGCGGTCGTGGTCGAACGCCGTATCCGACGCAGAGCATTAGTTCTAACCTGTTTCTGCGTAAGGTTTGAAAAGGGCGTAAGCCTCCAGCCACCCCACCGCATAAGTCAGCGAGTTGTGCTAACTGCGCTGCTTCCAAAGGTGCGGCAGCAGCTCATTGAGGCGATCGAGCGGTTGAGCAGGCAAACGCACAAGCACGTCGGAGAGGCAAACCCCTCGTGGAAGAGAGAGCTCCCTGGACACCCACTTTTCCGACTTTTCTGACCCAAAACTCAGAAATCTCCCAATGCGCGGGGCGCCCAAAGCCGCCACCATGACACCTCCCCCAGCCACGGATGGCTCCCAACATGGCCCTGCCCCGCGATCGTACTGTTCCTCCGAACACCAACGGCTACTACCACTGCATCAGCCGCTGTGTACGGCGGGCTTGGCTTTGTGGCTACGACAAGGTCAATGACATCGACTATGGCTATCGGCGGAAATGGGTCGAGGAACGCATCTTGTTACTGGCGGAGGCCTTCGCTGTTTCGATTTATGCCTATGCCGTCATGAGCAATCACTTGCATGTCGTCCTGAAGGTGGATGCGTCGGCGGCCAAGGATTGGTCGGATGAAGAGGTCGCCAGGCGCTGGTGTGTCGGACCTCCCTGTAGGACCTCCCTGGACAGCCACTTTTCCGATTTTTCTGAGCCAAATCTCAGAAATTTCCCAATGCGCGGGGCGCTCCAGGCCGCCACCATGACGCCTCCCCCAGCCATGGATGGCTCCCTATATGGCCCTACCCCGCGATCGAACCGTTCCGCCGAACACTAACGCCTACTACCACTGCATCAGCCGCTGCGTGCGGCGAGCTTGGCTTTGTGGCTACGACAAGGTCAAAGACATCGACTACGGCTATCGGCGAAAGTGGGTCGAGGAACGCATCTTGTTGTTGGCGGAGGCGTTCGCGGTTTCGATTTACGCCTATGCCGTCATGAGCAACCACTTGCAAAACCCTCCATGGACAGCCACTTCTCCGAACTTTCCGACCCCAAGCCCCAAGGTCGCACAAAGTACCGTCGCAGCTGCGCCGTCACTATGGCGCCCTCCCCTGCCGATATGGCGCCATCCCAAGAGCGCGCCGGAACAGGTATCCCGTCAGTCCTCAGCCCGTCCCAGGACTCCTAGCCAGCTCAGTTTGACGCCCAACCGTCCGCACCGCCAAAATGATCGCAGCGGGATTGGAGGCATGTTTGCGGTTTTGGTGGGTCAATCAGAACCAAACCTATCGGCACGAAGTGCCGGGTGGCTACCTTTGGTCGCCGAAACGCAATCAAGGCAACCGTACCAATCCGTTTTACGAATTCATGCGTGAAGTCGCTCCTGGCGATCTCGTCTTCTCGTTCTGCGATGGGCTGATCAAAGCAATCGGCATTGCACGATCTTATGGTTACGAATCACCAAAGCCGATTGAATTTGGATCGGTCGGCGCATACTGGGAACAGATCGGTTGGCGCGTCGATGCCTCATTCCAAGAACTGCTGCATCCGATTCGGCCAGCCGCGCATATGGATCAGTTGGCACCCAAGCTGCCAGCCCGATACGCGCCAATTCAGAGCAACGGCCGCGGCCTGCAGAGCGTCTATCTGACCCGATTGCCGGATCCGTTGGCGTTGGCCCTGGCTGATCTGATCGGGCGCGAGGCGCACAATCTGATCAACGCATTGCGCGCACAAGACCAACCCATCGAACCGGTACAGACCGGGCTGGTGGAATGGGAACAACATCAACTTGCGACCATTGCAACCGATTCCAGCCTGGCCGAGACCGACCGCAAGGCAGTCATTCTCGCTCGCCGCGGTCAGGGCCTGTTCCGAACACGGGTAATGCAGAAGGAACGCCGTTGCCGAATCACCGGCGTTGACCAACTGGAGTATCTCCGCGCAAGTCACTGCAAGCCATGGCGCGATGCAAGCCACGAAGAGCGGCTCGACGGCGACAATGGCTTACTCCTCTCGCCCGATGTTGACCATCTTTTTGATCGCGGGCTGATCAGCTTTGAAGACAAGGGCAAAGTCCTCGTGTCTCCCGTCGCACACCGCGGTTCCCTGATTCGAATGGGACTGGATCCCGACTCACTCACCAATGCCGGCGCGTTTTCTACGGCACAACAGAAGTACCTTGAGTACCACCGAGCCCAAGTATTCCTGCAAGCGAGGCTTCGGGAAACTTGATCGGCTAAAATCCATCCAGCATCGTGCACAGGTATTGAAAGCTCACCATTCTCTCGACTGACGCTGCCCCTCCGAATGGCGGTCCGCGACCCGCCGTCCTAGCCGGTGCGCAAGAGCGAAATTGACATGTTTCAGCTAGTCCGGAAATTGCTGGATAGGTCTTGGGGCCGTTCACTGGCCGGCCTGGCGTCTTCTTGACCCTGCACCCACTTCAGACCTTGCGTTACGCTTCGCCCACCTATCGCTGGAGAGAACATGTTTTCAGTAGCCTACTTGCAGGACTTAGGCAGTGGCCGGCTCGGCATCGAAGAGCAGCTACTGAAGCAAGCGTTCGAACAGTGGCAAGTGCCGGTAGAACTTTATACGATCAAGCGGATCCATAAGCGGAGTCTTCCGCTAACACTGAACTCGTTCATCGCGGGCGACTTGGACGCCATGCATGGCGCAATGCGCCAACTTGGAATCGAAGCACCAACGCCGGACGACTACCCTGAATGCCTGAGTCCCTTTCTGCAACGGCGCGTCTGGCGCGCCACACTCGGCACTGCCGAATACCAGATACTTCAAGAATCGGGACAACCGCTCTTTATCAAGCCCGCCGAGCGCCGCAAGAGCTTCGTGGGCGCGGTGTTCTCACACCCCAGTGATATCGCTCAGTTTGGAACCGTAAGTCGACGGCAGGAGGTTTGGTGCTCCGAGGTCGTCAATTGGATATCCGAGTATCGGGTGTATGTGATCGGCACCGAAACCGTTGCGATTGGGCACTACAGTGGCGATCCCCTCGTTCATGTGGATTTGTCGGTAGTGAGGGCTGCCGTAGAAACCTATTTTCGCTCTGGCCGGGCGCCATGCGCATACGCTATCGATTTCGGCGTGCTTTCAACTGGCCAGACCGCGCTCGTGGAATCGAATGATGGCTTTTCCGTCGGTGCCTATCATATCGGCGCCATTGAGTATGCCTCGATGGTCACCGCGCGGTGGCGAGAGCTTGTTGAGTCCTCGAAATCAGGGCCGTCGTAACAGTTGACGTCTCTATGAATGGCCCCTTCTCCGAGTTCACTGAGCCATATCTCGGACGTCCGCCAATGCGCGCGCCGTTCCACAGAAATCCTCCAATGCGCGCAGAGCTCTATGCCAGCATCAAGACGCCTCTCCCAGCCACGGATGGCTCACATCATCGCCTCACCCCGCGATCACAGCGTTCCGCCCCGTAAGCATGCTGGGCTTTCAACTCTCAGCCAGCCAACGCCAACTAGAGCGGGGCCTCACAACGCCATCCAAGTCAACTAGGCATGCAATTGGTCTTCAGCTTGAATGATCTGTCACGACCCAAACTCGCAGCTTTCGGAACCGACGACGAACGCACCCTCAATTCGATAGCGGGAGGTGAAAAGCAGTGAGCCCAAGGGGGACACGCTCACAGAGTACTCAATGCCGTAATGCTGTAGTGTGGTCCATAGACCTATTTCCGCTGCAATATGAGTGACAAGGTTAAGGTCCTCGATTTCATGTGCCACCAGATACTCGTAGCTGTCTTCTGGGAAGCCATCACTGTCCGACAATTCCAAAGACTCGCATGAAGGGAAATAGGTGGCTCGAATCCGTTCAGCCGCCGCGAGCGCTGGATCCTCGCGGTGTTCCGCGGCCCAGGCATCCGCAAGTTCTAACCTGTCGCAAAGACTGAGCGTCGACCACCAAACCAGGGTCGATTCGTCTCTAGCAACTGGATCAGGAACTTCCGGAAAGTGCACTGGGATCCCTTTACTTGATCTAAGCCAACGCTAGCTGGCAGCATCCTGGCGAGCCAAGCATCACTACTGTATCAAATTGAACTAATTGCATACGGAAAACCGATGGACACTCACTTCCTGAATGCCGCCACGATGTGATCACGGTGTGTGACCTCCTTGGAGACCTCCCTGGACGAGGCGCGGGACCTCCCTGGACAGCCACTTTTCCGACCTCCCGTGGACAGCCACTTTTCCGATTTTTCTGACCCGATCCTCAGAAATCTCCCAATGCGCGCGACGTTCAAGGCCGTCACCAAACCATTCGCGGACACCCACCTGTTTGGCGATCCAAGCCAGTTGCTCGCCGAGCGGATGGCCCATGCTCTCCAACCGGCTGCCCGTGTCCCGCCGTCCTCGCCGGTGCACAGGAGCCCGATTCACAAGTTTCAGCTGGACCGAAGATCGCCGGGCAGGTCACGACTGAATTCAAGGTCGAAGCGGCGGAGTTGGCGGAGTCGGTCGGGATAATGGCTCCCCAGAATGGTTGGAATCGAACAGGTTTGGGCATCGCCTTCGCGCCGACGATGGCATTGCCCAGAATCCGTTCTAGCCCCATCCCAATCCGCATCGACGCGCTTTGACAGAGTCGAAGAAGGGCCCGAAACGAGTCCGGGCCCATCGTCACTACTTCATCGAGAACCCTTGGACGCCCATCGGCGTGCCGAACCCAACCCGGCTCGCGGCACGTGGCTGTCCAATGCTGTCGCGGTCCAATGCTGTTCGCTGTCCAATGCTGTCCTTGTGGGGACCTCCCTGGACAGCCACTTTTCCGACTTTTCTGACCCTAATCTCAGACGACCTCTCGTGGACAGCCACTTTTCCGTCTGCATATCCGTCCAGGAACGGTTCGATCAAAGTGGCTGTCCACCCGCCCCCGCCTCCAATGCGCGTCGCGTTCCAACCCCCTCCATGACACCTACCCCAGCCACGGATGGCTCCCAAGATGGCCCTACCCCGCGATCGCACCGTTCCGCCGAACACCAACGGCTACTTCGACTGCATCAGTCGCTGTCCGCGCAACACTGATCCGTGCGGCTTACTTTCAGGCTTGGCAACAACTTTCTCCCCACCCATATCTCTAGCCTAGATCCGCGGTATTGAGTCGCTCAATCCGGTCTCCGAGAAGTGGGGGCAGGACCACTCTCTAGCGCGTCCTCGTCCAAACCGCGCTCGACTTTGGCTACTATACGAATGCCTGCACAATTCGAATTGTGGATCGCTCGCATACGCTGACTGCTTCCGCCCCATGCGTCGCAGCTTTTCCTTGCAACTCACATCAATGCTCGACCGCCGAGAGAAACGCCACACGATGCCAAGTCACTTTTCAACCATCGGCCTTCCCCTTAGTAGCCAAGCAGATTATGGCGCGCTCGCAAATCGCGTCGGACCGCTCGCAACACCAATCGAAGTGCCCAATGGCGTGTATTGGCGGTGGGTATCAGATTGCGGTGCGGAAGTCTGGCTGCAAACCAACACGGATAACGAGCTGGTGGGCATGACGCCGTTCTACAGCGGTCGTGCCGAGGTAAGTGTTCGGCTCACCAATCGCGTCGTGCGGCAAGACGACTCCCCGCTTGAGGGGGCGTTTCACGCTTGGGCCGACCCTGACCAGAATAACCCTGATTCCGGTGCCTACCCATTCGTATTCGATGTTGTTGACTTCGATAGGTTTGGTGACATCGCCTTGCCGACTACTGCCAAGGCCCAGATTGCCGCATTCGCCCATGAAGTATCGGTTTACCAGACAGTTCATTCATACAATGAATCGCAATCGGGCGAACTGAAGTTCGCGTCGCAATCATTCATACCTTCCGGCCTGTTTGCAAGCGGTGGCGAATCGACAGAGCCGCCGAACTCGATAGCATTCTTCACCGGTCACATCATCGCTATGGAACTCAGGACGAATTGCCTAACAGGAGCACAATACTATTGGGCACTCGTTGAGACACTTGGCGGCTCTTTTGATGTCGTCATCGATCCAGAACTATGTGACGCAAGCCCTGTCGTGGGTGGCGTCATTTCCGGCTCGTTTTGGCTTTGTGGGCGACTGATCGACTAGGGCGACCATACCAAAGCGGAAGTCGATGACTGCCAGGGCGAACTCGGGGAACTCATCTCTCGATCGGTTAAACCCAGCCTCTAAGGAGGGTCTGAACAAGTCCCGCAATTTCTGGTTAGATACAGGTGTTGCGGCGAGGTTATTTCAGCATGGACCAGATGAGTTTCGGTGACGCGGAATATGCGGCTAAGAAGAAGCAGACGCGTCGGGAGGTATTCCTAGCCGAGATGGAGCAAGTCGTGCCGTGGGCAGCATTGCTGAAGGACATTGAGTCGGTTTATCCGGTCGCCGGTCGCGGCCGTCGCCCGTACCCCGTTGAAGTGATGCTCCGGGTTCACCTGATGCAGAACTGGTTTGGGTTGAGCGATCCGGCGATGGAAGAAGCGCTGTATGAGATCGTGTCGATTCGGAACTTTGCCGGTCTGACGCTGAGCGGCAGCATTCCAGACGAGACGACGATCCTGAACTTTCGGCGTCTGATTGAGACGAATGATTTGGCTTCGTCGATACTGGAGCGGATCAACGGTCATTTGTCGCGCAAGGGCTTGCTGCTGAAGCGTGGCACGATCGTCGATGCGACGATCATCGCGGCACCGAGTTCGACGAAGAACTCAGACGGTGAGCGGGATCCTGAGATGCACCAGACGAAGAAGGGCAACCAGTGGTACTTCGGCATGAAGGCGCATATTGGCGTGGATGCTGACAGTGGTCTGGTCCACACAGTGGTGACGTCGGCAGCCAATGATGCCGATGTTGATCACGTTGAAAGCCTGCTGCACGGCAAGGAAGAGACAGTATGGGCAGATGCGGGCTACCAGGGCGCCGACAAAAACATGCGCGAGAACCATCCGCGCAAGCAGCGCTTCCCTGAGTGGAGGATTGCGATGCGCCGAAGCGCGATCAAGGCGATGGAAGAAGGTCGGGCAAAGAGCAATATCGTGAAGATCGAGCGTAGGAAGGCGCAGGTTCGCGCGCGAGTCGAGCATGCGTTTCAGAAGGTGAAGTGCTTCTTTGGGTACAACAAGGCGCGCTTCAAGGGATTGGCCAAGAACACCAGTCACATCGTCACCCTGTTCGCGCTGGCCAATTTGCATCGTGTCAGAAAAGTGCTACTTGAAACTGCAGGGGAGTTGCGCCCGAAGTTCGCGAGCTGATCACGAAAGAGGGGCAAAGTAGCGCCAGAACCGCTTTCCCAAGTGAAGAACGATACCGATTAGGAAGGATACTTAACGGATCACCGACCGAAACCCGCCTGAGAATCCGGAGGACGGAATCCATCGCCAAAAACCGACTTGTTCAGACCCTCCCTAAAGCACCATCGCTGCGGTGACCTCCCTGGACAGCCACTTTTCCGATTTTTCTGAGCCAAATCTCAGAAATCTCCTAATGCGACCGGCACTCCAAGCCGCCACCATGACGCCTCCCCCAGCCACGGATGGCTCCCCATATGGCCCTGCCCCGCGATCGGCAGAACTTGTGGACACCCACTTTCTCGATTCCTCTGCGATACGATCTGGGCGCGTCACTTACTTGCCCTGGACCGTTCCGACGTTACTTACCTACCACCTGAAAGCCTTCCCCAGCCGACGGCTGTCGAACATTCGGGTGCAAGGCAAACACGCACTCAAGAAACGGCTGCACGTTGCTCCAAGTCGTCTTGCTCTCGTAGGCCGCACGAAGTGCTTTGCCAAAATCGACCATGTTCGGCTCTTCCTGAAGATGCGCCGTCATGGCCGCAGATTTATCAGCTGTCGCGTGCAAGGTATGGTTCTGCGCAGGGTAAGAGTGAAACTCCATGATGAACCCTGGCCCCGCATAGGTATTTCCGTTCAACGAACACTTTGTTGTTGATTTGGGGCTTTGACGATCAACATGGCCTTCGGCAAAACTGTCCTGGAGCATGTGGAGAATGCTTCCAAAGGCAATGTCCTTGATCTCCCGGCGCAACTTCGGCGCACCGAGCGCATAAAGATCCTGAACGATCCATCCAGACTTTGAGAACACTTGATTCAAAGGCGCGAAATCGACCTCGTCCAATTCCGTATCGCGCGTATACGTTCCCTCGATGATCAGCCAATTGAACTTCGCCCAGCCAATCATGGACTCACGGGTTTTCTGGGGCGAATCGCCATCAGCAGCCATGGCATGCAAGAACTGCAAGTCGCCGAAATGCGTTCGGTAAAGTAGATTGCTGTTGCGTCCGTCAAAACGCTTGCCAGCCGCCGCCTTCTTCTCTGCGTCCGTAAACAACTGGTACCAACAGTATGGCTGCGTCTGGAACCGCACAGTGAATTGGGTCTTACATCGCGTACCACTGGCCTCCGAGGCATTGAGCCGAAACGGTGGGTCATCGTTCCAACGCACCCCCGCCAGCACGCCGACCGGCACATTGCTCGCACCCGGCCCAGTACAGATCGATCCACCGCAACCAAAGATCCGATTCGTCAGCTCTTCATGCGCCGGGTCACCAAAACTATAGACACCCAAGGTTGCCGCGTTAATCGTGAGCGTGTTCAACCAACTACCGCTGATCTCAGCAATGTCCCGCTCCTGCGGACTCGCGACCGGGGCGAGCTGAAACGCGCTTGCACCAGAAGCCGCCAGAAGACACGTGGCAAGCCACGGTAATCTACGCATAGCAGAATCCCCAAGATCTAGGATGATGGTTACGTCCGAGCGTAAATCACTTCAATACGCCTGTCTAGGGCTGTTCATGCCTTACGGTTCAGTCATCTGCACAAGTAGAACGCCAACCCAGGAGCCAACTTTAGATGACTAGTACTTCGGTACCCTTTGTGGACGGCCACTTTTCGGTTCTTCTGAGCCGATTTGCCGAGCCAATTGGGTCACCAGCCATCGCCCTTTGAACGCCGCACACCTGTGGCGCCGCTTGCGGGGTTCAACAGTCATCAAAGGCATGTAGCCGAACCGGTCTGGGCTTGTACTCGCCCTCAATTCTCAATCTGCTTCTGCACGCACTCTTTGCGCACAGCATCGATGTACGTCTGCTTCGACTCTGTTCTGCCCCTGCAGATACTCTGTACGAGATCAGTCACTGCTGACGACCTGCCTGAGCTCACACTCGATGCGAACTTCCCATCTACGATTCGGGAGACCTCGTTCCCAATTTCTTCGATTGACGGGCACGTCTCTGATCTTTTCTCAGGAACATCTAGGCTGGCGGCTAATGCGCGTATTGCCATAAGTTCATCGTTGGCTCTACCCAGTTTGCCCAGGGTTCCCACAAACAGCGCAATCGATATTAGTGAGACTGCAACCAACACCAAATTCGTGACCGATTCTCGCTTCATCGTTTCGCCCTCACTGTCAAACACCTCTAACGCTGCTGCTAAGAGCCCCTTGCTTGCTTCACGAGACATATCGTGGCGACACTTGAGACGCAAGCAGCGAATACCAGAATGATGCAGAATAGAATCGTTTCCTGTGACACTTGATTAAGATGCGCTCCTACTCCGAGCGCTATCAAGAAGTACGACACCACATCCAACGCTAGTGAAGCGTAGAACATCACGGTTAGCCGCGGGTGCTCACCTCTCATGTCCAAGAGTGTGGACAACTCAAGCGTGACTAGCACCAGAACTGCCGAAAGGCTGGTGCTGACAACCAGCTCGTCGTACTTTGTCTTGGTGTCTGCAAAGCCGCTGGCCGCAGAGAGCGCAACTGGCACCAAGACGGCAATGACTATGAAAGCCCATGTCCTCGGTTGCGAGAAGCACACGTCAAACAGCGACTCTGCTGAGCCGTCCACAACGATTCTGCGACAGATTCTTATGACTCCCACAACCTGAAGTAGGTAAAGCACCATCCAGAACGTCAGGAAGTAGACTTTGATGCCTTCCTTTCTGGCGTCTACATCGTTCACGTGATCAAGAGCAGCTGTCGGTGCCGAACTCTCAGTCGCTGAAGCGCCGCTCTCCTGAGCGTGTGAATAGTGGGGAGTAAGAACCAACAGAACCGCAAACAGAATTGACAGAAAAGCCGCTATGAGTTTCATTGATGCACTCCACGTACTCGTTGTAGCGCCAAGCAGACACCGGTCTGCAAAACTTTCCATGACTAGTGTCTCAAGCTGTCAATTTCTCTCATTGCCCTTATCGACGGTTCTGCCGATCTCCCTGGACATCGATGGACGCCCCGAACCCGCTCGACGGCCTCCGGAATAACGCTCTATAGAATGCGAGACCACTCACCCCAACGCCTGCAAATCCGCCCAGAAACGGTTCGATTAAAGGTGCCGATCAAAGTGGCTGTCCACCCGCCACCCGAACCCGCCCCCAATCCGCGTCTTTCAGGAAGCGAGGTAAGCCTCCATCGATCCCCCATCGTGACCTCACACTGGGCAGCCACTTTTCCGTCATTTGAGGAGCTACTGGACTGTCTATACGCCTGAAGTGCCCGTCCGAGTCTGGAGTTGTGCTGTGTTGTCACTTCTGACCGGCAGCCGCGCCTGAGCTGTTGGGGTGATCGCCAACTGGAGCCAATGAGTCATCGCTTCCGACACTTTCACTGGGCTGGCTATCGACAGCAGAAAGGTCGACGTTCTGCGATTGTCCTCCGCCATCAGATTTTTCAATCGTGCCGACAACGCTAATGGGATAGACCACGGTTACATACAAATAGAAAAAGGCTATCGACAAAAAAAGAACGGCAACTCCGACAACAGGCGTCGATATCGTAATCTTGTCAGATAGCGAGATGGCCGTTATGCCGGTCTGCCTGACTTGCATAAACGCCATAACGACGCCCGACACCACCACAATAAAAACCAAAACAAAGATTGCGATACTAGAATAGCGATGCCACGTCCATGTTTCAGAACGATGGCGCATGTCGTTGGCGTAGGACTCAACGTAGCGCGCATTGAGGACAACTTCGATTGCTTCCCTATGACGCGCTAGCGCATAAAGACACTTTTCATTTCTTGTATCGTCTGACATATCTGAATCGCTACCCGTACATGCGGCAGTGATCCCTTGAGTCAAAGTACCTTCGGAGACGTCTTCTGCCCTTGTTGGCGCCACAAATGAAAGCAGCACAAAGACAATCAGCAATACGCGAATCATGGCTGACCTCGCTGCTTCTTCGTAGCAGCTCTTAGAAGCTCTGCAAGCGACTCTTGCATGCAAGGCAATGAGTCCAGTTCAGACTCGGCTTTACCGATAGTCTTGAGCCATTCCCGCGCCGCGCTTTCCAGCTCAGACGATATCTTGCACGGCCTAACAAGTGAAGCCAAGTCGGGCCTATTATTCGGCTGAATCTTCGGATCGATGAATGGACCACTGTTAATGGGCTTGATATCCGGAATTCCCTGACAACTAGGGCAGTTCGTCAATATCTTCAGTGCTTCTCCAGGCACCTTGTATTCGTCTAAACGGAAAATTGTCTGCTCGTTGCCCAAAACATCCCTGAACCGCCCAGACTCGACAACGTAGTCCACATCCGATTGATCAAGGCGCTCCAGGACAGCTGGTGCGTCTTCAGCACGCACTGAAAACATCTTCGAACCCGATCCATTCCCGAATTGTCTCGTTTGAGCAACGTCTAACGCTGACTCCAACGGCAACGCCGGCGGCGCTTCCGGCATAATTTCCTTCGCACCCGAAACACCCTGAGCGTGTGCTGCGGATATCGCCATCACAATTAGTAGCGCCAAAACTGGAATTCGCTTCATTTGACCTCCCCGCACTCTTCAATAGACGCCCACCCACAATCTTCCGATTGACAATTCGTGGACACCCACCTGTTTGCGGCTCCTCGCTAGCCTTGTTCCGAGGGGCTGTCCGCGATCCCTCCTCGATCCCACCACGATGTAGCTCGCTGACCAAGAACTGAACGCTGCCTATGAATCAGATAGTGGCCAGACTGAGCCGAACCTCTCACCCGGTGGATGACCCCCGAGGATAGGACCTCCCTGGACTGACCCTGCCTAGCTCTGATCGCCAATTTCCGAGCGCACAGCTGGACTTCGGCACCCAGATAGCAACAGAGAAGCGAACAGAACAGATGCGAACGAGCGAACCGTCTCCATGAATTCTCCCGTTTGCGTGAGTGGCCAGTAGCCTCCGACATCGAAATCCTCAAACCCAATCTACGCCATCGAACACCCGCGCCGCGGGCAAAACGGGGATGCCAAGGGCGCGAAGCAAGTTGGATGGAGCGGGCATGCCATCGGCAGGCACATAGCCCTTCGACAATGCTAGCGACGCCCTTGGGCCAAGCAGCGTCGCGGTCATTCGTGCAACCTGATCGCGAGTAAACATCGTCATGACCGCATCGTCTGTATAGTCCATGAAGTTCATGAACATGTCGCCGTCTGGCCCGTTATTGCAACTCACATTCGGATACCTGGGAGCGCCAGTATTTGCATTTGCCTGATTCGGCGTATCGGCAACATTGTCGGAGTGCAGACACCCTCCTCTATCATCGCCCCAGATATGCAAGAGGTTCAACCAGTGTCCCACCTCGTGAACTGCGGTCCTACCAAGATCGTAAGGCGAGACGGCAGACCCACCGACACCAAACGCAGTCACATTGATCACGACACCATCCGTCGACGCGTTACCACCGGGAAACTGGGCATAACCCAACAGACCGCCCTGAATCGGACAAACCCACAAATTAAGATAGCTACTTGCGGGCCAGGCGCTCATCCCGCTACCGGCTTCCTTGATCAGGCTATCCAACGTAATTGTGGCCTGATCGTCTCGGCCGTCGTAGGGATACGAACCGTTAATGGCAGTTCTAGTGATCCCACTGGTTGGATTCCCGCCGGGGTCGCGGTTGGCAAGTACAAACTCGATCATTGCATCCGCTGCATAGGGCGCGAATGGCGCCGGAACGCTAGCAACATCGGCGTTCCGCTTCCTAAAGTTCTCGTTCAGCGCGCGAATCTGGCTGTCGATCTGCGCATCGCTGACGTTTTCAGCGGCATTGCTGTAGAGGACATGAACCACAACAGGAATGGTAGTGACCTGAGCAATTCCAGTTGTCTTGATGAGAGCCGACTGCACTTCGATGGTTCGCCTACGATCGCGATACTCCGCTGACGACGCTGCCATTTGGATGTGGTGTGGCATGGTTCCGCAGATTCTTGGCATAACCTCAATCTCCTCAGGAGACGCGCGCGATCGCGCCACCACTTTGTCTTTGATGTGAACAGCGCCAGGGAGGGTCTAACTCGCTCCATCCTGGAATTTCAGACCCGCAACGAGTCCGGCGCCCGTCGAGACTCGCTTGTCCAGAGTCAAGCACTTTCGTGCTCGACTCTGAGCGGGCCATTCAAGGCCCGCATCGCCTCTAAATACATTCAGAGACTTCCTAGTCTCGCTGAACGAATGCAGCGGACTGGATTCACCGAGTACACTCAACTCCAACATAAACTCGACGGACTTGCCAAGAAAGTGGTGCGACAGCCCAAATCCTCTCACTCCTATCTCGCTACAAACCCGTGGGTTACCGAACTCGCTGGCACCCATCTTTTTGCAAACCCAAGCCGCCCCGAAGCGAGTGACTGCCGAGTACTTCGTCTTTCAGGTTCCCGAAGGACAAGATCAGGCCGAAATGACAATACGGCTGTCTTGATCAGAATAGCGAGAACGGGCTGCCGATGAACAACCCGACGGATCCCTGATCCGTTGATGTCCATCCCAAGCGAATACCAGCATTCAGACTGCCCTCAGGATCTTTGAAGAGGTAAATCGGCAAATCCAAACCACTCGCATCACTCTTGAGATCGTGCGTCGCACGCAAAGCGTAGCCAATTCCCGAAACCTGACCGCGCGCCTCAAGGTACATCAGGTGCTTCCGCTTCTCAGTCGGCGCCGCGAGACTGCCGGTTACGCATTCGAGCACTGGCATTTCGGAATTTGTACAAGCGGTCGCTTCGTCTGCAGGCTTATAAGCATTCTGGATCGTCGCGCCCAGGGAATAGAATCGGGTCGAGTTAGGGGGTACCCAGCCGAAGTATCCATTTACGCTCCAGGGATTCTCTGAACTGCTGATCTCTTCAAGATCTGGCCCAAAAAAGTCGAACGATTCGTATCCGACCCGCCCTGACAGCCCCCATGTCCACCGAAACGCCTCTCGATCCCATCGGCTCGGATCATAGAAGAGCGCTTTGAGTCTAGGATACTCGTCCAACTTACCCTCATTAGCCAAACCCTCCATAACCGCGGCAGTGTCGCAGGGGGTTCCAAGCACTGATGTATCGATCCCAGCTGCCTTACAAATTGCGTCTGCGGTTTTAATGTCAAACACCTCGCCAATTTCCTTTACATACCAACGCGAGAAGGACACTCCAATCTCTGTCGAGTTTGCAAGACCATCCAGAGTCGCTATTTCGGTAATGCCATCAGCGGCTTCGGACAGCGGTGCTGATAAAGTCAATGCCGAAGTCGTGAACGACTTGACGCCATTCTGATACGCATATGACAGTTCAGCTGCGTATTTGAACGTTGCGCGGGTATCATCGGTCGACGCTAGAAGTTCAAGGCCGGTGCTAGCAGGCCCGTTTTCTCGCTCCAAGGGTGCACTCGAACCGTCCATCAAGAACGCGTTAGCGACGAATCGACTTTTACTCTCTCGCGTTGCCAGGAGCGCCGAAAGTTGCGCTTCTCGCGCGCCATCCAACGACGATGAATCCGCCGTGCTGCGCCCATCCGCAGCCTCCGGGTGTCCGGATTCCGGGACTTCTGGCCGACCAGTAATGGCATTACTAGCGGCTAATTCTGACAGAACTTCCTCTCTGACTTCGGCCTTGAGCTCAACCCGAACCTCTGCCCTAACTCGATCGAGCAATGCTGCAATTTGCGCAAGCTGCTCGTCGGTATAGTCTGAGGCTGCTCTAGACTCTTTGACGCCGAGCGTCGACAAGATTGCTACCGCAAGTATCTTGTACCCAATGTTCATGACGCCTCCTTTACACCTTGAATCGTACGTATCCGACCGCCTCAATGTAGCCAGGAGGTATCTTCGATGCCTTGATTTCCAAGAGATTATTCTGCTTTGCATCAGTGACTAAAATCCCAAGTGCACCACCCGGACTACCGTCCATCTTCCAGATAAGAAGATGGACTTCCCCTTCTTCGAGTGGCAGGGACGCCTTGCCATTCTTAATGTTCAAGTCCTGGTTCCCGACTGTCGCCCAGTAGCCCTTCAGCTTCGAGCCAGAGAACGAGAACCTAACTACCTTCTTAGCCATGTGCTTCTCCCGTTAGTGCCTGAGGACTACAAATCGGAAGCGCCACAACATTGGCGCTCTTGTTGCTATTGGCCCACTCTTGCCGGCCTATTCGTGACTCTTGGACATCCATTTTTTTGCGGCTCTTCGCAAGCCTTTCGCCGAGGGGCTTTCCACGATCCCACCGCGATGTCGCTCGCTGACCAAACATTGAACGCTGCCTACGAATCAGACAGTGCCCAGAATGAGCCGAACCTCTCACCCGACTCTTGGACACCCACCTGTTTGCTGCTCCTAGCAAGCCTTGCGCCGGGTGGCTGTCCACGATCCCTCAACGATCCCTCACAAGTGCTATGCCTGATTTGGCGGTATCGGGATGGTTCTGGCGTTTGCGCCGATGAATTCGTTCGCTGTTGTTGTCTGCTGAACTCGGTCTGGCATACTGGTCTCAGCAGCGGCAGGGATACATCGAGAACTTCAACAGCGGGACGGCATCGGGAGCATGCAATGCGGACAATCTTTGGCGCGCTATGCGCAATTGGCAGCCTCGCCATCGCAACTTCAGTCCAAGCGCAGGTCTTTGCCGGCGACCGCGGGGCTGGGTGTGTCTTGATTCCCGCAGGGGGCGGCAACCACGTGATGACTATTACTGGCGCGGTGCCGGTGGGTAGCGCATTGATGCTGGCCGCAGGGACCAGCAAGAATGCCACGATGGCATCGCCCACCCAGGTGAGTGACAACCGTGGCAATGTTTATACCGGCACGATGTCGCGCATTCATCTGGACAATTTCGACTTGCGCGCGTTCACCTTTGTCGCGCCGATTACTCAGGCATTGCAGACGGGCGATCAAGTCACTTTGCATTATTCGGCTGCCGATATTGCAGGCGAAACGAGCTGTGCCAGCGCGTCACGCTTTGATGGGGTCGATGTCTCGACTCCGGTCATGCCCATCCTGACCGTTGGCGAGCAAACAACCAATGCCACGTCGCACAGCGCCTCTACGGGCACGACGACGACAGCAAACTTGCTGATCTATGAAAGCGTGGTGATCAGTGGCAGCCACGGCGGCATTGGCGTGAATCCTGGAAATCCGATGAGCGTGGCCTGCAACGGCGCCAACAACTTCTGTGTGGTGCCGGCTTATCGGATTGTGTCGAGCGTTGGCAATTATGCGATTACGGCGATCACGACCAATCCGGTCAAGGCGACTGACCTGCCCGGTGATTTTCGGACCGATTGAAAGTTGAGAAGATGGCTCCCGCCCCGAGCGAGGAGCAGTATGCGCAAGTCCCGATTTACCGAAGACCAGATGGTCAAGATTCTCCGCGAAGCGGACAAGCACCCGGTGGCCGATGTCGCCAAGAAGCACGGCGTCAGCGAGCAGACGCTGTATGTCTGGCGGAAGCGATACGGCCAGTTGGAAGCCGTTGACGTGAAACAGCTTCGGTCGCTTCAGACCGAGAATGCGCGGCTGAAGTAGCTGTTGGCCGAGAAAGAGCTGTCGATCGAGATCATGAAGGAGATCAACGCAAAAAAATGGTGAGCGTGCCGGCGCGTCGCGAGCAGGTGCTATACGCGCACCAGCGCGGTCTGTCGTTGACGAAGTCGTGCACGCTGCTGTCTGTTTCCCGATCGGCGCTGAGGTATCAATCGCGCATGCTCGCCAAGGACGCGCCGGTAATCGCGGCCATGCGCCGACACTCGGCGCAGTTCCCGCGTTTTGGCTATCGACGCATCAACATCTACCTCGAACGGGATGGCCTGGCGATGAGCTTCGACCGCACACATCGGATCTGGCGACAAAATGGCCTTCAGGTGCCGCGCAAGCGGCCCAGGAAGCGTGTGGCGACGAGCCGGCCCCGGCCGCAGCCAGCGACTGGCCCGAACCAGGTCTGGGCCTACGACTTTGTGTTCGACGCCTGCGCGAATGGTCAGCAGTTGAAGTGTCTGACCATCGTCGACGAATGGACACATGAAAGCCTGGCGATCGACGTGCAAGGCAGCATCCGGGCACGCCGTGTCGTCGAGGTTCTTGAGCGCTTGATCAGCGAGCGTGGCGCGCCGAGGTACTTGCGATCGGACAACGGCCCCGAGTTTGTCAGTCACGCGGTGCTAAAGTGGCTGAAAGACACGGGCATCGACACGGTGCTGAACGATCCAGGCAAGCCTTGGCAGAACGGCACCAACGAAAGCTTCAATGGCAAGTTCCGCGATGAGTGTCTCGGCATGGAGTGGTTCCGCAACCGCTTGGAAGCAAAGGTGGTCATCGAAGGTTGGCGCGTCCACTACAATGAAGATAGACCGCACTCGAGCATCAATTACCTGACACCGAAGGCGTTTAAGGAGCAGCAGGCCAGGAAGGCCAGAAAGACCAAAGACGAAGAGCAGCAGGACGAGAAATCAAACCCAACCGCGGTGGCTGTCCTCAATTAATTCTTGGTCCGAAGAATGCCGGCAGGTCACGACCATGGCGATGAGTGCCTACGGCGCGAGCCCGTTGGTTTTTCGGGACGGATTCGAATGAGTGCGCCGGCGAAACCTGTGAAGCGTAAAGAGACCTCCCCGGACAGCCGCTTTTCCGATTTTTCTGAGCCAAGACTCAGAAATCTCCCAATTCGCTGGGTGCTCCAGGCCGCCACCATGACGCCTCCCCCAGCCGCGGATGGCTCCCCATATGGCACTCCCCGGCGATCGCACCATTCCGCCCAACACTAACGGCTGCTACCACTGAGCGCGGACTCGTGGACATCGATAGGGACCGCTGGCTTATTCAAAAGGTTGATCAGTCCAGCCGCCGCGTTGCAGGACTGGCCGCGAGGTGCGCCGCATAGGCGCCTCGAAAACGAAGGATTGTGGAACTCCTATCCAACCAAAGCGCGTCAATTCATCATCTTGGAGACGCGAAGCTTCTGACGCTTCCCAACCGAATTCATTTCCAGACGATCCGACAGTACCCCAGGGCTGGCCGGCAGCAGCTTTCTCTCAATCTCACGGTTGCGTGAAAGCAGAGTCATTGCTGCCCAGTGCCTGGGGTGAGCATAGGCGCGATCCATTATCATTTCGCTCCTTGCCTGGGTCATGGCGTACCCGCTATCGCCCTCAGAAGCAATGAGATGACGGTAAAAGCGGGTCATGAAATTCGCTGCCGAAGCATCCGGTATTGCCCATAGTGTCCCGACGACCACTGGCGTGCCCTGTTCGATCAGCGCCTGCCCAAGGCCGTAGCTTCCGATACCGCGATATCGCTGCCCTTGAAGCGAATCACAGCTGCCCAGCACGATCAGAGCATTGTGAAAAGGCTGGCTCAGCAGCTGACTTTGGGTGACAAAGCTAGCTTGCTGCGCATCCTTTGCCGAGCCCGCCACGGCTAGCCCGACGACATGTGCAAGGTCGGGCCTGAAATAGCCATGCGTCGATATATGCAGGATTCGGGCCGAACGCGCTTGCTCAGAAAGCAGATTCTCTGCCGTTGCCTCAGTGCCGACGTAAAAGTGTGATGGACGATCAGCAAAAAGACCTCTCAGCACCATCGCCTCAGCAAGACTGAAGTCCAACTTGGGCAGATTGTGCAGCCACCCCTTGGTAGCACCGTCCGATGATCGGGAAGCCACCGAACTCAAAGCTGGCGAAGCAAAAATGGCAATCCCCGGGGAAGCCGTGCTCTGTCGCTGGTCGGCTTGCCCATAGGACTCAAGATGACTTACCTCAACCAGCTCAAACGCTGCGCCGAGCGGCCGATAGAGTTGCTTGCCATCGCTTAAGTCAATTGCCGAGAATGGCGTACTGAAGGTGCTTTCGTCAGTGACCAGGAGGATGCGCCGGACATCGCTTGCCCTGATCTGCGCCAACGGCAGCAAAGCTGCTAGTGCGCGCAAGGCCGGGCGAACGTCGGGCGAGCCCGGATCGCGAATGACCTGCTTCGCGCGGTCAACCATCTGTGAGATTAACGAAAGCGGCGGAACGGGCACGGCGACAACACTGCGATCGGAGTAGACGAAAGCAATACTGATCGATGGTCGTACGTAGTAGCGAATCAAAATCTCGTCCTTCGCAGGCACAAAAGCAACAGTGCTTGCTGACCGGTATTGTCTTGCCGGCATAGGCTTTGTAACCATACGCTTCGTATGAACCTGGACGTATGCTTCGCGAACCGCATCGCGGCTTTGCGCAAGCATGCGCATTTCCTGTTCAAGTCTGACCGGATCACTGGTTCGCAGTCCTTGCTGGTCAACCAGGCGCCGCTCCAGTTTTGACAATTCTTCGAGCAGTTCGAACTCCTGACCTCCGAGAGAACCTTGGTCGTTTGACTTCTCACTTTGCGATTGCAGACGATCTATCCATTGGGCGAGATCAATCGGCTTCTTGTCCCATAAATAGCCCGCGAGTTCTTGTGCAATTCCATCGACACGCGAAGCCCACGCCATTGCGTTTACGCCGGATCGGCTAACGTCCGCACTGATTCGCTGCGTGAGCAGTATCGTTTCATCAGCGACTTCGAGCACCTTCGTGAGCTCGTTTCGGGCAGCAAAGTGCCGCGCCGAAATTGTCATGTATTCAAGTTCCTGGATGATATTGGCGTTGCGTTGCCCACTGTGCGCCTGCGCCTGGTTCAGCAGTTCGCTGAGCGCCAATCGCAATCGCTCCGCTTCCGACTGGTTCCGCTGTCTTGACGCGGAATCGAACAACACGAGACCGGCATCGATCCGCTGCTCTAACATAGCGCTCGAATCGTTCCAGGCCAGATTTGCGAATTGCTCTGCCGACTCGTGGTTGCCCATCGCCAAGTGGTCGCGAGCGATCTCGATTCTTGCCGGTATTCTTCGGTAGGACTGCTCACTTTGGAAATAGCCTAAGCTCTGTGAGTGGCGCTGCAAGGCACGAGCATAGCTACCCTGGATGCGATCAATGGTCGCGAGTTTTGAGAAGCCCGTGTAGTAATCCATGCCATCGCTTGGCGTGTATGGATCGATCGAGTATTGGAAGTAGCGCTTGGCGGTTTCGATTTCACCGAGCTTAAGATAGGCATCTGCGATCAGATAGTAATTGGCTGCCAATGCATCTGCGTCCTGCAATTCGATGGAAATCGCAATCATCTCGCGGATAATCTGCGTCGCCTCGACAAACTGGCCGGTCATTACCTGATGGTAAGAAAGGTTCCCAAGCACAAGGTTGCGCTGGCGGCTCAGGCGTTCTTCGGGTTCAAACTGCTGCAGCGCTTCAATGAGCAACGCCTTACTGGAGCCAAGGTCGTTTTGCTGGAAGCGAACATGCCAAGTCAAGCGCAAGAACTCGGCCAGGCAGTGGCGATGACCCTGGTCTCTCGATCGCGCGACCAGTCGCTTCAGATCAGAATTGAGACTGCCATACCCCGTTGAGGGTCCTGCCTGATCCAGTGCTGCGCTGGCCTCTGCCCCGATGCGCTCGGCCTCCAGCCCGAGCACCGCCGATTCTTGACGGCACTGCTCGGAGGCGTAAATCTGCTCGCCCCGCGCCAGCGCAAAAGCGCAGACCAAACTGGCAGCTAGTATCAGCCTTGAGGCCAGCACGCACAGTAACCCTACTTGGGCTTGATGTAGGGCTTCCAGACATACGACGAGAAGCCCTTCTCACCCGTCGCAGTGTTCTCCCAATATATCCGGTCTGTTAGCGTCATCAACCTGCGGGCTTCTGATTCCAAGTCCCAGCCCGTCTCCTCGATCGTCCAACGAATCACTTTCCAACCTTCCATTGCATTCGCGGCGCCGCCCGCCACGACATCGTCCTCAAGAAACTCTTCGTCGGTCCCAGGGTTCACTACCTTGAATCTCAAGCTGGTCAGTACCGCTTTAAATTTGTCATCCCATTTACTTGCATTACCCAATACCTCGACGACAGCAACGTCGTCATGGTCAGCCCTCTTCAGTCGAAAATTGCAGGGACCATCAATACCGACTTTGGGGTGATATGGCCGAAGTCCGGCCTGCTTGATGTTGCTGCTGAGGATCACTGGCTTAAACACCATCGTGAAATTAGCAGGATCGTGTGAGACCCATCTGTCGATTTCATTCGCCATAATCACTGTTCTCCTTCGTGCATCATTACGCAATTGATGAGATGGCCCATTGACAATATCTCGTCACCTTTAGCGGCGTTCCAGCCGAACAACTTAATTGCCCTACGGCTCAGTTTTCGAATCAGCTTACGCCGATCGAATATCGAGTTAGAAAGTACCGATACAGCACTATTGTTGATCGCATTTCTGATCGTTTCGGCAACGATGAGGCTCCCGAGCACCCCCAGCCGCTCGCGACGCCCCTGTATCTCAGCCTCAAGCAGCAGGTATGGCCACAAGGGCATTTGACTCATCCTGATTCCGAGTGCAGACATTGGCGAGTCGTCGTTGCTTAAAGGGAAAAGGCCGAGAGCGGGATCTAGGGGTGCGGGATCCAAGCGAGCA
Organism: Ahniella affigens; assembly: GCF_003015185.1. GTDB lineage: Bacteria > Pseudomonadota > Gammaproteobacteria > Xanthomonadales > Ahniellaceae > Ahniella > Ahniella affigens. Next base: position 2,666,765 of record NZ_CP027860.1, read on the forward strand.
ACCAGCGTGGCCACATATTCCAGGCCGCTCGGCAGGTCATTTCCGGCTTCGAGGTTTCGCATGACGACATCCTGATTCCGACCGCGCAGGTCTGGGATCTCGCTCATGAAAGCTGAAAGCATCGAGTCAATCCCCATGGCCCGCTGCACGTTACTGCTGTCATCCATTCTGAAAAACAACTTCCAATCGATCTTGAAGCGCGCCGGAATGGGCCGCACTCGCGCGACAATTTGGTTGAGGGTGATATTCTCCGCTACCTGGTTGAGCGTGTAGGACCTTCGTACCATGGTGTGCCCGAATCTGAAGGCGGCTTTGGCGAAAAGTTTGCTCAGCTCCGTGGTACTTAAGTTGAGGTGGGTTTCGCCTTTGAAAAAATAGGCTTTAAAAATATGTGGTTGCAGGATTTGCGCCAGGAAATCACCGACCACGACCGTTTGAAAGAGCAGGATGGTGTCGTTCCGGGCCTGTTCAAAGGAGGCACCATCGTCAACCAGGCAGTTATGTATGCGCTGCCAAATGCGATGCAACTGAGCGGTGATGATGTTTTCGTCGTTTCTTGAGTCGGGTATTTCCGCTTCGAAGTCGCCATTCCGAGACAAATCCCAGTCGTGGCTGTGCCTAACAAAAAACTTGCCCTTCTCGACATAACGAGATGGCAAGGCGCCGTAGATGCTTTCAAGCTCCAAAGCGAAATTGAAGTTTCGCGTTTGCTGGGTACGTTCTCGCAATTCGGGTTGCGATGGCGGAACAAGATCGTGCGAGATCAATTGACCGAAATAGGTATACCCGGCACGCACAACCGAATGTTGTATGCCTCGCTCCGGATCCGTCAGCTGGTCTGCGAGTACCTTGAGAATTTCATTCACCGACAACCCCCCTTGTTCTGCATAAGCCCACACCAACGCTACTAGTGCCCCCAACGGGCCACTTCTCTCAGCAAACTTAGAACACACCCCTAGTTAACCGAAATTTGCTCCTCGGTCAATACGGTGCCATCGGGTCGCCGTAAGGTAACCAGCGTCGGTTGATTCGAAAACAGGGCAGCGGGCACCACCAGCAAGACGTCCCCCATGTAGTCCGACGCAAGTCCAGTCGTCTCCAAGATCGTGTCTCCATTCCTGGTCAGTAGCAGCGTTAGCCCGTCCTCTGAGGTCGCTATCGGCAGCCGCAGCAGAATGAGTCTCTCGCCGGGAAGGCGATCAAACTGCACGACCGAGTCTGCGCCACGGTTGGAGTCGAATGAGATCGTCCGGATGTTTGGCTGCACAACCGGCGCTGCGCCGAACTTGAGCGGCAGCATCACAGCGATTCCCAGCAGCAGACTGGCTGCACTGCAAACTAGTGTTGGTACAGATAACCAACGTCGCGCGCCGTGCGTAGTTCGCCGTGAGAGATGCGTTTTGAGCGCCGACGCCGCTTCCAGCTCATCCAATGTGTCCGGGTCGTCGAGATAGAATTGTTCGAACTCAGTCTGCTGCGCGACCGACAATTCGCCACGCAGGTACTTCATGACGATATCGTTCTTTTGAATGTAGCGTCTATTCATCATGACCGTACGCTCCGTGAGCTTTGACCATGGAAATGAGTCGGCTCATTGCCCGGTTCTTGAGCATGTCAAAATGCGACGAGCTGACGCTGAGTTCCTTGCAAAGATCAGTCTTGTCTATTTCGTCGACGAAATAGCGGGTGAGCAGAATCCGATCCCGTTCCATGCGCAGCTCAGCAATGATCTGATTGACATAGGTTGCGATCTGGCTCTTCTCCAGAAGTTCGAATGGACTCGGCTCCTCACTGGTGATTTCTGTCGCTTCTTCGAGCAGCTCAGAGAATTTGTCTCGATGCCGGTTCTCACGTGCAAAATGCCCTGCAACAACCTTCTGTGCCACGCCATAAATAAAGGATTGCAGAGCATCCGGGTTTTTGAGTTCTCCGGCCCGAATCTTCACCAGCACGACCACTAGCGTATCCTGGCAGATGTCGTGCGCATCCTCCATATTGCGCACACGGCGCTGAATCATGAAGCGTAAGCCTCGCGAAAAACGCCGGACTAGCTCTTCTTCTGCCGCCGCATCTCCGGCAATGATTCGCGCGACGAGTTCGGACATCGGCTTCACGTTCTCTTGGCCCAGAATCGGTCCAGGATGTTAGCGTGGCGCAGGTGTCAAGGGAATCCAACAAGGCGCCTGGTCGAGAGCTGGTCCTGCAGCGCTCAGTCATGGCGGTGGTCAGTCAGTAGGTGCACTGAGTGGGCGAAACCTCTCAGCCGGAAAGCCACCATAACTGGCTACGCGCCAGCCTTGTTGACGTCACTGGCACGTTCTGCGCTCTGGCATTTGCCGACCTGGCAACAGCCCGTACCGTTCGAGCCCCCGCCGCCACTGAGGCGAACTGGACAACACTTGGACCAGAAAAAACCCTCGTGACGGCGTCCAGACGGACCGATTAGAGACCAGACCCAAACCGAGTGGGAGATGCCGGCCCCGCGTGGCCGCATCGACGGCGCATACACCGAAACCGTCCTAGTGACGATGGAGCAGGCAGGCGATTACAACGTCCAGCACGCATTCGGCACGCTCGGGGCGCTAGATTGAACGCCACCACCGCCGGGAACGGCAACCTACCAGTCGCACGGGCATACGCGCTCAAGTTCGCCGTGCCGCGAAGCAACCAGCACCATCCTGAGCCTTGACTATTTGCCGATGGTCAGAAAGAAGCAACCACCTTGACCTTGCCTCGATTCCACGTACACCAATTACGCAGCCATTTCGGCTGATTCGGCACTGACCGGGATCTTATAGCCGATCGAAGAATGCAGCCTACGCCGGTTGTAGAAGCCTTCGATCCAGTCAACGAGATCGAGCCTAGCTTCTGCTCGGGTTTGGTAGCGAACTTGTTCGACACGCTCCACTTTGAGCGACTTGAAGAAGCTCTCCATTGCCGCATTGTCCCAGCAGTTTGCCCTACGGCTCATTGATTGCTGCATGCGGAATTCCTTGATCAACGCACAGTGTTCTTTACTCGCATACTGGCTGCCGCGATCGGTGTGCATGATCAAGCCTGGTGGCGGCTTGCGCTGCCAAAACGCTGACTTCCAGGCTTGGCAGACCAAGTCAGCATTGATCCGCTCGTTCATCGACCAACCAACAATGCGTCGGCTAGCCAAGTCCATAATGCAGGCGAGATACAACCAGCCCTCGGCGGTCGCAATGTAGGTGATGTCGGCAACCCAGGCTTGGTTAGGCGCCCAGCCATCAAATCGGCGATCCAGGACGTTTGGAGCGATCGGCTTCTGATGATCCGAGTCAGTGGTCACTCGATACGGCCGCCGATAGGTCGGACGCAGCCCTTGTCGAATCAAACTTCGACGGAACCGCTCATGACCGATAGGCTGACCCAAAGCTCGCACGATCCGTGGCCGACCGTAGCTGCGCCTTGACTCCGCATGAATCGCCGCGACCTGCGCATCCAGGGCCGCATTGTCCAAAGCCCGCTGACTAGGCGGACGCGTGCGCCACTGGCAGTAACCGGTCCGAGACACTTCAAGCTGATGGCACATCCGAACAACACTGAACTGGTCGCGATTGGCTCCAATCCAGGCGTACTTCACCGCGACTCCTTCGCGAAATACGCCGCCGCTTTTTTTACGATGTCCAGGTCCAACTTCGCGTTCGCCAATTCCCGTCGCAATCGCGCGTTCTCCGCCTCAAGCTCTGACACCCCCCGCTTCGTCGGCGTCGAGCCAGCGCCGTCCGCACTCAACTTCCCTGCTCGGGCCAGCTTGATCCAGTTCGATAAACTCGAATCCGGTATGCCAAGCCGCTTGACCGCCTGCGCCGCACCCACCGACCCCGCCAACCGCACCGCTTCGACCTTGAACTCGGTCGTGTACTGCCGATTTGGCACCGTTTCCCGCTTCCGTGAACTCTTGCTCATTGGGTTCTCCATCCATCAGAAAATTATCAACTTTCTGGTGTACGTCAAACCGAGGCAGGGTCACCCGGACGCCGTAGTGAAAATCGATGCCGCCTATGGCCTCGGCGCTGATCCTAAGTGAGATGTTACATCTCGACCCATCGTGCCCGAAGCCAGCGCCCTCAGGCCACTCCTAACACTGGGCAAATTCACTTAGCCGAGCTGGCGACCTCCCTGGACAGCCACTTTCCGATTCTTTTGAACCGAATCTCAGAAATCTCCCTATGCGCGGAGCGCTTCAGGCCTCCATTATGACGTCTCCCTGAGCCACGGATGGCTCCCAACATGGCTCTACCCCTTGATCGTACCGTTCCGCCCAAAACAAGCGTCCACTTCCACTGCATCAGCCGCAATCTGCAAAACGCTGATCCGTGCGGCCTGTCTTTTGGCTTGGGATCAACTTTCCTCCAACCCATCTTCCTAGACAATCAAGCACATGCGCGCTTGATTCTGGGCGGGCCGGCCATGGCCCGCATGGCCTCTGAGCTGGCTCGGAGGCTCCCTAGATCAGCGGGTGTCTCTTCTGCACGCCAAGTACTCGTTCGCTCGGTGAGAGATTGGTTCGTTGAACGACACTACAGTCAAGCGTTGTATTCCAGCACTTCTAAGGAGAAGGCCCATGACCAGACTTCTGTTCGCTTCCTGCATGAATAACCGGCACGACTCGAAAGGCAAGGTATGGACCCAAGCGATTGCATTTCGGCCAGACTGGCTGTTCCTGATTGGAGACAACATCTATCTAGATTGGGGCGATGCTTTTGGCCGCGCCAAAGACTGGAGCGCGGAACAATTGGCTGAAGAACTGAATTCCCGCTATGCGGAGCAGTTTCGAGTCAAGTCGTTCCGTGACTTGCTCAAGTCGATTCCCGCGGGGCAAGTCGTGGGTACCTGGGACGATCACGATTTTGCATTCAATGACGCATTTGGCGCGAGCGCTGGCCATGATATGCCCCAAAAGCGACGGGTCGCACGGGCGTTCTTTCATCACTACTTCCGGCAGATCAATCAGCGACCGCTACCGACCAACTGGACCCAACTCCGCTTCGCTGATGCCATCAACTCTCCGGACGCGAATCTCGACCTGTACCGCGCCTTTGACTTAGGGCCGCTTCGCATCATCATTACGGATGGCCGCTACTATCGCGAGAATCGGCAAGAGGTCCGTCGCTCGCCTCAGCTACTGGGCGTTGATCAGGAGGCTTGGCTAGTCGAAGAGCTCCAGAGTACCGCCTTGCATCCGTTGATTGTGTCGGGCTCGACCATGACCAACTCAAATGACCAAGCCTGGGATTATCACGACGAGTTCTTCGTGCGCCTGAAACCGTCTCTCGCCAATCGTCGCGCTCTCTTTATTGGCGGCGACGTACATGAGAATCGCTTGATTCAGCACAACGAGCTTGGGGTAGTGGAGATCGTTTCGTCGGGTGCAGGACTTGGACTCATTAATGACTTTGCATACAAGCGCAACTTTGCGGTACTCGACCTCTCCGATAGCTCTGTGGCAATAAGCCTGATTCGAAAGTCGCGCGTCCAATACTCGGCCACTTTCGATCTTGGAACGCGTAAGTTGACTGGCTGGTTCGACGTAGACAATGCGACTGAAGACCATCGACCGACTGCTCGCCGAATTTCGAGCAGCCTGACCCAAGCGCGCCGAAAGGAAGGCAAGTTGCCGCGCCCACCAGGAAAGAAGAAGTAGGGATCGACCTCCCGGCCACCCACTTTTCCGATTTTTCTGAGCCTAAACTCGGAAATTGCCCAATGCGCGGGCGCTCCAGGCCGCCACCATGACGCCTCCCCCAGCCATGGATGGCTCCCAATATGGCCCTACCCCGAACCTCCCTGGACAGCCACTTTTCCGGCTTTTCTGAGCCGAAACTCAGAAATCTCCCAGTGCGCGCGGCGGGCGATACAGGACCTCCCTGGCCACCCACTTTTCCGATTTTTCTGAGCCGAAACTCAGAAATTTCCCAATGCGCGCGGCGCTCCAGGCCGCCACCATGACGCCTCCCCCAGCCATGGATGGCTCTCAACATGGCGCTGCCCCCGCGAACTTACCGTTCCGCCCAACAGCAATGGCTACCGAGCTCCCTGGACAGCCACTTTTCCGATTTTTCTGACCCGAATCTCAGAAATCTCGCAATGCGCGGGGCGCTCAAGGCGTCCACCATGACGCCTCCCCCAGCCACGGATGGCTCCCAACATGGCACTACCCCGCGATCGGACCTCCCAGGACAGCCACTTTTTGCGATTTTTCTGAGCCAAATCTCAGAAATCCGCCAATGCGCGGGGCGCGCCAAGCCACGAACTCGTGGGGAGAAGCTCCCTGGACAGCCACTTTTCCGACTTTCCTGAGCCGAATCTCAGAAAATTCGCAATGGGACAAGACCTCTGGACAGCCACTTTTACGATTCTTCTGAGCCAAATCTCACGGAAGACGTCTGGACAGCCACCTTTCCTGGACAAGACCTCTGGACAGCGACTTTTCCGACTTTTCTGAGCCAAATCTCAGAAATTTCCCAATGCGCGGGGCGCTCCAGGCCGCCACCATGACGCCTCCCCCAGCCATGGATGGCTCCCAATATGGCCCTACCCCGCGATCGAACCGTTCCGCCGAACACTAACGGCTACTACCACTGCATCAGCCGCTGCGTGCGGCGAGCTTGGCTTTGTGGCTACGACAAGGTCAAAGACATCGACTACGGCTATCGGCGAAAGTGGGTCGAGGAACGCATCTTGTTATTGGCGGAGGCGTTCGCGGTTTCGATTTACGCCTATGCAGTCATGAGCAATCACTTGCATGTCGTGCTGAAGGTCGATGCAACTGCGGCCAAGGAGTGGTCGGATGAGGAGGTCGCCAGGCGCTGGTGTGTGGTCTTCCCGAGTTCGGAAGATGAAGATGCAACAAAACGCCGGATCGCACACATCGCGGCGTCACCGGAAATGGTCGCCAAGTACCGGTCGCGGCTAAGCAATCTCAGTTGGTACATGCGCTGTCTGAACGAGCCGATCGCGCGCCGGGCGAATCTTGAGGATGACTGTACCGGTCGGTTTTGGGAGGGGCGCTTCAAGGCGGTTGCGCTGCTTGATGAGCGCGCGTTTTTGGCGGCGATGGTATATGCCGACTTGAACCCGATCCGGGCGCAGATGACCACTTCCCCGAAGAAGTCGGACCATACCGGGATACAGAAGCGCATTCGTAAGTTGACCGGCAATCAGCTACTCGCCAAGAAGAGCTTGGAACCAATCGCAGGCGTCAAGCAGGAAGGACTCCATTTGCGCAACACCGATTACGTCGCGCTGGTGGATTTCACTGGGAGACAATGGCATCACGGCAAGCGCGGACAAATCCCACGCGCCACTCGGAGCGTCTTGCTCGATATGAAGATCGATCCAGAACAGTGGCAGGAACAAGTAAAGAGTTTTGGCACGCGGCAGATCACCGCGATGGGAACACTCGCAGCGCTGATCGAAATGGCGGTGAATACCGGTCGCGCCTGGATCGCCGGGATGGGCTTGGCGCGCATTCTAGAACGCCCTGCGGGGGTGTTCTGAAGACACGCTTTGCGGATCTGACCCGAAGCTTGACTCAGCCGCAGCTCGTTCTGGGCCAGAAAGACGCGGCCAAGGGGCTCCGATTGCCGTATGACCGATAAAGGACTATATTCGGTCCGATTGAGGCACAGGAACAACACAATGCGATATTCAATGCAGGTGAAGCCAATAAGCTTTCTCAAAGCGAATGCGGCAGAGGTCTTGAGCGATCTCGCGAAAAACCGTGAGCCTCTGGTCATCACTCAAAACGGAGAAGCCAAGGCTGTGCTGCAAGACGTGGCTTCGTACGAAGCCACACAAGAAACACTGGCGCTGCTAAAGGTCCTTGCGCTTGGGCAGCAGGACGTTGAAACTGGTCGCGTCAAACCACTAGAGGACGTTGTGACACGGTTGCGCGCGAAGCAAATGCCGACATGACTCCGGGCAAGACATTTCGGTACCAAGTGTTTTTAACTGCAGGCGCAGAGCGGGACCTGGAATCGATCTTCGACTATGTGAGCGAGTTTGACAGCCCAGCTAAGGCAAACCAACTGCTCGATCGGCTGATGGCGGCAGCAATGGCGCTCACCGAATCGCCGGAGCGAGACGGCCATCCGAGAGAACTCCTCGCCCTGGGAATCAAGGACTATCGGCAAACGACCTTCAAACCCTACCGACTGATTTACCGCGTCATGGATTCTCGCGTCATCATTTACCTGATCGTTGACGGCCGCCGCGACATGCAGTCACTGCTTGCGGTGCGATTGCTCGGCGCATGAATGAAGGTTTGGGCCCAAGGTCGGCGCTCGCCTAACAGGGCAGGTACGACGGTCAGAAACCCCTAGGGAGGGTCTGAACAAGTCGGTTTTTGGCGATGGATTCCGTCCTCCGGATTCTCAGGCGGGTTTCGGTCGGTGATCCGTTAAGTATCCTTCCTAATCGGTATCGTTCTTCACTTGGGAAAGCGGTTCTGGCGCTACTTTGCCCCTCTTTCGTGATCAGCTCGCGAACTTCGGGCGCAACTCCCCTGCAGTTTCAAGTAGCACTTTTCTGACACGATGCAAATTGGCCAGCGCGAACAGGGTGACGATGTGACTGGTGTTCTTGGCCAATCCCTTGAAGCGCGCCTTGTTGTACCCAAAGAAGCACTTCACCTTCTGAAACGCATGCTCGACTCGCGCGCGAACCTGCGCCTTCCTACGCTCGATCTTCACGATATTGCTCTTTGCCCGACCTTCTTCCATCGCCTTGATCGCGCTTCGGCGCATCGCAATCCTCCACTCAGGGAAGCGCTGCTTGCGCGGATGGTTCTCGCGCATGTTTTTGTCGGCGCCCTGGTAGCCCGCATCTGCCCATACTGTCTCTTCCTTGCCGTGCAGCAGGCTTTCAACGTGATCAACATCGGCATCATTGGCTGCCGACGTCACCACTGTGTGGACCAGACCACTGTCAGCATCCACGCCAATATGCGCCTTCATGCCGAAGTACCACTGGTTGCCCTTCTTCGTCTGGTGCATCTCAGGATCCCGCTCACCGTCTGAGTTCTTCGTCGAACTCGGTGCCGCGATGATCGTCGCATCGACGATCGTGCCACGCTTCAGCAGCAAGCCCTTGCGCGACAAATGACCGTTGATCCGCTCCAGTATCGACGAAGCCAAATCATTCGTCTCAATCAGACGCCGAAAGTTCAGGATCGTCGTCTCGTCTGGAATGCTGCCGCTCAGCGTCAGACCGGCAAAGTTCCGAATCGACACGATCTCATACAGCGCTTCTTCCATCGCCGGATCGCTCAACCCAAACCAGTTCTGCATCAGGTGAACCCGGAGCATCACTTCAACGGGGTACGGGCGACGGCCGCGACCGGCGACCGGATAAACCGACTCAATGTCCTTCAGCAATGCTGCCCACGGCACGACTTGCTCCATCTCGGCTAGGAATACCTCCCGACGCGTCTGCTTCTTCTTAGCCGCATATTCCGCGTCACCGAAACTCATCTGGTCCATGCTGAAATAACCTCGCCGCAACACCTGTATCTAACCAGAAATTGCGGGACTTGTTCAGACCCTCCCTAGTGAACCCCTAGTGGAAACCCCTAGTGGACAGCCACTTTTCCGAATTTTCCGACCCCAAGCCCCAAGCCCCCCTGGACAGCCAAGCCCCCCCTGGACAGCCACCTTTCCGATTTTTCTGATCCGAATCTCAGAAATCTCCCAATGCACAGTGGAACCCGGGAACCCGTGGACACCCATCAGCGTGCCGAACCCAAACCGGCTCGCGGCAAGTGGCTGTCCAATGCTGTCCGACCATCTGTTTGGCCGCGGGCTCATCACCTTTCCTTTGAAGATAACCCCCTCGTGGGCAGCCACGTTTCTGACCGCTTGCTCAGTTCTGTCGGCCCCATTGGACCCTGCCTGCGGTTTGCCGGTCACGCATCGAATGCCGGTCATCGGGGGCTCGCGCCGATCACAACAAGGGCTGTGCCTGATTTGGCGGTATCGGAATGGTTCTGGCGTTTGCGCCGATGAATTCGTTCGCAGTTGTTGTCTGCTGAACTCGGTCTGGCATACTAGTCTCAGCAGTGGAACGGATACATCGACAAGTTCAACAGCGGGATGGCATCGGGATGCATGCAATGCGGACAATCTTTGGCGCACTATGCGCAATCGGCAGCCTCTCCATCGCAACTTCAGTCCAAGCGCAGGTCTTTGCTGGCGACCGCGGCGCCGGGTGTGTGTCGATTCCCGCAGGGGGCGGCAACCACGTGGTGACTATTACTGGCGCAGTGCCGGTGGGTAGCGCATTGATGCTGGCCGCAGGGACAAGCAAGAACGCCACGATGGCATCGCCCACCCAGGTGAGTGACAACCGTGGCAATGTTTATACCGGCACGATGTCGCGCATTCATCTGGACAATTTCGACTTGCGCGCGTTCACCTTTGTCGCGCCGATTACTCAGGCATTGCAGACGGGCGATCAAGTCACTTTGCATTATTCGGCTGCCGATATTGCAGGCGAAACGAGCTGTGCCAGCGCGTCACGTTTTGATGGGGTCGATGTCTCGACTCCGGTCATGCCCATCCTGACCGTTGGCGAGCAAACAACCAATGCCACGTCGCACAGCGCCTCTACGGGCACGACGACGACAGCAAACCTGCTGATCTATGAAAGCGTGGTGATCAGTGGCAGCCACGGCGGCATAGGCGTGAATCCTGGAAATCCGATGAGCGTGGCCTGCAATGGCGCCAACAACTTCTGTGTGGTGCCGGCTTATCGGATTGTGTCGAGCGTTGGCAATTATGCGATTACGGCAATCACGACTAATCCGGTCAAGGCGACCATGGCAATGAGTGCCTACGGTGCGAGTCCGTTGGTTTTTCGGGACGGATTCGAATGAGTGCGCCGGCGAAACCGGTGAAGCGTCAAGACAGACCTCCCTGGACAGCCACTTTTCCGATTTTTCCGAGCCAAATCTCAGAAATCTCCCAATGCGTTGGGTGCTCCAGGCCGCCACCATGACGCTTCCCTCAGCCACGGAAGGCTCCCCAAACGGCCCCCCCCCCCGCGATCGCACCGTTCCGCCTAACACCAACGGCTACTACCACTGCATCAGTCGCTTCGTCCGGATGGCTGGGCTTTGTGGCTGCGATCAGGTCCGAATTCCGAAGATGAGGAAGTGATCAAGCGACGGATTGCGCAAAATGCCGCGTCACCAGAAATGGTCGCTCGGTACCGCGCCTGGCTTTGCAATCTCAGTTGGTACATGCGATTTCTAAAACAACCCATCGCACGTCGGGCGAATCTCGAGGATCACTGCACTGGGGGTTTTGGGAGGGGACTTCAAGACGGTTGCGCTGCTTGATGAGCACGCCTATTTGGCGTCGATGGTCTATGCCGACTTGAATACGATCCGAGCGCAAATGACCAATTGCCCGAAGAAGTCCGATCACACCGGCATCCAGAAGCGCATTCGTTTGATGACTGGCGATCAGCCTAGACACAAGCGCGGCGAATCACTTGTCCAGCTGCGACAAGGACCGAGTACCTCGGTCGTATCTTGATGTTCACCAACAACCACCAACTGCTGATCGCGGACACGCAGGAACTCAATACCACTGGCAACGCCGTCGGCGCCGCATACGACGCGTTACCCGACCGACAACCTAGCCTGGGCAAGCTTGGGCACAGGGCAGCGCTTGGCTAAACGGCAGCGGGGCTGCTCAAGGCTCTTTGGCGGCGGACTCGCGACGCATGTGGGTGTCGTCGTCCTTGGTGCGTCCGGACATGACGATGCATCGCCGGATAGTGATATGGGAAGTGCGTATCGATTTACCGTGTCGGTCAAGGACAAATTCGAGTAACCAGTGAAAGCCACAGCTTACGGCGACGATGGCGCCGGCAAGGGCTGAAGCAAATCCAGCCATGTGATGACGATCCAGGCAGACGAGCCATCCCTGAGATCGCTTTGCCGCCTTGCGGCAACCACGCTGCAAGGGCGAGCTGATCGGTTTGGGATCAACCAACCGCAAGTCAAACCCAGGTGGCAGCTAACGCTGACTGGCCCTCCAGCGATGTGACGGCAGCTCGCCTGGGACAGAAGCGCCGCGGCCTGACCGCCAACTGCGTCACAAATCCAGTCCTTGGTGACGGTCTATCGTCCGAGCGGTGTTCGGTTGGATCACCTTGGAGGACAACGATGGCACGACTCCCTGCGCTGGGTTTCTTGTGCACCTCTTGCTTCGCTGGCGGCGCCCTTGCCGCGGAAGTAACGGTCCAGAATGATTCGCTGAGCAATTTCGGCACGGCAACCATTGTTGCGGGCTTCGCCGAGGGCGAGAAGGCGGCGTCCTGGCTGACATCGCCCTGCAACGGCAACATCCGTGCCATCCAGATCTTCTGGCGTTCGCCATCCGGAACATCCGGCAACACGATCCACTTCGGCATCGACATTCATCGCGCCGGAACGTTTCCGATTCCTGGTCCCCTGGCTCAAGAAATCGGCGGTCCTGTACTGACTGACAATGTGTTGAATGAGTTCCGTTTCCTCGACGAAAACAATACCGTGCCGTTGATCGTACCTGTCACGAGCGGCGAAACATTTGTCGTCGCGCTCGAAATGGCGAGCAGCATCGGCGCATCGGACCCGAGCGTCGTCCGTGACACCGATGGCAACACTCCTGGCCGCAACGCCTTGTTTGCAGAGATCGGGCCCGGCAATTTTGTCTGGTTCAACTCCGCAGATCTACTGGTCCAGGGTGACTGGGTCATCCGTGCCGTCGTCGATTGCGCTGCTGGGCCAAATGAAGCTGACGTCGGCGTTGGCATCGCCACGACGCCCGGACAATACACCGCTGGCCAGCCCTTGACGTACACCATCGTGATCGATAACGCCGGACCGGTTAGCGCGTCGACGGTAACCGTCGTCGATATTTTTCCGTCAGCGTTTCAGACGCCAACCTGGACCTGTTCAGGCACTGGCGGCGCAACATGCCCCGCAACGGGCAGCGGGAACATCACGCAGAACATCGCGCTGCCGATGAACGGCATCGCCACGTTTACCGTCAATGGCACGGTCGCCGCGGGCACCACTGGCACACTCACGAATTCCGTGACCGCCGTGGTGGGCGGTGGCGTGACCGATCCATCGACCACCGACAACACCGCGACAATCAATACATCAGCGTCTAGTGGCCCGTTGATCTTTCTGGATGGATTCGAAAATTGAGCCGAGGCGCGCCGGTTCGATCCGGCGGGCCTCACTCCTACTCGATCGCCGGCTGTTTCCCTGACTAGTCGTACGACACCTCGTGGACAGCCACTTTTCGGCTTTTTCTGAGCCGATTTGCAGAAATCCGTATGCCTCGTGCCATCCCAAATTCAACGCCGTACTCCCATGGTGCCGCTTGCGGGCTCCAACTGGAGGCGATGCGACGGAAAAGTGGCTGTCCACGAAATCGCCACTGGCACACTGACGAATTCCGTGACCGCCGTGGTGGGCGGTGGTGTGACCGATCCATCGACCACCGACAACACCGCGACAATCAATACATCAGCGTCTAGTGGCCCGTTGATCTTTCTGGATGGATTCGAAAATTGAGCCGAGGCGCGCCGGTTCGATCCGGCGGGCCTCACTCCTACTCGATCGCCGGCTGTTTCCCTGACTAGTCGTACGACACCTCGTGGACAGCCACTTTTCGGCTTTTTCTGAGCCGATTTCCAGAAATCCGTATGCCTCGTGCCATCCCAAATTCAACGCCGTACTCCCATGGTGCCGCTTGCGGGCTCCAACTGGAGGCGATGCGATGGAAAAGTGGCTGTCCACGAAATCGGCTGTCCACGAAATCGCAAATCGCGATAGGCGCGCATTGCCACCGGCTGTAAGCATTTCCGATCGCAATTCGACGACGCAAAACCGCGCCCTATCCCGTGATCGCGCGTTTGATGAAAGTCCGTGAACCGATTCATTGACGCCTGGACTGGCATGGAGTTCGTCCAGAGACGATTTCGGCCGACAGCCCCCGAATTCTGCGAACTCCATCACGATCAAAACGGTAACTGCATCGCAATATGCCGATGCCATGCTTGTTTACCCGATCTTTGGAGTCCGCCGTGTATCGCGCCCTGTTTGCCATCCTAATCTGCCTGAGCCTCGATGCACATGCCGAGAGCGTCCTGCTCGGCAAGAAGCTCATTGACAAGGGCGATGGCGCCGACAAGGTGTTGTCGGCCGGTGGAAAGCCGGATCGCAAAGACCTGATTCCGGCTGACGAATACAGTCCGGCCATCGAGGTTTGGACGTACCGGCAACGCGACACCGAACTGCGGGTCTGGCTTGTAGACGAGAAGGTGGTCCAGATTCAGATCCCGGACACCGAACCGCCCGTTGACGATGTTGGCGCTCTGGCAGGTGGTAGCGCTTCGGGCGAACAGATCAACGAGCCATGACGTCGCGAAGCTTGAATTCGGGCGCTCCCTCGGCCCGACCATCATCTGGCGCTCGTGGACTGGCGCTCGTGGTAAGCCACCTTTCCGATTGTTCTGAGCTGAATCTCAAAAGCCTTTCATCCAACACGCCATAACCCATTGGTTTTGCGAACCAACAGATTGCGGGTGGTGATGATTTTGACCGCAAGTAACCCCCTCCACGGGCCCACCCCGCGATCGCGGGTGAGGGAGAAATGTTCCCTCTCCCACGCGAGTGGGAGAGGGCTGGGGAGAGGGCTACTTGCCACACTGCGCCGTTCTAAGAATCGCGCATCGTCGCCGACAGTTTGCTGCGCGAATAAGCGCACCTTCGATGCGACCATAGCTCCCACGCGCGAACGCGTGAACACCCACGTGTTTGCCGATCCAAGCCGGTCCCAAGCCAAGGGGCTGTCCACCAGTCTCAGCTGTCCATTATTTTCATTGGCCGTCCATCGACACCAGAGATAGGCGGGCTCAAGCCCGCCTATTTCGACCAAGACCAAGTCGACACGCGCTCGGTCAGTCAGCAGCGCGGCGCAGGGACACTGCGCCGAGAATGCCAAGAACCGCAATCAGCAGCAGCCACACACGAATGTCGTTGACCACTGGCACGTCCCTGATAGGACCGGCGATGATGGTGACGGTGATCGGCGTTGCATCGTTCTCGCCGGGTTCGTTCGCGTTCCCGTCGCCGTCTTGATCGGGGTCGGCGCCATTGTCCGATGCGTCGGTCACATTCCCACTGAGATTGCTACCGCTGGCGAGTGCGGCGTTGAAGAAGTTGGTCTGACCCGCTGGATTGAACGTCACATCGAAGGAAATTTGACCCGTCGCCCCCAGATTCAGCGTGCTGCTTCCGGAATTCAGCAAGTTGGTATCACTGGCGCCATTGAACGCCCCGTTCGGCGCGAGCGTGCCCACGCCACTGAGGATCGACACCGCCGGCGTCGTCACCGAGACCACACTGGCCGGCGCCGGAAAGGTCGCCACGAGATCGTCAGTCACCTGGACGCTGGTGAAGTTCAAGCTTCCGACATTTTCGACGGTGAGCACAAAGCTCGCGGTGAATGTCCCGTTGCCGTTATCAACGATATTGCCGACCTGCTTCGCCAGACCGATCGCATTGGCGGCATTGACGTGGATTGGTGTCGCATCGTTTTCTCCAGGCTCGTTTGCATTCCCGTCGCCATCTGGATCGGGGTCGGTGCCATCGTCAGAGGTGTCGGTGACATTGCCAGTCGTGTTGCTGCCGGCGGCGATTGCAGAATTTGAAAAGTTAGCGCTGCCGGCAGGGTTGAAGGTCACATCGAAGGAAATTTGACCCACTGCACCCAGATTCAGCGTGCTGCTACCGGAATTCAGCAAGTTGGTATCACTGGTGCCATTGAACGCCCCGTTCGGTGCGAGCGTGCCCACGCCACTGACGATCGACACCGCCGGCGTCGTCACTGATACCACACTGGCCGGCGCTGGGAAGGTCGCCACGAGATCGTCAGTCACCTGGACGCTGGTGAAGTTCAAGCTTCCGACATTTTCGACCGTGAGCACAAAGCTCGCGGTAAACGTCCCGTTGCCGTTATTGATGATGTTGCTGACCTGTTTCGCGAGACCGATCGCATTGGCGCCGCTGACTTGAATGGGCGTCGCATCATTCTCGCAGTTGGTCGCGGCCACCGTACTGGGGCAACCCGTGCCGGCCTCATTGCCGATGCCATCGCCGTCGGGATCAGGATCGGTTCCGTCGTCTGAGGAATCAACAAACGTGCCGCCCAGGCTGGTGGTTCCGGACGCAATCGCTTGGTTGAAGAACGGACCTGGCATCCCATTCGGATTGAAGGTGACGCTGAAATCGATTTGCCCGGCGGCGCCGGCATTCAACGAGCTGCCGCCAGCGCTGAGCAGGTTCGTATCGCCAACACCGTTGTATGCGCCATTGCCAATGAGTGTGCCGACACCGGAGAGAATACTGGTGCTCACCGCCGTGACCCCGACCACGCTGGAAGGCGCCGGAAACGCCGCTGCCAAATCGTCGGTCACTTGCAATGGTGTCATCGTCGTGGTGCCGAGGTTTTCGACGACCAGGCGAAACGGCACGGTAAAGGTGCCGTTGCCGTTATCGGTCACCGTTCCATTGATCTGTTTGGCGACCGCCAGCGAGGGCGCCGTGGTCACGAGTGCCGTGAGCCGGCAAAGCGGACCAATCGACAGCGTCGCGTTCGTCAGCGCTGTGGCACCGCAAACCGAAGCGCCGCCACTGGCGTTAGCGCACGTTTCGTCGATATAGGAACCCTGGGTCGCCGTACCGAACGTACCAACAAAGAAGAGCGACTTCGGAAGCCCCGTGGCGGTCGGACGCACCTGAATATCGTAGGTCAAAGTGGCGGTCACACCAGCAGCGATGACGCCAGGAGCGAACGTAAGCGTCCATGGGCCAGTGCCCGTAACGCTGGTGGCAGTTGCGGCTCCGCCCGTAATGGTGGCTGAACCAGCAACATACGTTGTCTGACCACCGTTGTCTGGCAAAGTCGCCACGATGACGTTGGGTCCGCCGGTCACGTTCGAGAACTGAATCGGATACGCGGTCGGGTTCGCGACGGTGATGGTCATTCGCACAATCGAGGTGACATTGGCCTCGATCGGCGGCTCGCCGGCAACCAACGCCCAGCTGTGGCCTACCCACGGCTTGAGCGGTGCATTGACGGCGTCATTGGCGCCACCAGCGAGCCCGAACAGGCGCGAGCCATCGGCCGGTAGATAGAGGCGAATGGCGCCGTTCTCTGGATTGGAGTTGGGCTCCACGCCATTGCCGGGGCCTGGGGCCGCATTCGACGGATCGAAGTTGGTGTCATCGCCCATGTAGTACGTGATGTGATTGAAGCGACCCGTCGTCCAGCGCAGGCGCCACAAACCATAGTCGTTGGCGTCTTGCTCGGTGGTCCAATTGGTCAGCACGTTCTGTCGCCACAACGTGGCCAGTGACAGCGTGCCATTACTGCCAGTGGGCGTCGCGCCGGTGCGCGTCGTGAACACCGTTGATTCGTCGATCGGAGCGCTCGAATCAGAGTCAAAGTCGTTCGATTCGCAGGTGCAGTCGCGCCGAATGAACGGGAAGAAATCGTGTGTACGCGAAAAGCCCGGATCAGCCCCAGCACTCGATGTATAGACCTGGCCGACGCCCACGAACGTATTCGCATAGATGGGGAATTCGTTACCGCTTGCGGAGGCATCGCCATCATGGGCCCGAAGCCCGTAGGAATTGGATTCGTCTTCGCTGGTCAGCGCGGTGTTCGGGCTGCCAATGGCGAGCCGCCAATGTCCAGGCGCCGGGTTAGGGATGGTGAACGCGCCAAGGTCGCTCCAAGCGTTGTCGCAGAAGGATTGAAGACCTGCAGTGGCCGGATCACAGTCCTGCCCGGGTAGATTTCGGATCGCGACCGACACGCCGCTCGGATCAAAGAGCTGGTAGGTGGTGGACATTTCCCAATTGCCCGTGGCGTTGTTCTCGTCGTGCAGATCTTCGTTGACGATAGGGGTCGCCAAGTTGTCGCCGGCTCCGGCGTCCGCGTCAAAGATCTGCAGGACTAATTGCGTCTGACCCGGCGGCACTTCGATATAGAAGTCGTAAGTCTCGACCGCCCCACCCCGCTGTAAACCGGAAACGCGGTCGGTGAGATAGTCGCCGAAGCCAAAGCCTCGATCAGGACCGAGCATCTCCATCAACGCGTTGCGGTTCGTTGTCGATAGCGCGACATTGCTGGGGTCCGGCGTACCGCCGCCAAATGCCGGCGACGCGCTGAACATGACGGCAAGGCTCAGGACCGCCAAACGCGACGTGACGAAGGCGGACTGAAGCGAAGAACGAATTGAAGGCACTGCACTCTCCTCGTGAGGATGTTGGTCGCGGGGCGGTCCCCTCGCCGCGCCAGTGTCATTGATCGTTTTGGGTCTTCGCGGCCGGCAGTAAGCTAGGGAGGGTCTGAATAAGTCCATCCTGGACTTTCAGACCCGCACCGAGTCCGGCACATGTCCGGACTCGCTGCTCCAGAATCAAGCACTTGCGCGCTTGATTCTGGGCAGGCCATCCATGGCCTGCGTCGCCTCTGAACTTGTTCAGAGGCTCCTTGCGCGATTACCGACGCGCAATGGACTTGCAACTGATCATAACTAGGCAAAATAGCATGCCCGGTAATCAGCGGCCAAACGCACTTCGCGGGTTGGCTGCTGCGCCGGCGCCTACCATGAGGGGCCCGTCCTTCGACGTTGGTGCAAGGCCTTTCGCGCCCCGGCTTGTGGGGGCCTTAGACCAATTCAGAGGCGCGGCAGCGGCATTTCAGATCGCTTTGAGCAAACTGATCCAAAACAAAGCAGCGGTTCCACCGCACCAACACTGGCAGGTTGGTCGCATCCCCAAGCATCCTCGCTTATCATTCCGAAATCACGGCGCATCGGGCGCCGAGTGGCAGATCTGCAGGCATGAAGCAAGATGACAAAGCGAATTTCTGCTAGGGTCCCACCTCAGATGAGGAGCCAAGCCATGATCGCAGCAATGTCCACTCACCGCTGCACCCGTTGCTGGCGGTCTTCGTGACCATTTCCACAGTCGAGATTACCTCGCGCAAGAAAGTATCCGCCGACATCATCGGGAGCAAGAGCTCTTCTCGCGGCGGTGCAAGTCCAGCCACCGATCAACTCGTAGTCGATGCCGGTGAGGTCGGATTCGTAGTGCAACGCCCAGCGCCTGGCGGAATCGTGACACTGTTCGCGTCGCCTTACGTGGTGGGGACGTGGTCAAGCCTGTCGCGATGCTGGAAAGACCTGAACGGTGATCGGCAGTTCATGATTGCGCAACCGCGCGTCAAGGGCTGGATGTCGGATATTGCGTCGGCACTGTGTCAGCCCTTTCAGGATGCTTGCAACGCTGAAAGCACCATCGGTGCTGCGCTCATTCGCTTGCCTATGGGCGTCGCGATTGGTATTTCGACCGATCCGTCTGAGTCCTTGTCGCAAGGACTCGATGCCTATGCTGAAGCCGTGCTCGGCGAGCGTCGGCAGCCCGTGCGGGCACTCATAACGAACCATGGCGATGTGCTGTCTGAATGGCAAAAAGCAGCCAAGCAAAGCTGGCGCCTGGGAACGCTCGGCACTTGGCAGAATGACGTATTGCTGAAAGTGTGGAGCGAAGGCAAATCGCCCTTGGCGCTCGAACTCTGCAGCCTGATGGCAGAAGCGATCGCTCGCAAACAAGAAATCCCATCGCGCTGGAACCCTATCTTTGATGCCCTGGAATCTAAAGTCCGCGCCATGCCGCCATCATTGAAAGTGCTGCAAGCACGGAAAAAGCGAAGCAGCTGAGTCCAATAACGCTTGCTTGACTGCTGGGCAAGAGGCGTTTCCAGGCGTAGGCCTCGGCCCGCTGGAGCAGACAAGTTAGCGCCCTGGGACCTTCTGGGCTTAACCCTGTGGATCGGACCTCCCGGACAGCCGCTATTCCTATTTTTCTGAGCCGAATCTCAGAAGCCTCCCAATGCTGGCTGCGCTCGAAGTCGGCAGCGTGAGGCCGCCTCCAGCCGGGGATGGTTCCAAAGCGTGGGCCTACCCCGCGATCGAATTTGTCTGCCCAGCACCGACGGCTAACAGTGCCGAATTCCGCAAAGAGCTTGAAGCGCATTTGGAAGCTTTTCGAGCCAATGCAAGGCGTAAGGATAAGACGCAGCGGATTCTACGGCGAGAACGCGCAACGTCGGATCAGTGTGATCGGCGAGAAATTGACTCGAGCTAGTTGCGGCACACGACGCTGGTCGATCAGCCCGGCGGTGTGTCTTCGAAACCGTTACCGAACAACGCAGGATCCGGATCGATGACCGTAATCGTCCCGGTCATCGGCGGATGAAACTGACAATTGTAGAACAAGGCGCCGGGCGCGTTTGCGGCAACGGTCCATGTAATGGTGCCAGTCTGGGCGCCGTTGTTGGCGACACCGTCGTTGTATTGGTTGCCGGAACCAGCGCCTTGCACGCTCTTCAGGAGGAACGGGTGTCCAGACGCGCTGACCATGAAGGTATATGAACAGCCACGCACCACCGTGAAGTTCCGATTGCTTGCGCCGTTGACCGTATAACTCCCGGGAGCGCCTTCGGTCGACACCGCGATCGACGCCCCAATGCCGGCGGCGCAGGGATCCGCCCCCGCGATCGCGACACCGGAAATGCCGAACAACAGCATGCCGCTAAGCCATGCGCGGATTTGGGACGAATCAAACGGACGGACGATTCGATTCGACCGACGAAACTGTGCCATGGCGTGCGCTCCTAGGGGGCGCGTGCAGGATGCTACACCGCCACGATTGCTGTCCAGTGGCAGCAAGGATCGCCAGACACGATTGGGCGTCCAGCCGCCCCTTTGGTGCGCTTATTCGCGCATCAAACTGTTGGCCACAATGCGTGATTCTTAGAACGGCGCAGTGTGGCAAGTAGCCCTCTCCCCAGCCCTCTCCCACTCGCGTGGGAGAGGGAGTCGGCTATCTCCCCCGCGATCGCGGGGGAGGGCCCGGGGAGGGGGCTACTTGCCGTCCGAATCGTCGCCGACCGCAAGTTATTGGTTCGCAAAACCTAGTGGGTTACGGCGTGTTTCATTGGAGCTGCCATGCGAGCAACTGTGCTGCGGAGCGCCTGTAGTGCGCAGCCCGACGGCAGCATCTTCAGATCCTTGGGAATTCGATGGCTCTGCTGCAGTGGGTACGAGAATGCTCGCTGCCAACTGGACATCCGCTGCGATCTGACGCAAGTCCCGCCCTACTTTGGGCAGCTACCCGATCGCTTGCACGCTGTTGATCAACAACTTGATCTTCTTCGCAAGGAATGGAGCGTCCGCGAATCATCCGGGCGAGATTCCAAACCGCATCGACTACGAACCGTGACTTGACGAATCGTCAACCGTTCGCGTCAACGCTTGACACTTTTCGGATTCCTCGGGCAACGCCGCGGCCACACAATGACCCCAGCCGCGACACGTGCCGGGCCGGCAGCGTGGCGCGGCTGCGCGGACGCTGTCACCGGCCAAGCAGCGCAATACAGAGCGTTTGAATAAGTCCACCCCGGGCTTTCAAACCCGCCACCGAACCAAAACCAGGAGTCACACCGTGATCAGGAACCGATCCATTCCCATTCTATGCTTCAGCCTGCTGGCAGCATTCGCTGGCAACGCAATGTCGTCGCCGTTTGGTCCGGCAGCACCGTTCAGTCCGTCGCTCCGGCAATTCAGTGCCTACAGCACACGTGTCGGCATCGACTTCAACCAAGCCGGCACCGGGATCGGTGTCTGGAACGATCGCAACCCGGTCACAATTGCCTCCGACCGAATATTCGGGCAACGTCTGCAATCTGACGGAACGCCACTTGGCGGCACGTTTGTCGTCAATGCGAGCGACGGTGATCTCGTTGAGGATGCTTCGGTGGGCATCGACGCTCAGGGCAATTCAATTGCAGTCTGGACGCGCACATTGGCGACTGGCCGAGGCTCGGTCAGAGCGCGACGATTCAATGCTGCGGGCCAACCGTTGACTGGCGAGATCGTGGTGCACAGTCACGTCAATAGTGCCCATTACGACCCTGCCATTGCGGTTTGGCCCGACGGTCGGTTTGTCGTGGTGTGGAGCAGCGGCGTGCAAGATGGATTTGGTGATGTCTTCATGCGTCAGTTCAACACCGACGGAACCCCCCAAGGGCCCGAGGTGATGGTCAACACCAACACCGCCTACGACCAAGTGAATCCAGCCATCTCCCTTGCGGCAGACGGCAGTCTCGCGATCGTGTGGGAGGCTAAAGGCATCCGAGTCGGCACAGATATTGCCTATCGTGTATTCGACAGTGCGGGGCATGCGGTCAGCGATGACGTTCTGGTCAATAGCGAGCTCTACTACGGCGACCAACGCAATCCAACCATTGCCCGCAATGCCTCGGGACTCACTGCAATCGCCTGGGATTGCTATGGATGTGACGCGAACGATTGGGGCATCCGGGCAAGATTGTTCAACGCTATCGGCGCGCCGGTCACCCCTGAGTTTGTTGTCAATCAGCACATCAGCGACAACCAAGTCACGGCCGCGGCGGCCGTGGACGCCGACGGAAAAGTCCTGTTGGTTTGGAGCAGCGAACATGCTGCCGAGTCGCGAACAACGATTGATGGCCGTTATTTCGATGCGGCCGGCACGCCGCTCACCGACGAGTTCATGGTGCTTCAGGAACCGCCGTTGCCCGCGTCAACTCCGATGCAGGTGAATCCGGTCGCCAGAGTCGATGCACAAGGTCTGCATCGTGTGGCTTGGGCGGCTTACGGCGCGCAGGCATCGCAAACTGCCATGTACTCAGCGCGTGCCTATTCCGTGGATGCCGGGGCCGACCAGATTGTCAGCGCACACGGGCCTATGGTCGAACTCTCAGGCAGCACCAACGCAGGCGCACCGGTCACGGCTTGGCATTGGTCACAGAGTTCTGGCCCACCCGTGGCGCTGCAAAACACCGACCAACCAATTGCGAGTTTCGTCACGCCGTTCGAGACCACGACGCTCACGTTTCGCCTCTCGGTTCACTATGCCGACGGCACCGCGTCCGTGGACCGAACCACGGTTCATATCGACGTCGATGCACCACAGGCAGACGCGGGCCTGGATCAAGTGACTGCCGAAGGTGAGTGGGGCCAACTGGTCGGATCGGGAACCGCTCACAACGGCGGTTCGATTGCATCATTCCACTGGCTGCAGACCTCCGGCCCTGCCATCGTTCTGACCGATCCAAACGCCGCCCAGACGGGCTTCTCTGCCCCCCAAGTCAGCGCGAACAGTGTCGTGACTCTGCGGCTAGTCGTTACCGACGATTCTGGTCAAACGGCCACGGACGATGTCAGTGTTCAAGTGCTCAATGTCAATCAGGCGCCTGTCGCTGACTTCAGTTTCAGCGCGAATGATCTGACCGCGAGCTTTGTCGATGCGAGCGTCGACCCAGATGGCACGATCACGAGCAGGAGTTGGAACTTCGGCGACTCGACTGCTTCAACAGTTGCCAACCCAGCGCACACTTACACGGCACCCGGAACGTATGTTGTCACGTTGACAGTCACTGACAATGACGGCGAGGCCCGGCAGATTTCCCGGAACGTCACCGTGACCGCCCCGCCGCCAAATGTTGCACCAGTCGCGAACTTCACCTTCACGACGAATAATGCCACCGCGAGTTTCTTTGATGCGAGTTCCGACGCCGACGGCACCATTGCATCAAGGCGCTGGGAGTTCGGCGATGGATCAAGCTCGACGGCGACGAACCCGACACGAACGTTCGCGGTTGCTGGGACCTATGCGGTGACATTGACGGTCACGGACAACCGAGGCGCCAGTGCCCAAACCGTGCGCAGCGTAACCGTCACGGCGAACCCGCCGCCGGATAGCCAACTACAAAAGGGCGTGCCGAAAGGCAATATTTCTGGTGCAAAAAGCAGCGAGCGCTACTACACCATGGTCGTTCCATCGGGCGCTTATGGCCTTTCCTTCCAGATGAGCGGTGGCACCGGCGATGCCGATTTGTATGTGAGATTCGGGTCCGCGCCGACCACCAGCGCTTACGAATGCCGTCCATACCTCAGCGGCAATAATGAAACCTGCACCATCAGCACGGTTCGTGCGGGCACCTATCACGTGATGATTCGCGGCTATAGCAGTTACACCGGCGTGCAACTGATTGGCCGATACTCGACTCCTACGCCATAGCGAGGGTTCCAGAGTCCAGGATGGACGTATTCAGCCCCTCTCATCAAACACGCCATAACCCATTGGTTTTGCGAACCAATAAATTGCGGGTGGTGATGATTTTGACCGCAAGTAACCCCCTCCCCAGGCCCTCCCCCGCGATCGCGGGGAGGGAGCACTTCTCCCTCTCCCACGCGAGTGGGAGCGGGCTGGGGAGAGGGCTACTTGCCAGACCGTACCGTCGTGAAAATCGCTCATTGTCGTTGACAGTTTGATGCGCGAATAGGCGCACCAAAGGGGCGGCTGGACTCCCAAGGACGCGCCACTTTGCATACAATCGAGCCATGCAAGACAACATTACGCCGCCCGATCGCTATGACCCCACATCGAACCTCGCGAAGCGTTCGATCCTGGCCTATTTTTCCGCCCTGCTTGGCGTCCTGGCCTTGCTGGGCGTACTCTGCTTTCACTTTCCGGAGCTTTTCACGAGCAAGGAATTCCGTGAGGCCTACACGGAAGACTTCGCCCGCAATCTGATGCTCGTCGGACTGATCGCGGCGTTTGCTATGGGGACGCTTGCCATCCTGCGCGGGGGTGATCGGGTTCCGGCACTGATCGGAGTGGGAGGAGCGACGCTCGCGGTGCTGCTCGGTGGCGCGACGATCAAATTCGATCCCATCGACAAGACGCCGTTTTCGCTCGGTCTTGATTGGTTCGTGATCTCACTGTTCTTCTCGGCACTGGTATTCATTCCAATCGAACGCATTCTTGGGCAGCGCAAGCAGCTGACGCTGCGTGCCGAATGGCGCACCGACATTGCCTACTATTTCATGAGCCACCTGCTCGTGCAGTTCATCCTCATTGCGATCACGGCATCTACCGCAACCATTTCACACTTTGCCGCGTTTCCCGTGGTGCAGGATGCCATACAGTCGCTGCCGGTCTGGTGCCAGTTCTTACTCGCCGTGTTCTTTGCGGATTTGGCGCAAGCGCTGCTGCATCGCGCGTACCACAGGCTGCCCTGGCTCTGGCGCTTCCATGCCATTCACCATTCCAGCCGCCACATGGACTGGTTGGCCGGATCGCGAGTCCATCTTGTCGAGATTTTGCTGACCCGCATTGGCGTGCTGATTCCGCTGGTCGTGCTGGGCTTTGCGCCTGCTGCGGTCAATGCCTACGTGATCTTGGTCGGTCTGCAGGCTGTGCTTGCACACGCCAATCTCGGCATTCGCTTTGGGTGGCTGGAATACCTCGTTGTCCTGCCGCGCTATCACCACTGGCATCACGCTCAGGAAAAGGCGTATATGGACGTCAATTACGCCATCCATCTGCCGCTCGTCGACATGCTCATGGGCACCTTCAAGCTGCCGCCACAACACGCCTGGCCAATAGCCTACGGCGTCATGAAGCCCGAAACCGTGCCAACCGGGATCGTGCGGCAGCATCTCGCACCGTTCTTTGGCAAGTGGTGACTCGCCCTACTTTCCTCTGCATTCGGGATCACTGCGACGCCTTGTTCCCCGAGCGGATTCTGAGTAAGGCAGCGCATCAATATGACGCGACATTGAATAGGCAGCCGAAAGGGGCCCAAGCGCAACTTCGAGCGAACGGCAAGCACCGCTTTGCCAACATGCCGGTGGATCGCGTGACCGATTCGGCATGATCGTTCCGTGTGTTTCGACGAAGCGCGGCGCTCTGATCAGCGGCAACAAGCGCACCCGTGTCCCAACGCTGCGCGCGCGATTCTTACGCAAGCTGAGGCTACTCAAAGTCGGCGACCATCGTCTGGTCGTCCCAAACCAGGACACTGCGATTCGCCGGAATCGCCCGTTGAACCGTTTCCTGATGATCCGGCCAGACCACGCGCAATTCGTCAACGCGCGTGGCGCCGGCCAACCCGAAATGGGCCTCGGCAGGCTCCTGACTCAAGAACGACAGTCCAGCAGTAATCAACCGATGTTGCCACTGGCTACCAATACGAACGCTGACCCTGGCACCGATCGCTTGCGAGTTGGGACCCATCGAACGCGGCACAACGCGCAAGAAGTTCGCAGCCGGAGTTGCTGTATTGCGGAGCAGGCGCAGGGGCCCAGGATTTGGATGGACTTTCGTAGCCTGCAGGAGATCTAATCGGCCGTCGCGATCAAAATCGAACGCGATCAACCCGCTGCCCCATAATGTATCGTTGAAGCCCCAGGCCGCTGAGACGTCGGTGTAGGTGCCGTCGCCATCGTTGCGAAATGCGCGCGATGGATCAGTGGGGTATTGCGCGCCTTCAACGCTGTCGAAGCCATTGGTCGCCAGCAAGTCCAGATCGCCATCAAGGTCCATGTCCGCAAACGTGGCACCCCAGCCCCAACTGGTATCGGCCACCCCGGCAGTTTGCGAGTGCTCGACGAACAATGGTGTACCTGGCACAGAATCGTTCCGCAGCAAGAGATTCCGCTCCTCGGGATTTGCGCCGTGCACCTGGGTCACGTACAGATCGAAGTCGCCGTCGTTATCAGCATCGCCTACCGCGACGCCCATGTCGTTCCAATCCTGATTCACACCTGCGGCGGCAGCGTGATCCTCGAATTGTCCGTTGCCCTGATTCATGAACAGGAAGTTCGCCGTAAAATCGACGGCGACAAAGATGTCTTGCCGACCATCTCCATCGACATCAAGTATCACCGGTTGCCATTGCGCCGTTCCTGGGCGATGCACGCCGGCTGCAACAGTGACGTCAGTGAAGTGGCCAGTCCCGTCATTGAAGTAGAGCCGCGATGGGCCCCGCCAGAACGCCGAATAGAGATCGAGGTCGCCATCCTGATCGAGATCGCCCGCTGCCAAGCCGCCGCGATGGTGTGCATTTTCGAGAATGCCGGAATCTTGCTCCAGGCCAGAACCCGTTGTGACATTGACAAAGACGCCATTGGATTCTTGACGATAGAGTCGGAGCATTGCTCGCCCCGGTCGACAGACGACATCGCCTGTTCCAAGCCCCCATTCGCCGAAGCAATCGCCCGCCTTGACGAGATCAAGATCCCGATCGCCGTCCATGTCGAACCAAAGTGCCGCCCGCGCACGCTGCTGGGTGTTTAATCCGGCTGCCGATGCAGTATTCGAAAAAGTCCCGCTGCCATCATTGAGATAGAGCTGATCGGCGGTGTCTTCAGCGTTCGGAACGAACAGATCAATATCGAGGTCATTGTCGATATCGGCGGCGGCAAGCCCGGCACCCATCGGCGGCGCCATGTGGTAGTCCAAAATGCCGCGCTCGGCGCCGACATCAACCAACGACTGCGCGGTGCATCCCAATGGGAGCGCCAACAGGAAGGCTGCCACGACGTTGCAGCAAGCGAGATACTTGTTCGATAATGGTCGCATAATGGTACCCGGGCCCAACGATCGGCTCGTTTATACACCGCCTGTCTTCACCGATTTGTAGTTTTTGGAGCCATTCATGCAAGGCGCTCTGGCGCGGGCGTTGCAGTTGAAGCGTTGGACCGAAGTGGAGCGCCTGGTGATGGCAGACTCGGAGTCGGAGCCGTCAGAGCGAATGCGACTGCTGGCCGTGGCGCGTCTGAACCTGGGGCGACCTGAAGAGGCCTACGCGGCGATTCAAGCTGCCACCGAGTTCGCACCGCAGTCGGCGCCGATCTGGACAAACCGCGGATCGATCCTGCGTACACTGGGTCGCCTGCACGAGGCAGCGGATGCGTTTGAGCGTGCTGCGGCGCTGGATCCCACACTGGCGGCGCCCTGCTTCAATCTTGGCAAATTGCTGAGTAGTGATGCCCGGCTGCGTGCTGCTCGCGAACCCTTGCTTGAGGCAACGCGTCGCGACCCGAAACATGTCGAGGCATGGTGCGCACTCGGGCGCGTTGAGGTGGGTCTCGGCAATGTAACGGCAGCTATCGCTACGTTTCGGCGCGCTTTGGCGCTTCGCCCCACCACGGGCGCTGCATGGTGGGGCCTTGCCAATCTGAAAACAGTTGCCTTCGACCGGGCTGATCAAGCGCAGTTGGACGCGCTGTGGGTGCAGCCCAACATCGGCGCGGACGACCGCACGCTGATCGGGTTTGCGCGGGCCCATGCCCATCTCGCCAACGGCGAAGACGCCACGGGCTGGCGCGCACTCCTCGATGCGAATGCATTGAAACGAAGCCATCTGCAGTGGGATCTGCAACGTCACCGTAATTGGGTCGACGACGTGATACGGCTGTGGCAGCAACCTCGGCAACCCGCAGGCGATCCGGCGCGCGGCAGCAATGTGATTTTCATCCTCGGTTTGCCCCGCTCGGGCTCCACGCTGTTAGAGCAAGTACTGGCCGCGCACTCGCTGGTGTCTGCCGCGAGCGAGCTGCCCGATTTGCAGCAAGTGCTAAGAAGTCATAGCCCCAAGTTGGATGCTCGGGAACTGGCTGCTTGCAGCACCGAAGACTTTGCAGCGCTGGGCACGCAATACTTGCAGCGCACCGAGCGTTGGCGCGCGGAGCGCCCCTGGATGGTCGACAAGATGCCCGCCAACTTCCTGCATATTGGGGCGATTCGCCTGATGCTGCCCGGCGCCCACATCATCGACATGCGCCGCGACCTCCGCGACTGCGCGTATAGCTGTTTCTTGCAGCACTTTGCGCACACGGCTCCCTGGAGCAATGACCTGGCGGAACTCAAGGCCTGGTGTGCGGACTACGAACGCCTGATGCAGCATTGGTTGGCATTCGATGGAGACGCGGTCATCAGAGTGCACTATGAGGCGTTGGTTGCCTCACCCGAGCACGTGACCACATCGTTGCTTGAAGCAATTGGCTTACCTTGGGAACCGGGTTGCTGTCAGCCCCACGAGGTCAACCGCGAAGTACGAACCGCCAGCGCAGCCCAAGTGCGCGAGCCAATGGACCAGCGCGGGCGGGGGCGATGGCGGCGCTTCGAGTCAGTGTTCTCAGACTGGCCAAGCTGAGCGTTCGGTCGTCCCTGACAGGATCAAGGGCTTAGTGCCAGGAAATTGATGCGTCTTCTTACTGAAATCCCGTAACCGCTTGTTATTGCTAACCCAGAGATGAAGATTTGCGGTTTGCAGCTGCCGCACGCAGTCAAGAAATCCTAACCAATCCGCATTGCATCCCACGAACGCGCAGGCTATAACTGACGAGCTTACAAGTCCCACAGCGTTCGTCAGTGAGAACCCTGTCACGGCTGCGCACTGGTCGCCACAAAGGAACCCCAATGAATCGCAAACTGCTTCCGCTCAGCCTGATGGCAATTTTCGCAACCGCCGGATCAGCTCATGCTGCCGTTCTTACCAACCGCGCTTCGGTGGGCGGCGTGCCCAGCTCTGAGGCGGTACGAGGCGGTTCGGTCGTGTTGTACGACCAAAACAATTCTGGGGCTGGCAACGGCGTTCCGGATCAGGACTTCGAAGCGTCTTTCGACGCCTACGATTCGGAAGCCGCCGACGACTTCGTCGTGCCGAGCGGTGTCGTTTGGGTCGTGGACGAAGTTCGCACGGTCGGCACCACCGGAACGCCAGGTGGTTCAACGGTCGACCTGACGATCTTTGCCAATGCAGCCGGTAGCGGTGACCCGGATCTTCCCGGCGCAGCGGTTGCAGGTTGCACGTACACCAATGTCACACCGACTGACACGCTCGGTTCGTTCAACATCCCACTGTCACCCGCGTGCAGTTTGCCCGCCGGTACCTACTGGGTGGCGATCCAGACCAATCAGAACTTTGCTGCATCTGGCCAGCACTTCTGGTCAAACCGCAGCGTGCAGAGTGGTTCTGAATCGGTCTGGCGCAATCCTGGCGACGGCTTCGCTTCCGGCTGCACAACGTTCGAACCTGCAACAGGGTGTGGCGTCGGCGGCGGCGCATCACCTGATCTGTTGTTCCAAATTGTCGGTACGTTGGGCCCAACCGACGTCCCGCCCGTCTTCTCGTATTCGCCGGCACCGGGTTCGGTGACCCTGACTGGCGGCACGACGGTCGGCTCGACGGGTTCGGCGAACATCGACGTTTCCATTGCCACTGCGGGCTCCGGCTCGGGCGCTGCCGCAACCACCACCGTCACGTGCACGGCGCCGGCCGGCTTTACTGGCTTCGCTGGTCCGGTTTCCGCGATTGGTGCTGGCGCTGTGAATGGCAGCCCCTTGACCGGAAGCTGCGTCCTTGGTGCAGCCGCGGTAACCCTCAGCATGACCTGTAATGAGGTTCAGGGCACCACCACCGTGCCGCGCGTGTTCGACTTGACCTGCCCGGCAGGCACCGTGGTGCCGCTCACTTCCAATCCGACCTCCGGTGCAAACATTGCGTTCCAAACGACTCTGGGTGGCCCAGCCGCGACCAGCACGATTGTGTTCGACAATCCCGGTTTGGTGGCAGCCAACGTGACGTGCACTGCGCCAGCAGCGCCGTTCACTGCGTCCCCGCTGTCATTCGCGGTACCTGCCTCGGGCAACGCAACGGTGACGGTCACTTATCAGAGTGGTAGCGCGGGCAGCTTCAGCGGTGTTCTGGCTTGCACCGCGGGCGCTCAAGACTTCACGTTCAATCTGAACGGCACCACCGCCGCGCCGGGCAGCGTTCCATCGCTGTCTGCATGGTCGCGCTGGATGCTGACGCTGTCGGTTCTGGGCTTTGGTTTGCTGGGCTTTGGGCTGCTGCAACGTCGTAGCTGATCCACCGCTCTTTGTTGTTTCGAAAAACGGCCCAGGACCTGGGCCGTTTTTTTTGCACGTTCGCTGGGTCGGCGGAATCCGTGTGGCCGGCAAGTGACCATGCCGTGCAGGCTGATGGTTCGAGAATGAGCGGCAAATCAGGCCTGCATGGCGGGCGCAGCGATTGCCTGATGCGACAGTCATCACGCCATTCGACCCCGCGGAAGTCCCCTACTCGACCGAACGTGTTCCGGTGCTTGCCAGATTGCGTCGGTCATCAAGGATGCGGGCCATCGATGGCCCGCCCAAATCCGAACGCGTCCTTGCTTGCATCTGGAGCACCGCGTCCAAATCCCGGCCATCGTCGGGGCAGACAAAGTGCTTGAGGTAGTGCGAGTCTGAACGTTCAGAATGGGCCTATTCAAGCCCTCATTGGATTGGACACCATCGCCCGTTACTCCAGCACCAACTCGACGTCGCCGGTCACCTGAAACGTCCGGACGGTTGCATCACGGCAACCCTGGCAATTCACCTGAACGTGTTGGCCGGCCAACATGAGTGCTTCGGCACGATCGTTTTGCCAGCTCGGCATCCAGCTTCGGTTCAAGCAACGACTCGTCACGACGGCAGAAATAGCAGGATTACCCCGCCGCAACGACAGGCGATACAACGGAACTTGATTCTCCGCGAGCGGCACATCTATTCGATGAATGCCTTCGGTAAGCAGCAAGTTGTCGGCGAGCGGTTCAGAACGCAACGGCGTGCCGCGCGGCACTTTGGCGCGACCTGAATAGAGACGCACGGCGAGCGGATACTCGATCACGTCGCGCTCCGAGCACAAGGCCTCGGCCGAACCGGTCCGAAGACGCACGGCGTAGCGGCCCGGCCGCACACGGTAGCGCGGGCGTTCCGAAATGTGTGTTGCCGCCACGTTCTGCGGCCAATGTTGCTCAATCTCGAAGCTGGTCTTGCTCGGCTGCCCGGGCGCCGACGGATCCAGGGGTTTCAACTCCAGAATGGGCAGTAGCACCACGGGTTTCAGCGTGGCATCCAGAACCTGCACATCAGCGTGCGCAGTGCCTTCGAACAATCGGATCAGACGTTGCGTCAACCCTGCCGCGATCGACACTACACACTGCGTGTCCATGCTGCTGACGCACCACGATCGCGCAGCATTCACATCATCCCAGCTGACGCGATAGCGCCCTACGGGTAATTCCAGCGTCAAGCCTTCTGGGAGATTGACCTGAATAGTGCGACGAAACGTGGTGTCCAGGCCTTCGATTCGCGCACCCAACACCCCGCGGCCACTGCCTGGAACGTAATCGCCCCATTGTTCCTGCACCTGCAATACCAGCGTTCCCGTCCGGCCCGTATTCTGAGTGATTTCTTGGAGCGCCGATCGTATGGCGTCCGCGCTCGGTGAGGGCGCCATGACCAACTCCCGGCACGGTGACTCGGCAAGCCAGAGCCGATCCCGAATGTGACTCGGTAGCGCGTCGACCAGTGTCAGACCGTCGCTATTCTGATTCAACCGGTGCTGCATCATCGCGTCTGACTCGGGTGACGCGAACAGCAGGCGAGACTCGCCCGGTGGCCAATCTTGTCCCCCGCTCAGCACCACGAAGTAGACGGACGGCTCGAGGAACGTCCCGTCCGCGGCAAGTGGTTGCCGATAGTAGTGTTCGATCTGCACCCGGGCGATTTTCAGCGCGCGAAGATCCGGCCGAAACGCTCCCGGTTCCATCTGCAAGAGCGTTGCTTCCGCAACCAATCCAAAAGTCGCCAGATCCCACTTGGCTTGGTCAATGACTCGGTCGCGATCGAAATCGGCTGCCATCGGATTCAGCTCAGGCAGCACCAAGCAACTGGTCGCCTGCGCTGGAACGGTTAGGGCCGCCATCCCGATCAATGCCACCAGCGCACACCAGTGTCGTACCAACACCAACAGCGCGTCCGAATATTGATACCGCTGGTCCACGGGCCACTTCCAGTGCGATTGATGGTGTCAGCATAACGCGGCGCCGATGTACCCGGAAATACTTGGCATGTGCTCGTACCGCTTGCGTATACCAGCGGCTGTCAGTGAAATTGAGCTGACTCACTCGCTTCGTGGGCGGGCCTGCAGTCCACCCGTCGGCGCATCGACTCATTCGAAGCCATGGGCAAACAGGATGCCTGGCGGCCGCTCGTCACTCCCAATGTCGTAAGGGCTGGTCCGGGTCTCGCCATCCATATCGTCGATCACCTGCGACAATACCTGCCCGCGATCGAGCGCCGGGCTGTCTGCGGGCAAGTGCCCATCTGCGGTGACCGTGATCAGCCCGCTGTCGCTGTTCGCATCGGCGTTCAGTGCCGCCCGCCATTGGCTCAAACTGCCGCCAGCGCTCAAGCTACTGCCAGGGCGCCGATCGACAAACTGACACGCACCGTCGTTGTCATGAAACCAGTTGTAGTCGGTGCCGGGATGCCCATCGAGACCGGACAATCCACCAAGCTCGTTGGCAAAGCGAATGGCCACACAGTCGCCGCCGTCTTGAATGATCAGGTTGTTCCGAATCAGGGGATTGGTATTCGCGGGTCGTCCGGCCTGAGGCTCGAAGTCCTGCAGCGTCACACCGAAGTAGAGCGCCGCATGGCCGAGCTGCGCGGTCGATACGATCGTATTGTTGACCACCGTCGCGTTCAAGCTGGCGTAAAGCCCAATTCCGGCGTAGCCAGTGTCCCGAATCACGTTGTTGCGTACCACCCCACGAACGGCCTCGTAGTAGAGCGGATTGGCCGCTGTATCGAAGAACTCGGGGCTGGTATCGAAGCCGAACATGATTCCGCCAACGCCAGTACGTTCGATGATGTTCCGTTCAATCACGACATCGGCGGCGCCTCCCTTGAAATACAGCCCCGTGGTGGCCGTATCGTGAATGTAGGTGTCGTGCACCCGCATGCGACTACCGTTCACATTGTCGATTCCCTCGGCGTTTTTGTCATCCAGCGGCGTGCCGGGCGGATAGATCGCGCCGGAGTTCCAGATTTCACTGTGTCTGATGGTGATGTCATTGCATTGCGGCGTGATCTTGATGCCGTCCCGTCCGGTGTCGTGAATCTTCAGATCATCGACCAGCACATTGGATGCGCCCGTGAAAGCTTCGCCGCCGCCAGTGAACCAATCCGTTTGAAAGAAGAGTCCATAGTAGAAACCACCACTCAGCTCCAATCGCGACAAGGTACTACCGCTCGCATCGGGATCAACTTGAACGGTCACCGTGTCGACGTTGTTCAGGGCACAATGAATGTGCGCGCGTTCGCCAGGCGGCGACCGCAGCGTCAAGCGGACACGAAGGCGGACATCGCATTCCTCATACAGATTGCTCCCCGCCGGTCCGCGCACCGTGACCGTGTCACCCGCCGAAACGATCTCGTTGGCCGGATCCAAGACATGAGTAATGGTCCGAAACGGCGCGGCGGCAGACCCGGTGCCACTGCTGTCCGAGCCGTTCCGCGCAACGAACCACTCTGCCGCCGCGGCGTGCGAACTTGCGGTTGATGCGACCAAGAATAGCCAAAGCAACGCACCAGCCTGCCCGAAACATCGAAATTTCGAAACGTGCATGAATCTCACCCAGGCCGATCCAATTCGGCCGCCCGGATGCATACGGCGAAAACGAGCGACTCCTGACATCCCCTATCAGTCGCAGGCGTGCAATCGCCCCACCCTACGCCAATCGCTGATCCAGTTCGTGATGAATCAGCACCACGCACTGCGACGCAAACAGCATCCGGGAACCCAGCGTCACCTTCGTGGCGCCCAACCGATCGAGGCTGTTGAAGGTCTTCTTCGGCATCGGGATATGATCCGTCAGCAGAAAGCAAGGATTCGCCCCGAACGCTTGGTCGCGCATGGACCTGCCCTTTGGGTCCATGACAAACAACTGATGCGTTTCAGCCAGTTCCTTGACCAGATGCTCAAAGCTGATGGTGCGGACAACGACCCCAGGCTCGACCGGACGCGCTTCCTCCTTGCGCATCCCTCGCGACACATCGAGCGCTTTGGCAACCTTGTTGAGCCAAGCCTGCTCGTGAAACCCGCCGATGTTTTGCATGGCATTGGCTTCGAACTGGACGGTCCGCGAAAAGTCACTAGAACTCTCCAGCACGAGATACACCATCACGTCGGTACGATGCGACTGCGCAACGAAGATGGCGTTCATCAAAGTATGAGCCAGAATTTCGGGATGCGACTCCTGCCCGATCGATGCGAGCAGTTCCTGACTATTAGTCGGCGCGGCTCGGGCTCTCAAAACAAAACTGCGCATGGCGTGGGAATATTCCAGTTCGGGAAGACCCGATCATTGTCCGATGAAACCCGTTGAGAATGTACGATCCCGATGGGAATTCATCGATCGACAAGGCGACGGGCGACGGGCGACGAACAGGGGGCGCAGCCTCACTCAGCCTGCAGGCAACCTTGGCAGGCGCTATTTCAACTCCAATTCAATCAACTCAACCGTGGAGTTGCCCGTGTTGGTCAGGGCACGCGTTGCGCCCGCCTCCTGTACCGCCACATCGGCCGGTTTGAGCCAGAGTAGTTGTGGCGCCTTGCCCGGCTCTCGGGTCGAAAGCAGGCCGCCGCGTACGACGACGCGTACACCCTTGCCAACCTGAGTGATCGTTGGAACGGACGCGCCAGGTTCCAGGATCAACCGCCACGCGCGCAGCCGAGCATTGTCGACCACTTGCACGTACTGCGGCGCCGCTTCGCGGGTCGACACAGCGATGCCGTTGGGCGCTGCACGACGAAATTCAACGACGATAAATTGCGCTTCACTTTTCTTGCCGTTTATGACCCGATGCACGCGGCGTGTGCCGAATTCCCCACCGTAACCGACCGCGCCAACCGCCAAGGTCGGCCCGGCCTTGAGCGGCTGACCAAGCGCTTGTGCCGTCGTCTCAGAAGGCTGGATGACCACGAAGAACTGGTCGCGCTCATGCGCATGGAACCCGGAGTCACCCCCGGGCGGATATCGATTATTGAGGATGACTTGGTCTTGGTCGGCAAGCACAACTTGATGGAACGACGCGTGCTCGACCATTGGGAAATCGTCTGCTTGCGTTGGCTCCCCGGCGACCGCGCTGGTGATGGCGAAGGACAGTGAGAGTCCCCATGCACAGCAACGTTCTCGGCAGAGATGCTTCAACACACACTTCCCTTTGGTTTTGAGCGAAACATGCGCGACCGCTGGACTGACCTGATGGCGCTGCAACAAGCACTCGCGACCACCATGGCGTTCGGCCCCTAAAGCGGTTTCAGCGCGGGCAGGCAGATTTGGCCGGCACAGCGCTCTGATTTCGCCTGCCATGGTATCCAGGCCCGCACGAAATTGCACCGGCGCCCAATTGCGGCGCCTAGGGAGCCTCTGAACAAGTTCAAAGGCGATGCGGGCCATGGATGGCCCGCCCAGAATCGAGCACGCAATTGCTTGATTCTGGAGCAATGAGTCCGGACGTGTGCCGGACTCATTGTGGGTCTGAAAGTCCAGGATGGACTTGTTCAGACCCTCCCTAGATCTGAGCTCTGGGTGATCGCAACCATTCGATGCAACAAGTGCCCGGTAAAGGCGCGCCTGGCGACCACGCACAACATGATCGTGCGGCGGATCCAAGATCATTCGCGCCTTGTTGCATCGCAACAAACCCGCCGGACGTGAAGCCGGCACATGAGGCCCAAATCACTGTCATCACGATGCGCCGTACAGCGGGTGTCCGCCTGGCCCGACCCCTTACGTTTCAAGCCGAAAGATGGCCGCCCCAACCTGCCGAGACTCCTGTAGCATTCGAGATTGGTGCGAGACGTTCTCAAGGGGTAACGCGATGTTTTCGTTCGAATCTTATTGTTCTGGTAGATCTAAGGCGCTCGTCGCTGCCGTGGCGCCTCGGATGCAAGGCCTGGCACACATTGGGCGGCTATCATTGACGCTCCTACTTTGGTGGGGCTTAGCCGCGAGCGCGGTCGCCCAGGTTGACGTGACGGCATCGGCCGGCACCGCCAATGCAAGCTACACGACCTTGAAAGGCGCGTTCGATGCCATCAACGCGGGTACGCACCAGGGCGTCATTGGCATCGGCATCTCCGGCAATACTACGGAAACCGCAACAGCCGTTCTGAATGCCAGTGGTGCCGGTGCGGCGGTGTATACCTCCATCCTGATCAATCCCACGGGCGGCGCGGCGCGCACCATCTCGGGCGCCATCGTCGCCGGCAGCCCCCTGATCGACTTCAGCGGTGCCGACAACGTCACCATTGACGGTCTGAATACGGGTGGCAACTCGTTGACCATCGCCAACACCACGGTATCCGCCACTACGGGCACGTCCACCATCCGCTTCATTGGTGGTGCAACGAGCAACGTGGTGACGAACTCGAATATTCAAGGCTCCGGCACCATGTCGGTGGCGACCAACGGCGCGGTCATTTTCTTCAGTACGGACGCCGTAACCGCCAACGGTAACGACAACAATACGATCTCGAACAACAACATTGGCCCAGCCGGTGCGAATCTGCCCACTAAGGGTATTCTGGGCAACGGTTCGACGACGACCACTGCCATCGGCAACAGCGGCATCGTCATCAATAACAACAACATCTTTGACTACTTTGGTGCAGCGGTTACGAGTTCCGGCATCGCCACCAACGGCGGCTGCAATAACTGGTCGATTACGAACAACCGGCTCTTCCAGACTGGTACTCGCACGTGGACAACGGGCGCTTTGCATATTGGCATAGACATCCGCCCCACTACTGCAACCAGTGGCGCACAGGGCTTTACCATCACAGGCAATACCATCGGCTTTGCGTCAAACACCCAAACCGGCACTTACACGCTGACCGGCGCCGGCACGGGTGCCAAGTTCCAGGGCATCTTGTTCAACGGCATCGTCGCGGGCACGACGACCAACGTGAATAACAACACGGTGGCGGGTGTCAGTATGACCGGAGTCACTGGCGCCGGCACAACGACCAACAGCCCGTTCACCGGCATCCTCTTGCAGGAGGGCAACCTCGTTTCGAATGGCAATACCATCGGCAGCCAATCGGCAGCGGGGTCCCTGACGTTTTCCACGACGACCACGACGGCGACCGATGTTTATGGCATTCACAACTTCACTTCGAATGCGTGGACCTCTAACAACAACACGGTCGGTGGCATTTCGGCCACCAACCTGGGCGCGTCCGGCACCTTCCTGTTGATCGGTATACGTGCGTTCACGGGTACAACCGTCACCTGGAACGCCAGCAGCAACACCGTTGGCGGCACCGTCGCCAATTCGATTCAGTTGAATGCAACCGGGACGGCCTCGCAGGTACTCGGTATGTTTACCAGTAATGCGCCCGCCGTGCTGACTGGCAATACGGTGCGCAACCTGACGACCAACATCGGCACCGGCACGACGACCACCGCGTCGGTCATCGGTATCAGTATCACCAGCGCGACCCCAAACTCGACCCTGAGCCAGAACACCATCGCCAACCTGACCAACACGAATGCGACGGCGGCATCGGTAGTGACGGGGGTTCAATTCAACGGCGCTGCGGCAAACGTCGTGGAGCGCAATCATATTTCTGGACTTTCGGTGGCCACCAACAGCACGGCAGCCGAAGTGAATGGTATTCGGGTAGCCGGCGGCACGACCAACTACCGCAATAACATGATCGCCATCGGTGCTGGAACCGGAAATGCAATCGGCACGGGTTCGACCACGGGCGGCATTAACGGCATCTTCGAAGCCGCGGGTACCAACAATATCGTTCACAACAGCGTCTTCATCGGCGGCGCGCCCACTGCTGGCGTTGGGCCCTCGTACGCCTTTAGCAGCACGCAGGTCACGGTGACGCGTACGGTTCGCGACAACATCTTCTTCAATGCCCGTAGCAATGCGGGCGCCACGGGCAAGAACTACGTTCTGCGGATTGCTGGAACCGCCCCTAATCCTGCTGGGTTGACGAGTAACAGCAACATCCTGTTCGCGAATGGCAGCGGTGCCGTGTTCGGCTTTTTCAATTCGCTCGACGTTGCCGACATCAGCGCATGGCGTACTGCGACAGGCCAGGACGGCACCAGTATCGCGCTTGACCCGGTCTTCGCCGCGCCAACAGCTGCGACACCTGATCTGCACCTGCACGCGACCAATCCGACGCCGGCAGAAGGCAATGGCGCGGATGTGGGCGTGGTTGAT
The DNA here is from genome assembly GCF_003015185.1 of Ahniella affigens. Taxonomy (GTDB): domain Bacteria; phylum Pseudomonadota; class Gammaproteobacteria; order Xanthomonadales; family Ahniellaceae; genus Ahniella; species Ahniella affigens. The sequence goes on from NZ_CP027860.1 coordinate 2,705,844, forward strand.
GATTTCGATGGCCAGACGCGCAGCGGCTTGACGCCGGTTGACATTGGTGCCGATGCAGGCAACTACAATGGTGTGGACTTGGCGCCGCCGGCCATCACCTATGCGACGCTCGGTAATACGTCCCAGACCACTGATCGCACGCTCGTCGTCACGATGACCGACGTCAGTGGCGTTGCCACCGGCGGTCTCGCGCCGCGCATCTACTATCGCAAGAACGCTGGCAGCTATGTGTCGCAGGCTTGCAGCCTGGCATCAGGCAGCGTCACCAACGGAACCTGGAACTGCGTGATTGGCAACGCCGCCGTGGGTGGCGTGGTCACCGCGGACACGATCGGATATTTTGTGGTGGCCCAGGATGTCATGGGCAATTTGGTGTCCAACCCATCCGGCGCCGTTGCGACCGATGTCAACACGGTCACGACACCGCCCGCGCCGAACACTTACCTGATCGCAATCCCGTTCTCGGGACTCATCCCAGTGGGCGCTGGTCAGACCTTCACGTCACTGACCAATCCGGGCGGATTGTTTGAGGCGCTGAACAACGGCGTTGCGACCGGGAACATCACGGCCGACATCGTCAGTGACCTGCTGACCGAAACGGGCACCCACCCCCTCAACCGAATTTCCGAAGAAGGCGCTGGGAACTATACGTTCGTCATCCGCCCAAGCGGCGCTGCACGCGCCATTTCCGGCTCGTTCAACGGCGCACTGATCCGGTTCAATGGCGCAAACCGCGTGACCGTTGATGGTTCCATTGGCGGTGCTGGCACGGATCGCAGCCTGACCATCACGAACACGAGTGTGACCACACCATCAGTCGTGCTGTTCGGCTCGGTGGGTACGACCCCGATCACCGACGGCACGTTGCGCAACACGATCATCACCAATGGTGTGAATACCAGTAGCGCGGTGGTCATTTCCGATGGAACGACCTTGGGGAATGCGGGCCGCTTCAACAACATCGTTGTCCGCAACAATGATATTCGGCGCGCCTTTGTCGGGGTCTTCGCAACCGGTGGCACCACGCCACAGGGTGGCGCCAACTTGACCTACGCAGAGAACACCCTGAACACCACGGGTGCAGACGCCATTCGCGACGTCGGCCTGTACATGCAAGGTGTCAACGGCGCAACAGTGACTCAGAACACTGTTGCGAACATCGACAAGGTCAATGACGAGAACGACGTTGGCATCTGGCTCGCAACCGGCACCATCAACGGCACGGTCTCAGGCAATACAGTCAGCGGCATCGGCTATACCGGCACCGGTGCGTTCGGGGCAATCGGCATCAACCTGACGCCAAGCGCCGCGAGCTCCAATCTGGTGGTCTCCGGCAATCGAATTTCAGACATTTCCAGCAATGGCAACTCCACTGGCTCCCTTGCCCGCGGCATTGCCTTGTCTGGTGCCTCGTCTGACCTGACCATCGAAAAGAACGACGTACAAGGCATCATCAATACCAGCATAGGCACCTTCCCCGCCTACGGCATCGATATCAGTGGCGGCAATAACGTTCTGGTCAGCAACAACTTCGTCAGCAATGTCAGCTTCAACATGACCGGTGGTGCGGCGTTCTCAACCCAGTTCGGGGTGTTCGGCATTCGCATCAGTGCTGGCACGGGGCACCGGGTCTATCACAACTCTGTGAACCTGTCGGGTGCGCTGCCCGGCACGGCCGCAGCATCGTTGCTGACGACCGCCTTCGGTCTGGTCAACACCTCTTCGACGGGTCTGGACGTACGCGACAACATTTTCGCGAACAACATCACAGGCGGCACCACGTCGATTGCCCACGTACCGGTGTATCTGCCATCCGGCGGCACCTCGGCGATGAATCTGACCTGGAATAACAACGCCTACTTCTTCGGCACTGACGCCGCGAGACAGGGCGTTGGCCAAGCCGGCACGACGGCAGGTACGAACTTCTTTACGACCTTGCCCGCGCTGACCGCATACACGAGCACGCTGTCTGGTTCCGGCACGAATGACAATGCATCGCAAGCATCGACCGGGGCCGTGCCGTTTGTGAGCGGGACAGACTTGCATCTGCAGCCATCCAGTCCGCTTGCAACGGCTGGTGTGCCGATTGCGGCGGTTACCACAGATATCGACAACCAACCGCGCTCGGCCACGACGCCAGCCATGGGTGCCGATGAGTTAGTAGCCGACTTGGCGATCACCAAGACCGACGGTGTCGCAACGGCGACCCCTGGCGGCAGCGTGACCTATACGATCACCGCATCGAACGGCGGCCCAGCCAATTCCAGTGGCACCGTGGCCGATACCTTCCCAGCCTCGTTGACGTGTACGTGGACGTGTGTGGGCGCTGGCGGCGGTACTTGCACGGCCTCGGGCTCAGGCAACATCAACGATCCGGTGAATCTGCCTGCAGGCGGGTCCGTGACGTATACGGCATCCTGCACGATTTCAGCGGGTGCAAGTGGCACGCTGAGCAACACGGCAACCGTGACTGGCGCAGCAGCCGACCCCAACGTCGCCAATAATTCAGCGACGGATAGCGACACCCTCATCGCCACAGCGGATCTCGCCATTACCAAGACAGACGGCGTGGCAACGGCGACTCCTGGCGGCAGCACGACGTATACGATCACTGCGTCGAATGCTGGCCCGTCCAACACCACCGGCACGGTGGCCGATACGTTCCCAGCATCACTGACGTGCAGTTGGACTTGCGTCGGCGCGGGCGGTGGCACGTGTACGGCGTCGGGCGCTGGCAACATCAATGACCCGGTGACGCTGCCAGTAGGCGGATCGGTCACCTACACTGCGTCGTGCACCATCTCGGCTGCGGCGACCGGCACGTTGGCGAATACCGCCACGGTCGCTGCGGCGGCAACGGATCCGAACCCCGGTAACAATTCCGCGACGGATACGACCACGCTCGCTGCGTCGGCCGATCTCAGCATCACCAAAACCGACGGCGTCACGACGGCCACCCCGGGCGGCAGCGTGACCTACACGATTGTTGCGGCCAATCCTGGCCCGTCGAATACCGCCGCCACCGTGGCCGATACCTTCCCGGCCTCGCTGACGTGTACCTGGACGTGCGTTGGCGCTGGCGGCGGAACCTGCACGGCATCGGGCTCGGGCAACATCAACAACAGTGTGTCGTTGCCGGCTGGCGGGTCGGTAACGCATACCGCCACGTGCGCGATTTCCGCAGCCGCAACCGGTATCTTGGCAAACACTGCGACGGTCACGGGCGCGGCAACGGATCCGAACCCTGCCAACAACTCGGCCACCGATACCGACACGTTGACGCCATCAGCCGACGTCAGCATCACCAAGACCGATGGTGTGACGACAGCGACTCCGGGCGGCAGCGTGACCTACACCATTACGGCTGCGAATTCCGGACCATCGAACACCGCCGGCACGGTCGCCGATACGTTCCCGGCCACGCTGACGTGTACCTGGACCTGCGTCGGGGCTGGCGGCGGAACGTGCACGGCGTCGGGCTCGGGCAACATCAGCAACAGTGTGAATCTGCCAAGCGGCGGCTCGGTCACGTATACCGCGGCGTGCACCATCTCGCCGTCGGCCACGGGCACGCTGTCGAACACCGCCACCGTGACCAGCGTTGCGACTGACCCGGTGCCCGGCAACAACTCAGCCACCGACACCGACACGTTGGGCGCCAGTGCTGACCTGTCGATTACCAAGACGGACGGTGTCACCACCGTGACCGCGGGCGGCTCGACGACCTACACCATCGTCGCTTCAAATGCTGGCCCGAGCATCGCAACGGGTGCCACTGTGGCTGACACGTTCCCGGCGACGTTGACGTGTACCTGGACTTGCGTCGGCGCGGGTGGCGGCACGTGCACGGCGTCGGGATCGGGCAACATCAGCGACACCGTCAACCTGCCAAGTGGCGGCAGCGTGACCTACACGGCTGCTTGCACGATTTCAGGCGCGGCGACCGGATCGCTCACCAATACGGCAACCGTTGCGGCTCCTGCTGGCACGACTGATCCGACACCGGGCAACAACTCGGCGACCGACATTGACGCGCTCGGCGCCAGTGCGGATCTGGCGATCACGAAGACAGATGGTGTTGCCACGGTAACCGCCGGCGGCTCGACGACGTACACCATTACGGCATCGAATGCCGGCCCAAGTGGCGCGACTGGTGCGACCGTTGCCGATACGTTCCCGGCCTCGCTGACGTGCACCTGGACATGCGTTGGTGCGGGCGGTGGCACATGTACAGCTGCTGGTTCCGGCAACCTCAATGACACGGTCAATCTGCCAACCGGCGGTAGCGTCACCTATACGGCCTCGTGCACGATTTCGGCCGCTGCGACGGGATCGCTGGTGAATACCGCGACGGTTGCCGCACCGGCGGGCGTGACGGATCCGACGCCGGGCAACAATTCGGCGACGGACACCGACACCATTGCCGGCAACGGCGATTTGTCGATCACCAAGACGGATGGTGTAACGACCGTGACGGCAGGTGGTTCGACCATCTACACAATCACCGCGACCAATGGTGGCCCAAGTACTGCAACGGGTGCGACCGTTGCCGACACGTTCCCGGCGTCGCTCACGTGCACCTGGACCTGCGTTGGCGCGGGCGGCGGCACGTGCACGGCCTCGGGTTCCGGCAATATCAACGACACGGTCAATCTGCCGAGTGGCGGTAGCGTCACGTACAGCGCCACCTGCTCGATCTCGGCCGCCGCGACCGGATCGCTCAGCAATACGGCCACCATTGCCGCACCAGCTGGCTTTACCGACCCGACGCCCGGCAACAATTCGGCCACGGACACCGACACCATCGGCGCCAGCGCTGATCTGTCGATCACCAAGACCGACGGTGTCACGAATGTCACGGCAGGCGGTAACACGACGTACACGATCGTCGCTTCGAACGCCGGCCCAAGCTCGGTGACTGGCGCGACGGTTGCAGATACGTTCCCGGCGTCGCTGACTTGCACTTGGACGTGTACCGGCGCGGGTGGCGGCACGTGTACCGCGTCTGGTTCAGGCAATCTCAGCGACAGTGTCGATCTGCCGAGCGGTGGCAGCGTGACTTACACGGCCGTTTGCGCGCTGGCTGCCAACGCAACCGGCACGTTGACGAATACCGCGACGGTGGCGGCCCCCGGCAGCGTGACCGATCCGAATCCCGCCAACAATTCGGCTACGGATACGGACACGATCACGGCACCAGCGGGTGCAGTACTGAATGCCACCAAGACCGTGAGCGGCACATTCATCCCAGGATCGCCCGTGACGTACACCATCGTCGTGACCAATGCAGGCTCTGGTGTTCAAGCCGACAACGCGACTGACGAGTTCACCGACACCCTGCCTGCCGGCCTGACGTTGGTGTCGGCATCGAGCACTTCGGGAACTGCAACGACAGCGGCCAACGTCGTGCACTGGAATGGCAGCATCGCAGCCTCTGCCAGCGTGACCATCACCATCAATGCCTTGATCGACGGCAACGCCACCGGCCAGATCGTCAACCAAGGCACAGTGTTCTTTGATGGCGATGGCAACGGCTCGAACGAATCCAGCGCGACCACCGATGATCCAGGCCTGCCTGGCGGCACGGACGGCACCGGCTTCCTGGTGCTTGGTCAGCAGGTTCCCGTACCGACACTGGACCGCTGGGCGCTGCTGCTCTTGGTTCTGACGATAGTGGGAGCCGCAGTTGCTTTTCGCGGAACGCGTTGGATGTAATTCGCGCCATTGATTGACTGGCAAAACGGCGCCTTCGGGCGCCGTTTTTTTTGGTCTGAGTCTTAGCTTCACACTCGATGGCCGCCGCACTGTACGTCAGTCGAAGCCATCCGGGATTTGGCGCAACTGCAGAGGCTCGGCTCGCCAGAGTGTTGCCACTGCCGCCGACTCGTAACTCGGACCGTTGGCGATATCACCAGAACGAACGCTTTGAGCGCAGCGCCGACAAGCGAGAGTCACGTCAACGTTGCGCATTGACTTGCCGGTGTCGATTGCGTCGTGATTAACGGCGACGCTCATCATCGTTTGCCGCGCCGCATCGAGCGGTAGTAACCTCGGCTGCAGCAGGCAGGATCGGGAGGGCGTCATGAGAAGGCCATGGCTCATTGGTTGCGCCATCGTTTGTCTGTTGGCGGCCGCAGTGGTCGTGATCGCGGCAAGCGCCCTCTTCTACGTCAAAATGGGGACGGGCGATCCGACCCGGACCGTCCGGCAATCGCCCGCTGCCGTCGATCTGGCCGATCCGGATCAACTGGCACCAATCCGGGTTGGCGAGCGTGTCGAAGCACTCAGTACCGATGGCTGGCAGTGGGCAATTGTCGTGGCGCTGCCAGACCATGACACGGCGGAGATCGACTACGAGTCCGACCAATTGCCGAACGAGCGCCTTGATGTTCGACTGGTCCGGCGCGCGGCACAACCCATGACGCCCGAATCAGCGCGCATTGCGACGCCGAAGCCTTCAGGATCCAAACGCGGGGTCCTTCCGAGTGCTGGTGAAGCGTCGAATCGGACCGGCGTGCCGCCGCCCATCAAGCGGGAACCCGAGGCAGCCAGAGACGTACTGATATCTGGCGTTGAGAACGCCTATGTCGGTTGTTTCAACGACACCAGTGCATTGGAATTGAATGGATTCCTGGAACGTTCGGCCACGAACACGCCGCAGACCTGTATTCAGAAGTGTCGCGAGCTCGGCTACGCCTTTGCAGGTCTCCAGTACGGCGAAAGTTGCCTCTGCGGCAATGAGTATGGAAAGTACGGCGAGTCCGATCACTGTGACTACCCATGTACTGGCGATCCCGCACAGACGTGTGGCGGCTACAGCACGAACGCCATCTACCGTACGGAAGGCACTCTTTCGATCGAGGAGCGTGGACCATGATCACGTTGCGACATCATTGGTGGCGCGGGATGCATTCCTGGCGTGTGGTCCGCGGCTCCTGCCTACTGCGAACAACCGCGCTGTCGGTGGTGTTGTTGCTGACGGCGCCAATGGCATTGGCAGTGGAAGGCAGTGCCTGGGCATTGCTGACCGCCGAGCAGCAGGAGCAAGTGGCAACGGCGTTCGCCGAGCAGGTCGCCAAGTACATCGACGAGACCCCGGAAGAAGCGAAGAAAGAGCGCGAACAGAATCTCGTGCAGATCGAGTTGTTGCGAGAACTGGATCGGATCAATCAGCAGGATGGCACCCGCACGAGTGACGAGATGAGGTCGCTGGTACGCCGGCTGTATGGTCCGACCGAAGCCGAGCGCGTGCTGGAAGGCATTCGCAACGGCCAGCCACGGCGCCGCCATCGTGCCGAGACCAAACAGCTTCGTGATTTGCTGGACGAACTGGAGAAACCCGAAGCATCGTGGCAGCGACGATACGCGCAGCAGTACGGCCGCATGCTGTTGACGACTGGCCTCAGAAACGCCAAGAAGTACTCGGAACTTGCTGGGGACATCAGCGGCGGCGAATACGGCAAGGTCAAAGCGACGATCGCTGAGGCAGGTACCGCGGCATTCAAGCAGGTCGTCTCGGACGCTCTGGACGCTTACGGCTACGACGACACAAAGCTGGCGTTTCTGGCACTGATCGAAAACATCGACGACATCCGACCACTGGCGCAACATTTTCTGCGCGGAGACTGGGGCCAGCTGATTCTCGGTCTGCGCGACCTGGGCACGAAGAAATTGAAAACAGCATCGAAGAGCGCCGTTGCCGCATCCATCGATTGGGTACTGGACCCGATCGCAAGTGGTACCGGCGCAACCTATGTGGGCCTGCTGGAATCCGAAGTCGAGTTGCTCACCTGGGGCCGCGAAGTACTGAATCGCAAGGCAACCAAACCGTGTCTGGATTTGTACGTGCAGACGTATCAACGCATCAGCCCGAATGGCGAATCGCTGGGCGCAGCGGATCAGGCATATGATGATTACAAGCTGTGCAGCGAGCGCAGCTTTGGTGCATTCGGCTTTCGCGGCATTGATGACTTCGCTCGCGAAAACGGGATCGACGAGGAGCGCCTCTATCGACAGATGGCCGAAGACTATCGGCATGGCGACTTCACGTTCGCCAGCCAATGGCTCGCCGATCGAATCGAGGAACGCAAGCAGAATGCGGAGAAAAAACTCCTGGGGGACCTGACGGCTGTGCAGGTACGCATGGACGCCGTTGGCGGACGCTTCAACCGAGCCAGTACGGACGTCCTGAACAATCTTATCGCTGGTGTACTCGGCGATGCGCAACTGGCCGAACTCGAAGCGAAGGCGCGCGCCGCCATTCTGGAATCTGCCGACATCGCCGATCGGATCAAGCGGGCGCACAGCGGCGTGCTCGGCAATTGCACGGCGTTTGACGCCGCTCTCGCCGACATGGCCCGGACCCAGCAACTCGGGGCCGAGCTCGACTCAGAAGCGCAGGCCGTGAATATCTCCTTAAAGAATTTCCAGGGCTGCGCCGCCGACGCCGCAGCGCTGTCTGTGCTGCGGGCGCTGGACGCACCGAGTATCACGGCCTTCGACCAACTCGCTCGGGCGGTCACCGACACTGAAAGTGAGATGCAGAACACCTGCCGACTCCGTGAAAGCCAAGAGGTGCTCGCTGACCGTGAAACAGCGCGTGCGCAGCTCGATGCCTTGATCGCTCGTGGTGCACGCGTCAAGCAAGCAGCTGCAGAAGGACGCGCCGCGGCGCAGACACTGACCGACAGCGCGCGCCGCGCCGATGGTGCAGACATCGGTGATGACGGTCAGGCCCGTGCCCAGTTGGCGACATGGTTGGCGCAGGCCGCCACGCTGCCATCGGGCCTGGCACCCTTGCAGCAACGACTCGGTGAAGCCAAGGGTCGCATGGCGCAACAACTCGCGTCCGGAATCAACCTGGAGCGATTCGCCCAGGATCAGGCAGCACGAATCAAACCGATCTTGGCGCCGCATCGCGGCAGTCCTTTGCGTGCGCAGGTGCTGGCGTTGGAAGATGAGGTCACCCGTATGGTCAGCGATATCGCAGCCTGTCGCCGTGACATGGCCGACACCTGGTCCAAGGGTTCGGATGGTGCCCTGCCCGGCCGCCTGCAAAAGCTCATCACCCCTGAACTCGATGACCTGCCCATCCAGACGGCTCGCGCCGAGAAACTTTGCCCGGTACCGACGCAAAGCCCCGCAGCGCTCAGGCTCGCGATTTTGGCGCGGGCCGATGGCGTGGACGAATCCGTGACACTTATCAGTCTCGCCGAAGCAGCGGCGGATCGCTGCGTCGCGGAGGCAAATGTCGCGTTCGACACCACTCGAAGCGATCCCGCCATCCCAGTTACGCCAGACCCGGCACGATCGGTGTACCAAATGGTGGACGTCAAGCCTGACGCCATCTACGGCACCTGGAAGACCGTTGCCGATGGCACCATCGTTTTCGGCGACCATGAGGGCGACCACAAATACACCGGCACCCTGAACTGGGCCAGTCCGCCTGCAAGCATTGGTCCCGAAGGATTCTCGATCACGCTGAACGCACAATGCGAGGCAGGCAAATCGACCCGGCTCGCCACCGGCATCAATTTGAGCGCGGAGGGTTTCCTGGTCACCATATCAGCGGCTGATTCAACGCCAGTTACGGCCTCTGCGCCTGCGAACTGCGATCTGGGACAGAGTAATGCCGGCAGTATCACGGTCCACGTGAAGCCATGGAGTAACCCGAGTCCTGGCACCAAAGCCAAGATCCGCGTCGGCGCATTTTGGGGACTTGGCGTCGACTACTTTTACGAAGCACGGTGATCGCTCATGAAATTGCCGTTCTTTGAATTGGTTTGATCGTATCGCCACCGCGTGATCGAATCTGACTAGGCCCAGCAGGCGATGAACGGCTGTTTCCGCATGCTGATTGGATTCACCGTCATCATCCGCACCATCGCGCCCTTGCCGCACCAAACCTGATCGACATCGAGACCGGTCGCTTCTTGTTCGACGATTGGGCAAGCCATCGGCCAAAACGCTGGGTTTGCCGGGGCCAGCCGGTAATACTCGGCTGGCACCCAGCTACCCACCGAGCCCCGATTGAACCTGGTGTCAAGCTAGTTGGAGCCAAGCTTGTGTTACGCTGTCATCAAACCATCTACCTTCCACGAGGCCGCACATGCTAAACAGGATTCTCTTTGCTAGTTTGTTACTGGCGTCCACATTGGCTCAGGCCACAGTGATCGACGAAGTCGCTCTGAAGGCACAAGAGCGCGTCACACCGCCGACAGTCGTGCGAGGCGGCAATTCCGCCAGTTACGTTACGGACAACACCGGGGGACCAGAATGGCCGCGGCCGTTTGCCGACGGCACGTGTTGCTCGGGCCTCGGACCAGTTCGATATACCGTCCAGCCATTTTCGCTGTCCGCCAATGACACCTGCGACATCAGCTCCGTCCAGGCAGGGTTTGATGGCTACATCTTCGTCTATCAGGATGCCTTTGACCCCTTGAACCAGACCGTCAATTTCGTCGCGGGCGATGACGATGGCAATGGCGGGATCGGCACCTCCGATATCATGGGCTTGGCCTTGACCGGAAACCGCACGTACTACTTCGTCAGCACCGGCTTCGAACTGGGCGACGAAGGCAGCTTTTCGAATTCCATCACATGCCCATCGGCTAACGTGTTCTTGAACGCCGCTGCCGGTGTGTCGCGTTCGGTTCCGTCAAACAGCCAATGGTCGCTGGCACTGCTTGCCGCGATAACCGTGCTGGCCGGATTCTTGGCAATGGTGAAGCGCTCGCGTTAAGCAACGCCTGCCGATAGGTGTGTTGAACCAGAAAGGCCGTCAGCAGACCGCTGTCGGCCTTTTGTTTTGGGGTGACGCTCGACAAGCTGCAAGTGGTCCAGGCCCCACCTGAGCGCGACCGGCCGGTGGCAACGCGATCAATTGGGGCGGGCGTAACCGGCGAGTGCTATAGCCGACCAATAGGTGAGGCACGTATACGATGGACCACGCGTGTTGGACAGACAGTGCGAATCGCGACTGAACCAACCCCACATTCAACGAGCGTTACTGAACCGGCCTGTGATCGGGTCAATGTGCCAGCATCCTGGCATTACTGCTGATAGAACGCCTCGCGATCATGCGGACATGTTGCGGTAGGCACCGTATCGGCACTGGACCGCAAGGTCCAACACTCGTCAAATACCGAGCAGTAACAGACCTCCAGTTGGATTCGGCCACGGGTCGCATCCAGAGCCTGCCACACCTTCGCGGCAGCCTCGACTTGCCCAGTTAGTTCAGCTTGATTGACCGGGACTGGTCGCTGCCAGTTCAGGAGCTCAATTTTCTGACCAGCCCGCATGACCGAACCTGCGCTCGTTGACGTAACCAGCGGCTGCTCTCTGGTGCCAAGGCGCATCGAGGCCTCATAGCCGCAGCACGCTGCCAGCAGCGCATCGCTATTTTCGATAGGCAAGTCATCGAATCGCATCTTGACTGATCGGATTTGGGCGGGCCCCACCCCATCGTTCTCGATAGCCAGCACCAGCCGATCATCCCACCGCGCGGCCGCCGCATTCCACTCGGCGTTACCGGTGCTAAAACCAATATGTGGCCAAGATTGTGCCTGGACCAACCGCGCCATGTCGTCACCCTGGGCGATCGACAGCCAGATCGATGTCACCGACGTCAACAATGCACAAATGGCGACCAGCAAATCAAGATGCTCCCGCAGACGCGCGTAAGCACTGGCAACGGCGGGCGACGATTCAAGCTTCTGGGGCTTGGATGCCGGCACTGCCTGACGGTCTTCTTGTTCCATGAGCCCCTACCTTGCCGCCCAACTAACCATCACGCACCTCGACCAAATTCTGTCCAACATTGCTTGGGAGCCTCTGAATAAGTTCAGAGGCGATGCGGGCCAGGGAGGGCCCGCCCAGAATCGAGCACGCAAGTGCTTGATTCTGGAGCAATGAGTCCGGACACGCGCCGGACTCATTGCGGGTCTGAAAGTCCAGGATGGACTTATTCAGACCCTCCTTTGTTGAATAGTGATGCCTGAAACAGTCCAAGAGATTAGCAGGCAGCAACAAAATGAATTGGTAGTGTGAACGGCTACGTCGTGCCGCGTTCCGCACATAGCTCGAAGTGCGAAGAATACATTCGAGAAATAGACGGAACGCGACGCTGGTAGCTGGCGGCAGATATAGCACAGGCGCGAATCGATCACTCTTGGGATCATGTCGACCCGAGGACCTTTTGTGCTGGTCTCGACTTGGGTCTGAACATCCCCCGGACTCAGACCCGCATTACAAGACCGACCGGCACGACCATTCCGCCACGCCCTGTCGGCTTCGTATCATTCGTATCGCAGCGATTCAATCGGATCCAGCGAAGCTGCCTTCGATGCCGGCATGATGCCAAACACCACCCCAACGAGCGCCGAGAATCCAGCGGCCGCGATCACGACCCACAACGGCACCGATGCCGGTGGGAAGTTCGGAATCAGTGCCGCGACCCCTTGTCCAATCACAAAGCCGAGCACAATTCCAATCACGCCACCCAAGAGCGCCAGTAACCCGGCTTCGAGCAGGAACTGGATCAAGATGTCGCGCCGGGTTGCGCCGAGCGCCTTCAGAATCCCGATCTCGCGGGTGCGTTCGGTGACTGACACCAACATGATGTTCATGATGCCAATTCCGCCCACCAGCAGCGAGATGCTCACGATGCCACCGAGAACGGCAGTCGCCATCGTCGTGATCTGGCCAAACTGCTTGACGACCGAATCGGCTGCCTCAACCTTGAAATCGTTGTCCTGACCCGGTTTCAGATCGCGCGACTGCCGAATGGCACGCTTTACGCGCTCACGAACCGTTTCCACTTCTTCCAGCTTTGGCACGGTGAAAGACACAGACATGAAGGGCTCTTGCGTGTGGCCCATCATGGCGCGGCCGACATCGAACGGAATGATCACGTAGTTGTCCTGGCTGAAGCCCAGGATCTCACCGCGTTTCTCCATCATGCCAACGACCTTGAACCACTCCCCACCCACGGTAAGAAACTCGCCGACCGGGTTGTCCGGCATTTTCAGGTCGTCACGAAGCTGTGTGCCAATGACAGCGACCCGGCGATGCCCGCGATCGTCGCTTTCGACAATGAATCGCCCGAACTCCGGATAACGCGCCCGCACGACTTGGAACTCGGCCGTCGTCGCAAACACATCGGGCGTGGCGGTGCGGCCCTTATAACTTGCACCGGTCGCCTGAACTTGCATCATTGGCGCGACCGCACCTACGCCCGGCACGCGGTGACGCAGTGCCTCCACATCCTTGAACCGAATGTTGTTGATCTTGCCAGTGCGGAAGTTCTCGTTGTTGTTCTCAGCACGCAAGGTCAGCGTGCCACCGCCAATGTCAGCAAACTGCGCCTTAATCGACTCAGAAAAACCTTGCACCAGCGACACCACCGCAATGACCGACGCGGTCCCAATCAAAATACCAAGTGTCGTCAGGAAACTGCGCAACCGGTGCGCCATCAGGCTGGTCAGTGCTGCCCGCAATGCTTCGAGGAACACGTTCATGCTGTCGCCTCAATCGTTGGGGTGCGCCGTGTGTCCTGAACGATCTTCCCGTCGCTAACCCGAATCGTGCGCAGGCAATGCGCCGCAATGTCAGGCTCGTGCGTCACCACGACGACTGTCTGCCCTTGTCGGTGCAACGCATCGAACAGCGCCATGATCTCGGCTGACGTTTTTGAATCCAGATTCCCGGTGGGTTCATCGGCCAACAGAATCGAGGGATTGCCCACCAACGCACGGGCCACGGCGACACGCTGACGCTGGCCACCCGACAATTGATTCGGTCGGTGGCCGAGCCGGTCGCCCAAGCCAACCTGCTGCAGCGCGCGAATCGCGCGCTGCTCGCGTTCGGCGCGCGGCGTGCCGCGATACACCAGCGGCTGCATGACATTCTGCAAGACGGTCATTCGGGGCAGCAAATGAAAGCTCTGAAACACGAAGCCAATTTCCTGATTACGGACCTGAGCGAGCTCATTGTCGTTCATCGTGGACGTATCGCGTCCGTTGAGGACATAGCGCCCTTCTGAAGGGGTATCCAGGCAGCCGATCAGATTCATCAGCGTCGACTTTCCAGACCCTGAGGGCCCCGTCAACGCAACATACTCGTTGCGATCCACCTGCAGATCGACCCCATCCAAGGCCAGGATCTCCTCCTCGCCCATTTTGTAGCGTTTGACGATTCGGGAAAGCTCGATCATTCCGCGTCGCCTTCGTCGTCATCGCTGCTGGCAGCCGGCTTGGCGTCATCGCTCATTTCGCTCAGGCGCTCACCCTGCTTCAGCACTCTGAGCGCTTTGGCCGGACCGGTAATGATGCGGTCGCCCGCTTTCAAGCCCTCAGTCACCTCATCCCAGCGATCGTCCGAGATCCCCGTTTTGATCAGGACCTTCTCGGCCAGACTGTCACGCCACACCCAAACGTATTGGGTGACCGCGTTGTTTTCACCGGACTCGCTCACGACGGCCTCGACCGGAACCGCCAGTCGCTTGCTGCCATCACTCAGGAAAATGTCGGTGCGGGCACTCATCCCCGAGCGCAGCTGAACATCGGCTGGCGGCTCCAACAACACCGTGACTTTGTAAGCCCGCCCTTGCAGCTCGACGGTAGGCGCCAGCGCAATTTGCTCGACCCGACCCTTGATCGCGCGATCGGGGTAAGCGGCCGCATAGACGTCGGCTTGTTGCCCGATTGCAATATTGGCGATGTCTGCCTCGTCCACCTTAAGCTCAGCCTGGATCGCTGACGTGTCGGCAATCTTCATAAGTTGCGCACCGGCAAGTGCCATCGTCGACGGAATCGCCGTTTCACCAACTTTGATGGGCAACGCCACGATCGTGCCGGTAATCGGGGCGAGAATGTCCGTCTTTTCCAACTGCTCGCGCGCTTCCTTCAGCACCGCTTCGGCCCGCCGCAGATCTTCCTCGCTGCTCTTCAGCTCCACTCTTGCGAGCTCCAGCTGGTTGCGGTCTTCGTCGAAGCGGCTCTGATCGATCATTCGCGCCGCAATCAGCTTGTTGCTGCGCTCGAACTGCTTTTCGCGCAGCGCCAGGGCCACGCGTTGGCGTTCGATTCGAATCAGGCTCTGACGGCGACTCGCCTCTTCCCGCTCGATCCCATTGAGATACGTCTCTGGATCAAGCGACAGCAACAGTTGGCCTTCGGCGACTGCGTCGCCCTCTTTGACAGCAATCGACTTGACTTTGGCGATCAGCTCCGAAGTCAGATTGACTTCGGTGCGATACGCCAGCGTGCCCGAAGCCAGGATGGTCGGCCGAATGTCTTGTTGGCTGACAGTGAGCACTTTGACTTCAGTGCCCTTTTCGCCGCGGAACTTCTTGATGGTGATCGGAACGACCACCACCAGCAACACGGCGACCAGGACAAGCCATTTTCTATTGGAATTCATGCGAAACGCTCTTGCAGAAAGGGGTGTTTCAAGACTTCATCAGGGCCCAGGCAGCCATGCCGCCAAAGATGACTAAGGTCGGAATCAGCGCGACCGTGAGGGCCTGGCCCCAGCCGGTCCGGCCCCAATTGCGCCAGCCAATGGCGACCAGGGCAACACTCCACAGGGACAGCAGATTGAAGTTCTTGGCAAAGCTGCTCCAAGCGTGATCGTAGGGCAGCTGCACAATCAGCGGGTCGACATTGGTCAGCATCAGCGACTCCAGCGTCGATTGGGGCGCCATCATGAAGATTCCAACAATGGCGACCACAAGGCTCAGCAAGGCCGGTACACCCGACCAGGTCACCAGACTCAGCGCCTGTTTGAACGACACCGCCGTACCGGTGATTTTGCCCGCTGCCAGGTAATAGAGCCCCATGACCAGTGTCACGATCACAATGAAAATCGGTGCGAAAATCGCGCCTACGATGCCCATGACCTTGGCCGAAGGCATCACCTTCTTCGCTTGTTCAATTTCAGCTGCCGACATCTCAGATCCACTCATCGTGAGCTGGTGGTTCGTGAGCCATTCGCCATCGACCTTGTTGAAATAAAGCAAGGTCATCGCCGCAGTAAGGGCCATCATCAACAACAAGGGCAGCAGGAACGTCGGCTTCTCTTTCAGCTCAGCAAAAACCTTGCCCGGCTCAACAAAAATATTGATCAGATGACTCATGGCGTACTCCTCTCCCCGAGGTTCAGGTGATGACGATGGTGGTGACAAAGGTGGCGGGTGGGCTCAGAACGACGCCAATCCTGGGACCTCGGCCGGCGCGGAACAAGTGACGCACAGGCTATTCACGCATGGCAGTTGTCACATTGCCTCAGATTCAGCGCGAGCACCGACGTGTTTGCCGACCGATTGACGCGCCGGCACCAGCCCAACCGATTGCGCGGGCACCGGAAAGCTCGAATTTGCGGCCTCGGCGCATTCGAGACCAACGCCGAACTCATCTTTCGGATCAAATTCGAACCAAGATAGCCAAACCGCCAATAGCCGGTGCCATCAACCGAAAATCCAGCATGCAAGGGTTACCACGCTACTCCAGCCCGTCGGCAAACAAGAAAAAGGTGTCCGTACTCAGATAATAGTCGCGGAGCGAATTGCCGTCCTGAATCTCGTTCGACAACTCGGCGCTTAAGCTATAGATGGCCGAAGTACTGCCGTCCGCGCTCAGCTTTTGCAGGAACGACGTACCACTGAACGGTGCCTGCTGGTTGCTGGTGCCGGCGCGCCGGGAAGCGAGCTTCATGATGCGGGAACCACTCAGGTACTGAAATGCATCCGACCCACCGTTCGAATCCTGGCTCTGCGCCAAATTGGTGGCCTGACTGGTCACACCAAGCACCGAACCGTCGGCGTTGATCGCGGTCACATTGGAGGCGCCGTTTCCCGCTTGCGCAGGATTCGATTGCGAGACCGAAATCAGTATGTTGAGGCCCGTTTGCGTATCGAACAGGATGGCATCGAACAAGCCGTTCGCATCCGTAATGGCGCCATCCAGATTCGACCCAGTCGAACTGAAGCCAACGAAGCGACCATCGGCCGATACCAGACCCAGCGTCGACCCACTATTTGCGGCGTTGAGCGGCGAACCCGCGGCATGACTCACGAGGCTCACGGCGTTGCTGGAGCGACGATACAGAAACACGTCGCTCTGAAAATTGGAATCAACACCACCGCTGATCAAGTCATCGGCGTTGGAGGCAAAGACGATCGATTCGCCGGTTGCATCCATGCTGGTGAAGGTGAAACTGCCAGACCCAGTGTCGGTCCCCGACCCGGCACGAGACACCAAACTCGTATTGCCGGATTGCGTGTCAAACAAGAACAGATCCGCACCAAAGTTGGCATCATTGATGCCAGCGACGAGATCCGTCGACTTGGACGAAAACACAACCCAGCGACCATCGGCGCTGATCGCCTGGCAAAATGACTCGTCGTTGGCCGTGAGCGACGCATTGCCTGCCGCACGCGAAACAAGTTGCGTATTGCCAGTTGACCGATCAAAGACGAATACGTCTTCCTGGTTGTTGGAATCCGTCACGCCTGCCACCACATTGGTCGAAAGGCTGTGATACAACAATTTGTTGCCGTCGGCACTCAGCGCGCAGGCTGTGGCGTGGCTGTTCGCCGAAGTCATGCTCTGACCGGCCGCGGTGGTGGCGAGTTGCGTGGTATTGGTTTCTCGGTCAAACAGAAACACATCGAATGCGGCATTCGTGTCGGTCACCCCGGCAAGCACCTCGGCCGATGCGGTGCCGTAGGCCACGAAGCGTCCGTTTCCAGAAATCGCGCCGGCGCCGCTGTTGTTGCTGGTCTCGCTGGCACTGCCTAGGCGTCGGCTGACCAATCGCGTCGCGCGCGTGTCGCGATCGAACAGAAAGAAGTCGATTCCGTTGCCACTATCGACACTGCCGGTCACGTTGTTCGCAATCGTGCGGTAAAGCAGCCAGCGGCCATCATCGCTCAAGCCGGTAAACTCGGTGTCGCCATTGAGTGTATTGATCGCACTGGCTGCACTCCGCGATAACAGCGTCAAGGCACCCGACTGAAAGTCTTTCAGAAACGCATCGTTCTGCTTGTTGTAGTCGACGGTATTGCTGACGAGCTGCACTGAATTGGAGTAGAACGCAACGAAGCGGCCATCATCAGTGATGGCACCTGCGAACGAGCTTGGGTTGTCGGTGGGTGTTGCCAGCGCGTTGCTGGCTTGATGCGACACCAACCGGGTTGCCTCGGTGACTCGGTCGAACACAAAGACGTCTGAACCCAAGCCGTTGCCATCCGTGATGCCGGCGCCAATCTGCGCGGACTGGCTGAAAAACAGGGTGTAGCGTCCGTCGTTGCTCACGTCGATCAGTGAACTCGTCAGATTGGGCGTGTTCGTCGCCACATCACCCGCACGCGAAACGAGACGGTTGATTCCACCGCTCTGATCCCGCACAAACAGGTCGGCAGTATTGTTAGTATCCACTTGGCCACTCACAACGTCGGTGGCCTGCGATGTATACGATGTCCAGTTGCCATCCCCGCTGATATGTAACACGGTGGACCCGCCGTTGGCAGCGATGTTGGCGCTACTTGCCGTGGCTGACACCAGTTCCGTGCTACCACTGCCCCGCGACCAGCGATAGACATCAGTGGTCGCGTTTGTGTCGGTCACGCCCGTCACAACATTAGTGGCCATCGTGCTGTAGCCCACCCAGTTGCCGTCTGCCGACAGCACCGCGGAGAGCACCGCACCATTCGCCACGGCATTGGCCGCAGCCTCGGATCGCGACACGAGTGTCGACAACCCAGTCGTTTGCGACCACAGGAACAGGTCGGCGCTTCCATTGCCATCGGTTGCGCCGGTTATCAGATCGGTAGCCGTCGCAGTCGTGACAAACAGCACCGTGGTCCCATCACTGCTCAGTCGACTACTCTGGACCTGCCCCGGCGCGGCAGAGCCTGGAAACGTTGAGTAGGTCGTAATCAACGTCACGCCGGCCGTGACTCGGTCGAACAGAAATAGATCATTGGTATTGTTGAAGTCACTCACAGGCGCGATGTTGGTCGCGGTCGACTCGAAGAGCACGTAGCGACCGTCATCGCTGATACCCGTGCCAAACGAGGCACCGTTCGCGGCTTGGTTGGCCGCATCATGCGAACGCGACACCAGCACAGAGCTTCCCGTTGTGCGATCAAACAAAAATACATCGGCGGTTCCATTGCCATCGGTGACGCCTGGCACCACATCGGGCGCTGACGACCTAAACAGCACCCAGCGACCATCCGGCGTCATGGTGTTGCCAAAAGACTGCCCCGACGCGGTAACGCCCGGCTGATCCAGTTTCCGGCTCACCAGTTGGGCAGTCTGCGTATTGCGATCCAGCAGGTATACGTCCGTGGTCATGTTGCGATCCATGACGCCTGCCGCCAAGTTCAGCGCCTGCGTTTCCATGACAACATAGCGCCCATCCGCTGAGACGGACTGCCGCGGACCCGTCACCGTCGACATTCCGGTGCTGTCCCCTTGTATGCCGCGGGTTGCCAGAATGGGCAGCGTCGCTTGTGCCATGACAGGCATGGCGAACACAGACAGAATCAGGGCAAGGCCCTTGGCACGGCGATCAGTCATGGCAACTCCCGGATGTACCCAGAATCGTAGCGGAGCGACGCAGCGATGCAATCCGTCGAAAGTTGCTTGCCGGACATTGGATCCAAGCGATTGCACCACGGGAGATCGAGCCGCTCACCGCCACCCCACCGAAATCGACACCCTGCTGATTCCAGCCCGCGCTGACCGGGTGCCGGCAGGTTATCCCGCCGGCCCCGCATGCGCGCCCCCAAGTAGGATTAGGGCGGTGTTACGGACAAGCCAGTCGTGGCGTGAGCTTGACCCATTGGACTTGGTTGCGATGCCATTGTCCGCTCAAGTTGCCGGTCCACTGAAAGCTGGAGCTGAATTTGGCCTCATCCATGCCATTCAGATATCGGGTGGTTGACCCGATCGAAACCCGGGACGTCGGCACCGCAGCACAAGACGGACAAAAGCCCGAAATCTGGTAGGTCTCTTTGAACAGGTTGATGCCGAACAAGGCTTGTCCGATGGCCCATCGCGGCTCACCGCTCGAATCGAACGCGTACACAATCTCAGCCTCAGTCTCGCCGGCAAAATTGAGCAGCGAACTGCCCCAACCCGCTTCCGCTGAGGGAATCCAGACGCCACCCGTCGACCAAACGCCCGAAGCGCATCGCGGCGTGCCGACCGGTGTCAGCGGCTCGCTTCCAGACACGCCGTTGAGTGACCAGGAATATCGAAAACCGCCGCTGCCATCAAAAGTCAGGATGGCCTGCCCAACTACCTGCCGTGCCAGCGTCGCGCCACTCGCAGTCGTCTTGACGAGCGACGTTGTCCAGGTGCCGTCACTTGGCCGAGCTGCTGCGCTTTCGCCGGTGTACCAAACGGGATCGCCAGCGGCATCGAACGTGTACCAGGCCAATGCCCACACCGTGGGCGTCGTCGCAAGGTACACACCATGCCCATCGCGCGATGGATTGTAGTACCCGTTGGTGATTGGCTGATTGATGGTAGCCGCTTCGGTGCCGCGGACCTGGATGGTTACCGACGACGACATTGCACCTCGATTGACCGGTGTGATGTGGTACTGACCTGCCGTCAAGGCACTGCGATCCAACACGAGAACTTCTGAAGCAGCGGCAGTCGCTGCCGCAAACGGCTGCTGTTCGCGCGCCGGTGCTTTGGGAATCTGCGACACCGCAGCGTTAGGCACGACTCGTGACACGTACAAGTCCACGTCGCCGCCGAGGCCGGTCGCTGTCACCGTTAACGAGGATTGGTTGGCTGGGACATCAACGACCAAGTACTCATGGGCTTGGCCCGGGCTCAGGAAAAACACGGCTGACCCGTCTTTCGCGTTGAGCACCTGCGCCGGGGGCAAGTATTTGGCCAATGACAGGTCAGCATCTGGGGACGTCCTTGCAGCGACATCCACTACAAAGGCCAGCGAGCATGAAACGAGCAAACTTTGGACAACGTGTATTTGAAATTGCTTAGACATAGTCTGACACTCCGATTCGAAACAGTTATCAGGTTGTTGAACATCGCCCGTCCTGGGCGTTGCTCAACGCGTGAGTCAGGTGCATCGCCTGCCCCCGACTAAGGCCGGGGTCCGGACTCACTCCCGCCGAACCAATCAAATGCGCAACTGATTCGGGACGGACCATCCTTGGCCCGCGACGACTCTGAAACCATTCAGAGTCGTATTGAGTAACCGACTCGGCAAAAAGGGGACCAATCGATCACGCAATGGTGCGCAGGCCATCTGCGAATCAGGAAAGTTGCTGCAGGAAAGCCAGTCCGTCCCAAGTGTGCCGACAGGCGATGTTTGGCCCACGGAATCACCCCGGCTGCGTCGCCCACGAGCAACCCGCCAGCTTCAAAATCCCATGCATCGTCAACTTCCTGTCCGGGGTAACGTCGACAACGACCCGTGACGGTTTCGTAAACGCATGTTCCCTGCAGTCTCGGCCTCATTACTTGAAGAGGCGTTGAGCGCCGCCAGGACCTTCTTACCAACGCTGCTTTGGAGGGTCTGAACAAGTCCATCCTGGACTTTCAGACCCACACCGAGTCCGGCACATGTCCGGACTCGGTGCTCCAGAATCAAGCACTTGCGCGCTTGATTCTGGGCAGGCCATCCATGGCCTGCGTCGCCTCTGAACTTATTCAGAGGCTCCCTTTGCATTTGTTTTGCCAAGGGAGATTCCCTTGCTGCAGTGACGTCCGCGGCATGGCGGTTGCAGCGTGGTGATCGGACCCATCGAATCATGGCGACCTGCGCCGCAGTTCCGCTAGGCTAGTGTCGCGTGCCGTGAATACCGTGTAGAACCTATTCAACCTTTCGAGTCGAAGCAACGTGGAAGAAGGAGATGCATTGGTATCTACGACGACGAGCAACGCAGTCTAAGTTCGATCGGCGCGAAATTGGTTCGAGCAATTTGCGGGAAGCTGCGTTCGAGTGATCGGACGTGTCGACAACTCAGGGGATTTCAAAGCATGGTCAGTCAAGAAGCCCGGCATCGGGCAAGTGTTACCAGGTTCGCATTGCGATCGCTGCTCCTCATTGCGGCGACGGACGTTGCTGCCAACCAAACCTACCAACCGGGCGATCGCGTCGAATGCAATTTCGTCGGGTCATTGGCGCCACAACATGAGAAGTACTTTGAAGCGGGAACAGTTGAGCCTTTCCAACCGGGCGATCAGCCCGACGGCAGCTGGTATCGCGTCCGTGCCGATTCCAACAAGGTCGAATATCCCTGTCGTGTCGAGCACATTCGGGAGATTCGGGCCGCTCCCGCGCCCGCGGCGTTACCAAATCAGCCCGCGCCAACGCGTGTCCAACCAGCCGCCCGGCCAGCGGCAACCGGCCAAGTTATCGGCCGCAATGCCACTGCAGCGACTCCCGCTTTGGACTTTCTGAATTGTCCGGTGCAACAAGACGCCGTGGAAAACGGTGATGAACCAGATCGGGACGTCGTGGCATTGGTGATCCGCTGCGCCAAGGGCGAGAAAGCGGTTCCGGCCGGACAGGAAGGTGCCGTGAAAGTCGACGTTCTAAATGTGCAAATCGGTCGTTCGCGAGACTGGAGCTACGCCCAAGACCGGGGCAACGCCAGTGAAGGCACGATCGTCTATCCGGTAAAGGCCACCTACAACGTTCGGACACTCTATCGCGCTGCGACGGAAGTGGAGGAAGGTTGGGTTCGGATTCTGAACTTCTACGTCAATGCATTTGGCGAATGGCAGATTGGGTCTGAAGAAAACGTCCGAACGGCGGCAACCAAGCGGATCGACAACTGAAGCAAGACCCGGCGCGCGCCCTTGGGCGCTGCGCCGGAGCCTTTCCCCGGCAACAGGACGGCGCGGATCGATTGCATTCTGTCGCTGGCGAGCTGGGACGGCCGTACCACCGCAGCCGGACTCCGATCGAAGGCGCGTGCACGGCATTGCCGGCGCCGCGCCACTGTATGCCTGTGCCACTGTATGCCTGTGCCACTGTATGCCTGCGCCACTGCATGCCTGCGCCACCGCACCGCTGCGATGCCGCTCAGAAATTTCTGAGTCCAATTTCAGAAATTCTCCCATGCGCCGTGCGCGCGAACCATGCATCATGGCTTCCCACCTGCCAAGGATGGCCAGGGCCCAATCGCGTCGCGCAAGCATGCGGATGGCGACTCGGTGTCAGTCCGCGGCAGCATCGACGGCATTCTGCCAGCGACGGTACGCCCGCCCGTTGCGCAGCCTGCTTCATTCCAACGGACGGAATCCAATATGACTAAGATCGCACTCGTATCCTGTGCCAAATCCCAGCACACCCAACCCATCGCCGCAAAAGACCTGTACACCTCGGCACTGTTCCGCGCGTCGCGACGATTTGCGGAGCGATTCGCTGATGATTGGTACATTCTATCGGCCGCGTACGGCCTCCTTCATCCCGACCAAGTGGTCGCACCATACGAACGACCGTTGAACACGTTGACCCGATCTGAGCGACAGACTTGGGTCGATGAGATGATCGAACAATCGCGCGCGACGCTCCCGCTGGCCTCCGAGGTTATCGTGCTTGCCAGCACCCATTACGCAGAAGGACTAGTGACCTGGCTGACCGAGCGCGGGCACAACGTGATCCTGCCGCTTGGCACTTTGCGAATCGGGCAGCGGATCCAATGGCTCCGTCAGCAGGCGCAACCCAATCAGGATCAATGATTCATTGGCCCCAACCACGGCCGCTACTAGTCAATTCTGATAGCCAAGACTGCGCCGCGTGCCGTGTGATGTGAAGCGTTTGGCGGCACGCTCGAAACGCTTCGAGCCAAGAAGCCACTGAACCGGACCACGAGACTATGGACTTCGAATGCCGCTCGGAAATGCTGGACACGTGCTAGGCAACGCCGCCGTGTCCACATGCTCGCAGTCATTGCTGAAGGTCAGATTCCCCTTCGCATCGGTCTTGATGACCCAAACACTATCGTAGTCGGTAAACGACCAATCCGGGATCTTTGCAACCGTTTCAGGCGCTTGGTAGATGCCACCAATCAGATACTTGATCGCCTTGACGATGTTGCCGTGCTCCCACGCCACCAGTGTGCGGGTGCCGTTGAAATGCGGGTCGGAGTACGGCGTGTTCTGCGTGAACAGCGCGGCCGCAAGCGTGTCCGGGTCATCCCACTGGAACGCAGCTAGCGCCAGCGGCATGCCGTGCGCAACCGCGTACGGCGCAATGGTCAGTGTCGGTCGAATATAGGAGCAGCTGCCATCGCAATCGATCAGATCGTTCGGATTGGTCGTGAAAATCTGGTCGGGCGGTCCACCCATCAGGCGGTTGAGAATGCCATTTGCACCAATCGCTCGCCACGCACCCTGACAGACAAAGTTGCCGTTCTCGAAATCACTGTTCGGATGCGCCTCGACATGCCGAATCAAATGCACAGTCTGGTTGGCATTCAGCAGAAAGCGCGGCGACTTCGGCTTTGGCACCGTAAAGCGTGTGCTGGTTTGCGGGCACGTCGTGTCGCGTTCTGGCGCCAACGCGACATCAGGATAGTGCGCTGCGGGCGTAATGTCATCGTCATACATCGTGGCAGTCGTCCGATTGTTCTCGCGACTCAGCACCACGTACTGCCCGAAGTCGCCAGCGGGAATGCCCGCAAAGCGGGTACCGGCGTCGAGCAAGGGTGTAACCGCTTCATTGATCATCGTGGCAGGCATCGCGACAATGTAATGGCCGGGCGCCTGATCGGCCAGAATGGCGGCGAGGTTGTAACTCGGCGAGTTATAAGTCGCAAGATCCCCTGGATCGACGATCAGTTGCGACACCGCTCGATTGTTCAGCACGGCGTAGGGCTGGATGCTCTGCAACGGCGTGATGTCGGTCGGTGTTGCCTTGGCCGAAAACGCCATGATCTGGCGAACCTGTGCGGTCTTGCCGGCCGTGAGGAGGTTCAACAACTGTGCAAACTGCAGCGCGTGGTTGAACCCGGTTACCGACAATGTATTGGTGTCGGGATTTGGTTCGAAGCTCGGCACGATCACGATGTTCCAGGCGTTCGCATTGAGCGGCGGTGTTGCAGCCCATACCGAGGCACTCAGAAAAACGCCACACAGCATCAGTGCGCAAGCGCCCCGAACCCATACCCGAACGCGCCCTTCGCGGGCGATCGCAATCGACATGATTAGCTCCAGTGCATGCAATGCAGTAACAACGTCAACGAACGCCAAATCGACCGGGCTCAGCGCATGGCGGGCGGCACGTACTCGAAGCTCGGCCCGGCGGTCATGCCCTCTTTCCAGGGCGTCACCATCAACTCCAACGCCTGATACTTCAGGTCGTACATCAACGGCACCGCTTTCATCAATTCAGGCGGATCGCCGTTGACCGCATTGTGGATGGATGTCAGCAAGGCCATATACGTCCGGTTGAATCCGAGCGTTTTCGCGTAGAGTTCCGACCCCTCCGGATAGTCTGCCATCTTCGGGTTGGGCCGCATGGCGTAGACGGCATTCCAGTCCACCGCGACGGGCGGTCCGCTAGGGGGTGCATTCGCCTTGTCGGTCGGCCGATATCGCCGCTCCGACATGATCTCGTTGAATCGGAAATAGTGCGCGTATTCGACGTCCTCACCAAACAGAACGCTGTCGGAATCGATAATCGTGCCATTAACGCCCTCGCCCTGCCCGACGATCTCATCGATCGCCAGTACGGCGTCATCAAGATTGTGGATGGGCACAAGCTTGCCGCCACCACCGTAGTAGTGGTGTGGCTGCATTTGCCGCGCCGGATCACCGTGGAAAATGCCGCCAGGCGTGGTGCGCTCCAAATGAATCAACGCAAACTTGATCGATTTGTAGAACTGACCGATCGTGTCCCAGTGATTGGGCTGCGGCGGCGCCGGTCGATGCGCCGGCTTTTCGATATCCAGAAAGACTTGAATCGTGTCGCGGCTGAACTTCTGCAACGGGACGAGAAACAAATCGGCGGAGTGCGGCAAGTACGTTGGATACTCAGGAATGAATTTCGGGTGATCGATCGCTGGATGCCCGCCAATCGCATTCAGAATATTGCAGGCGAGCAGCATGTGCAGCATCTCCTCCATCACCACGCCCTGAATGTTCTGCACCGCAAACGTGTTGGTACCGTCGTGAATGGAATACAGCGCGCACAGGTAGGTTGGGATGGTGGCGTGCTCGATCTCGATGGCCGTCTGCAAATGCCGACGCACCTGCTCAAGCGACAGTTCATGATGCGCCGTCTTGAGCAAGGACTTGGCCGAATCGGCGACCCCCGGGACCTCCTCATAGGTGAGCATCTGGCGACGACGCCCGCCGCGGACCTTCTGGAAGAGTGACGGGCTGGCCGGCGCGGCTTCAGAACCTGGCGATTGGGTATCTTGTTCGGCATTCATGGTAGTCATTGCTCCAACTGCTGCAGCACGGCCTCGGCCGTCTTGAAGGCGAGCGCGGTCATCGTGAGCGTCGGGTTCGAGGTGCCAAGCGTCGGCATGTTGCCGCAACCGGCGAGATACAGATTCGGGTGGTCCCAGGTCCGGCCGTTGGCATCCACAACCGAGTCGTCAGGCGAATTGCCCATCCGATGCGTCCCCACGATATGGCCGGCACCACGGAACGTGTAGCCGCGTCCCTGCCAGGTCACATAGTCAGGCTCGGTCGGGCTGTACTCGGTGTGGTCGGCAATGCCATTGGCGGCAAAAATTTGATCCGACACCTCTTTCGCCGCCTTGAACGACTTTCGCATATAGTCTGACGCATCGTAGTGAATGACCGGACGATAGTTGTCCAACTGATCCTTGTACTTCGGATCAATCACGACGCGATTGTTTGGATCAGGCGCTTGTTCGCATTCAAAGTGCAGCAATGCCTGACGCGTGAGCCGTTCGTTCAGATGCGCCCGCAATGCCTTGCCAAACATGCCATCCACAATGACGGCTGCATTCACGTCCGAGCCCGGCGCAAACGTCGGCCAGGACCAGCCCCAATTGTCGATCGGCGAGATCCACGCTGCGAAATCCTTGCGAAACGCGCCATCGCGGAAAGTGGGGATGTACGTCGTGCATCCCGGTCCACGATAGGGCCAGATCTTGTCACGGAACAATCCCCAGGTCAGCAGCACCAAGTGGTCCATCAGATTGCGGCCAACTTGATCGCTTTGATTCGCCGCATTGGACGCAAGCAGGATCTTGGCGTTTTCGAGCGCGCTGCACGCGAGAATGTAGACCTTTCCGCGCGCGACATTCGTGGTGTATTCAGTCGCGTTCGGCTCTTTGTAGGACTTGTACACCACACCGTTGATACGGCGGGTTTCCGGGCAAATCAACAAGGTCGACGCGACGGCTTGGGTGAGGATGTCCAAGCGCTTGCGATCGGCTTTTTTCAGTGTCTTGAGTGCGTTGTATTTGGCTTGTACCGGGCAAATCGGGACGCAGCTCGAGTTGCCCTCGCAGCGCTCGCCCGTGTAGGGGTTCCAGATGGAACCGAATACTTGATAGGTCGCGTCGCTGATGGTGAGTTCCAGCTTCTGCGTGCTGGCGTTCCACACGGTCGTGCCATAGGGATACTCGGGGTTGGGGATTGAGTTGCGCCCTTGCGGCATGCTGACGCAGGTGACCGTGTACGTCTCGCCGTCAAGCTGCACCGGGAGGTTCTGGCTGTGCTGCATCCAGACGTGGTCCTGGTAGCTCTGCGGAATCTTGTACATCGGAAACACGTAGCCGGGACCATAGTTTTGTGGCCCCATGTCCGGCCCGACTTGCGCACTGACGTCGCCCGAAACACCGATCTCGTTCTCGGCCATTTCGTAGTACGGCACGAGATCCTCGTATCGGATCGGCCAATCCACGCCCTGGCCATAGAGCGTCTGCATTCGAAAATCATTAGGCAGCATTCGCGGCACATTGCCTAACCAGTGCAACGTGGTGCCACCTGGGGCGCGCAGACAATCACTCGCGAACGGCAGCGGCCCCAACTGCACCAGGTAGCCGGTGTCGTAAGGCGTTACCGCCTTGATGTCGAGCACATCGGGCGACTCCGCATCGGTTAGGTTGGGATAAGGGGTGTTGGTGGCCTTGACCGTTGACTCGTAGAAGGCCTGCAGGTACTGCTGGTAGTTGGTATAAGCACGCGAGGGATCAAGCGCGATACCCGCTTCGAGACCCGCCTCCATCAACAGTACCCGCTTGCCGGCCTGGGTCAGGATCTTGGTCAGCACGCATCCTGCAATGCCCGACCCGACAACGACAACATCGTATTCCTGGTTCATCGTAACCTTCCATTCGCGTCATGGCAGTCGGCAACGCCGTCACCGGTGCGCCCGTTCAGGCGCCTTTATGAATGTTGCCTGGGCGGAACAAGTCAAATGGGAATCTGAATCGGCGGCTCGGCCCAGGACCCGAATCCGGGCTGTTTTGCACCCGGAGGATGGGCGTCGGCCGCCGTCCACATCAGCCCTTGCACGTAAGACGGGCCATCAATCTGCGTCGATATCATGGCGGTCGGGTCGCCGATGTTGGTGTACCACTCGCCGGTGTACCACATCAGAATGATGGCTTTCGCCGTGCCATCGTAGGACGAGTCAGGCATCAGCCGGGCGCGGATTGCTTGATCAATGGCAGACTCATCCCGTAACGCAAGAATGGCCGAAGACTCGGCGAAGAACCAATTGAGGACATCTGGTGCGGTTTCGCGCGACAGCGTATCGAAATAGGTCTGAGTCATCCCGGTCCCCTCCAGTTCGACCCTGTCGAAACCCGTGAGGCGCGACGAGATGGCAAGAAACAAAGCGTGCGTGGCTTGAGCGTCGGAGTGTTGTGCCCTCAAGGTCCTTTCCTCCAGATCAATGGGAAGTCATTCGTACTCAGGACGCTTACCCTACTCAAGAATTCGTCACTCATGGCCAACTTTCCGGCAACACCTCAGCAGGTTCGTGCGGACCATGCCCGCAACCGGGCAATGTTTGATCCGCCCGCCTTCATGGTGCGGCTTCGGCTGCCGGCGGGCGTTCATTGTCGCGAGCATCAACGCCAACACGTAGTCAAGCCAGACAGCGAGACATGGTCGAATTCAAAAGGGGTGGCCCTCCCAAGTATGCGGGTGCAGAACTAGCGCTTTGCACCGCCCTTGTCAAGGCAACGACGCAGCGGCATTCGGCAAGACACGTTAGCCATTTGGCGCACTTGCGATTGAGCGATCTGGCCAAGCACCGTGCTCTCCGGGGCATCACCCAGGCGGCACCCACCGTGCCTCGGCGACACTACGCGCCGCTTGCGCATCCGTTCGGCCGACTGCGACAATTTTGCGTCATTTCCTCTGAGCCAATTCATCTGATGCGCCTGCGCCAAACCTCAATCCTGGTCCTGCTGTTCTCGATCGTTGCGTGCAGTACGTCGTCGGCTCCGAATCGCGCTGAATTTCCGCTGCGCGACGCACGACAGTCGTTCAAGACAAACATCGTCCGGACAGAGCCTGCGTTTGGCGCTGCCGATGACCCGAGTGGTTCCGACTTTGATCTGATTCGGTATGACGCCCCAGTCGGCAAGCTCGCCGCGTATCTCAGCAAGAATCCCGGGGACGGTTTGCGGCATCCCGCAATCGTTTGGATTACCGGCGGCGAAACGCAGTCCATCGGCGATATCTGGTCACCGCAATCGCGCAGCAATGATCAATCCGCCGCCGCCTATCGAAAGGCTGGAATCATCATGATGTTCCCGTCGCAACGCGGCGGTAACGACAACCCCGGGCAACGCGAGGGGTTCCTGGGTGAAGCCGACGACATTCTCGCGGCAACCGATTATTTGGCGAGCTTGCCCTATGTCGACACCCAACAGATCTATCTGGGCGGGCACAGTACCGGCGGCACGCTGGCGATGCTGGTCGCCGAATCGACTGATCGCTATCGCGCCGTTTTCGCATTCGGACCCGCCGCCTGGGCCAACCAATATGGCGGTGACTTTGTCTTTGCCGATCTGAAGGATGATCGTGAATTGGCGCTGCGCTCACCCTACGAGTGGCTCGCTGATGTGCGCCGACCGCTCTACGTCTTTGAGGGCAGCGAACAGGGAAACTGGGACGGCGCGATCGAAATCATGGCGACCAGCAACAAGAACCCGAATATCCATTTTTTCCGACTCGACGGCCATAGTCACTTCAGTGTCCTCGCGCCCGTCAACGAGTTGCTCGCGGCTCAGATCGTCCGCGGCAATATTGATGTTCGCGAGGCCGACCTGAGTGGTTTGAAATGATGACCGATACCGCCATCGGGCACGGTTGGGCGAGGCCTGATTAGGCCATCCTGGACTGGCCAAGACTCGTCCCGTGGCGCCACCCAGTAACCGCTGAACAAGTTCAGCGGCGATGCAAGCCGTCGATGGCAGGAATCGACTCCGGGCTTATTTGGTGCCAGGCCTCGCGAACGCTCAATCGACATCTGAATATCTGGAATCTCGACGCCTCAACTTTTCTTTGACTTTGGTGAATTCATAACTCGCAAGATCGATGCATCGCGTTGATTGTTTCAAATTTAGTCTCTTACGCACAAATTGCAACGGAGACCAACATGCGCACTACCAAGCTTTGTATCGCCCTGACCCTGGGCCTGATGAGTTCAGTCGCCATCGCCGATGACTGGTCGGGCTTCTACGCAGAATTCGCCGCTGGTCAAAACGGCGGGCTGGACGACAATCAGGATCGTTTTGAATTCGATACCGACTTGAACGGGGCATATGCCGACACCGTCACGACGGCGGCTGGCGCTGACGCATTTTCACCTGGATTCTGCGACGGGATCGCCAGAGACCGCACTCCCGCAGGCGGCTGCGCCGGAAACGTGACCGACCAGGAATGGGCGATCCGCGGTGGCTACGACTGGCAGTCAGGTGATTGGGTTTACGGGGCCGTTTTTGAGTATGCCCGACCCGACGTTCGCGACGCAGTGTCCGCTTTCAGCACGACACCCGCGCGCTACACGATGATTCGTAATGTTGACGGACTCTTCGCAATTCGTGGTCGTCTGGGCTTCAGCCTGCTGGAAGGCAATGGCCTCCTGTACGGCACCGCTGGCCTGGCCCGGGCCGACATTCGCAATCGCTTCGATACGAGCAACCTCGTGAACACGTTTGTCGATAGCGGCGACGACACGGCAAATGGCACGCAATTTGGCGTCGGCTACACGCATCGCTTCGGCAACTGGACCGTGGGTCTTGAGTACCTGATGACCATGCTGAATGACGACAGTTACCGCGTTCGTGCGCAAGGCCCCGCTCCCGCCACGAATCCGTTCATCCGGACCAACCCAAACGGTACGGACTTTCGTCGTAGTGACGATGACTTCGACTTCGACAGCATTCGGCTGACGCTGGGCTGGCGCTTCTAAGGAGGGTCTGAATAAGTCCATCCTGGACTTTCAGACCCGCACTGAGTCCATCACGTGTCCGGACTCAGTGCCCCAGAATCAAGCACTTGCGTGCTTGATTCTGGGCGGGCCATCCATGGCCCGCATCGCCTCTGAACTTGTTCAGAGGCTCCCTAATGCACCGGGGACGCGCCAGGGTATAAATCAGGCTATAAATCAGGCCATCCTGGACGCTCCTACCTACACTGAGTCCGGCGCGGGTCCGGGCTCAGTGTTCCCGAACCAAATACTTTTCAGAACCAACAGAATCCCCCGCCCGGACACGCTGGACCGAAATTGGGTCGAGCAAGCGCGCAGGATCAAATCGACAAGGGGCGCTATTCGAAGTCGCTCGCAAACAGAGGCGGTTCGGGAGGCGCATCAATGAAGTTGATTGGTGCTGACATGGCGGTGTGTATTTCACAAACGTAGTACAGCACATTCGGCGTGCTTGCCTGAACCGTCCACGTCATCGTGCCGATCTCAGTGCGATTCCCCACAATGCCATTATCGTAGGCATTGTCAGACCCGGCCTCGCGAATGGTTTTGATGACAAATGGGTGGCCATTCGCGGTGATATTGAACGGGTAAGTACACCCCCGCACCAATGTGAGCGTGGGGTCCAGCACGCCATTGACCACATAGGAACCAGCGCCCTGATTCGTCACGGTAAACACTGGGCCACTGCCACCTGCGCAAGGATCAAACCCCGCACTCGCCCAATTGGATATCGTCAACAGGGTCACAGCCACCAGCGGCAAGCGGAGACGGAATCGAGCAAAGCAAGGCATTTGTGGCGTCATCGTTCTATGCCGACATGAACGGCATCGCGCAAGTTTGAGACAGGGATCGGTATCTCACCAGATACCAGCATCGTCCGCAAACGAATCGCGAGCGTTTTCTGAGCCGCGATCGGTCGAATCCGGCGCACGGCAACGACACTACGACCCAACCATGCCATTGCCAAACTTGGACCGCCTCCGTGGCAGCAGGTCTTTGGTGTACCCATTGCAGCCGCACCGAGCAGCCTGATCCAAGCCTGCGTCAAGCCGCGCAAGATCGGGTTCGATCCCATGGAGCGGTTGATTGTTGGCAAATCACTGATGAGACAGATCCATAGTCTCGCCCAACTCCGAGATGCCGATTCGGTGAAGTCCGCTTAAGCGACGGTTCCATTGAATTAGCCTACAATTTGTAAACTTTTTCCCCCAACTTCTGTCGAAGTCGGCATACCTAACCGCAGCAATTCCAACCGCAAGGATGCAGCACGATGGCCAACCTAGCCGAGTCGTTTCGCAACAGTTCGCCCTATGGCGACGATTTCTTGGCCACGAAGCCGCTCAAGCCGGAGGCGAATATTCGTTTGCCCCAGCATGTCGACGCCGACGAACGCGAGCGCCGTGAGTTCGCGCTGTCGCTCAAGCGCCTGCAGTACAACTACACGCGAACCTATCCATCGCTGGAGAACGTTCCGGTGTCAGCCGACCTGCCTCCCGCAGAGATCTATGACGCCCGCTACGGTGGCCTCGTGGAGGCCGCGCAAGAACGCGTTTGGCATAACTTCCGTCACATTCTCCATACGGCGCTTGAGCGGCAGCTCACCGACAACGTCACCAACGCCAGGCTCGGGGAGTTCAAGGAAATCGGCAAGCTGCTAAAGAACGAAAGCGGTTTGCTGGATTTCCTACGCGATATCACCAAGCTCACGTCCGATATCCCAGGGATGGTGGAGACCGCTTCTGACAGCCTATTCAACATCCCCGATGACATCCGCAAAATGGTCATCGGCTTTGTCAAAGTGCAGGAGCAGGCCAAGACCGAGGGCCCCACAGCCCATTTGAAATCGGCCCTGTACGAAATGCTGGCCCATAACAAGGGCCGCAACTACCTGAAGGCCACCAGCACCCACGACTATATCAAGTTGCACGAGAAGCTCTCGACCCCGCTGATGCTTGGGATTGACCGCCAATCTTGGATGCCCGCGGTGGGCCTGCCGTGCGAGCAGGACTGGTTTTTCGCTTACCTGCAACTGGCTGGTTTCAACACGACCTTGCTGACCGGCGTGGTCTTGAACGAAGCCGACGCCATCGACCGGTTGAAGGCGAAGACGCTGGCGCAACTGCTCAATAAGATGCCGCTAAACGACGCACAGTTCCAACGCATCATCGGCGATGCCACGGTGACCCTGGCACAGGCCGCATCTGAGAAGCGTCTGTTTGTGTGCGACTACCACATGTTCGATGGCCTCAAAGCGATCAAGCACCACGGCCTCCAGCGGCACATGGTCGCGCCGGTGGTGCTGTTCTACTGGGATCCGAAGCCGCCACACGGCTTCCCTCAGGACGCCGACGGTGCGCTGCGGCCAGTGGCGGTGATGTGCTCACAACACTACGATCCGGTGCACTCGCCGATCTTCACGCCCAACGACAGTTGCGATGCCAACGATGGGAATGGCCTGAAGTGGCGGGTAGCCAAGTTCCTCGCTAACGCCGCTTGCGCCATTCACCACGAATCGATCGCGCACTTGGGAGAATGTCACCTCACCGTGGAGCCGGCCGTCCTGGCCACACACCGGCAACTTTCGGAGAACCATCCGCTGCACAAGTTGCTGATCCCACATTTCCGCTTCAACATCAACATCAACTATGACGCGCGGCGCGACCTGATCTCGCCAGGCGGCGTGGTCGCTACGAGCATCGGACCGGCGATCGCCGAAACGCTGCAACTGGTGGCCAAAGCGCGACTAGCCTGGCACTGGGACCAGAACCGGCCGGACCGCATGTTCCACGCACGCGCCGTAGATGCGGACGCGCTGGTCAAATTTCCGTTCCGTGACGACACCCTGTTGGTGTGGGCCGCGATTCGCCGGTTCGTCGCCGCCTATGTTACGCACTACTATGCCGACGACGTGGCGGTGGTCGATGATGGCGAACTGCAGAATTGGATTCACGAGATGACGTCGCCGCTCTATGCCCATTTCCGAGGTATGGACGGCCTGATGGAGACGGGCGACCCAAATCGCCCATACTGCATTGCGAGTCGCGACTACCTGATCGACGTGATTGCTCAGCTCATCTACGTCGCTGGGCCGCAACACGCCAACACAAACTACGCCCAGTACCCATTGATGTCGCATGTACCTAGCGTGGCTGGCACAATCTATCGAACACCGCCGACCCGACTGACGAAACTGGAGTCTGAGGACGAACTACTGTCGTGGTATCCGCCCTTGGATGTTGCGCTCTATGGGTTCTCCTTCGAGTATCTCTTGAGCAGCATCCAATACGATAAGCTCGGGCACTACGACGAAAACCTGTCTTTTCCCTACTTCACCGATCCCCGGATCCGCGAAATCGTTGCCGATTTCCAGCATGAGCTGGCATTGATCGAAATGGAAATCCGCCAGCGCAACCGGTCGCGGCCCTACGCCTACACGTTCCAGTTGCCGTCGAGAATCCCAAACAGCATCAGCATTTGATCCCTCTAGCGATCGCTTCGTTCATCGAAAGATTGATGTCGAGCGGGCTCGTTCGTGCCGATCGCAGCTGGTGCCCTTTTGGACGAGCGGTCTGTTGAACGCGACCCACCTCGTCCAAGGTGTGTTCGAGTGAGGATGGTTCTAAGGCGGTTCGGAGCGCCCTGTTCCAGAAGAATCTTGAAGGAGCTGGTAGGCAGTTCCAGGCAAGGCGAGGCGCGAAGGCGAACCGTCGCGGCAAGTACTGTAGCGACTCGCTCTGCCACATTGGTTTGATCGCCGAGGAATTCACATGAGTCGTTTTCAGCCTACGCCGCAAGACCTTGCTGCTTTTGGCGAATGGGCAATGCGGCGCAACTCGCTTGACCTCCAGCACATTGTGTTTGCGTGACCACCGTTGCACGATCAGAGTTTGGATGGCAGATCACCATTCGGCCAGACCTCATCTGAAATAGCGCTTCATTGCGGAGTCCGAGTACATGGGCAAGCTGTGGCAGGCACACTTTTCGACACCCGCGCTGCTCATGGCTGCCTGTTTGCTTTTTGCGGTGAGCGCGAGCCACAGCCGAGAACGCTGCGAGACTGGGATTCCGAAACTCCAGCCGACATGGCAGGTGACTGGTTTGCGACATCCGGAGAGTGCCGAATTGAGTCGCGACGGAACGTTTCTCTATGTCTCAATGGTGGATGGCGAGGCCGATGCGGCCGATCAGAAGGGGCAGATTGCAAGAATCGGTTTGGACGGCACCCTCCTTGACGCGGATTGGCTGGTCGGGTTGAACGCCCCAAAAGGCATGGCGCTCAAAGGCAAGCGATTGTTCGTGTCTGACCTGACCGAACTGCTGGAGATCGATACCAAGAACGCGCGAATCATTGCGCGGCATAAAATCCCCGACTCGGAGTTCCTGAATGACGTCGCGCTGGCGCCTCCTGGATCAAGCATGCCGGGAGCCATCCTGGTGAGCGACTCGGCGAAGGGACGAATCAGCCGATTGCATTTGGGAAAGGTGGTCGAATGGCTCCGGGATCCGCAATTGCGCAGCATCAATGGGCTCCTGGCCCTGCCGGATGCGCTGCTGGTCACCACCATGCAAGGTCTATTGCTCGCGATCAACTGGCGCACTCAGAACATTACCGTGCTGGGCTCTGGCCTCGGCGACGGCGACGGAATCGCAAAGCTCGCCGATCAGCGCTATCTCGTGAGTGAGTGGCCGGGACACCTGTACTTGGTGCAGCCCGGCCAGCCGAACCACGTGCTGCTCGACACGCAAGCAGAGAAGCGTCTTCTGAATGATTTCCTATTATTGCCGCCCAATCGGAACAACGCTTCACCCGTGCTGATCATTCCGCATCTGGAGCCTGGGGCGCTGACCGCGTTTCAACTGGACTGTGGTTGATTCGGACACACGTCGTGAACGCAGAGTCAGCACTGCATTGGCCGGGACCCAGGATCTTGAACAATCGCTGCGCTGCATTGGCCGACTGCCGCCCCGGCGGATACGCTCGTGACCTTGGTAAAGTGGGCGCGATGCTCCAGCGCAAGCCTTGAAGGGCTTCCGCCGCCGCTCCACACGCTTGCATAAGCGTCGTCCCACCTGCGAGGTCGTTCCATGTCAGGATTTGATTCTGAACCGGCTTATCCCAATCAGACATGCTGGCCGTAATCAGACACGCGAGTCATTGAACAGGCCAAATCGTCCGCACGAGTACGAGCCCTATGCGGGTCCGACCGCGGGGAACAGACTGATTCAACCTGCCAATTGCGACATTGGCATCGGGCTGGCCGTCCGCTAAGACAGCATTTGGCAGGCGTTATTGCATGCGCATGAACGGCGCGCACAACCATGGCCCGCATCGCATTCCAGGATCACCCCAGGTTTTAAGCAGTGCCGCCCGTCAGTTGCGGCAGTTGGAAGGCACAAACCGTTCCGGAACCGTGTTGTGCTCGCAGACCCAGTGCACGGCACCAACTTCAGCGACCGGCACCATCTGGATACTGAGCCCGGCGATCGCCGCGTTCGCGTCATTGCCAAAGGTGCACGACACGACCCCTAGGGTACCGACGGACACGGAGCTGATGTAGTTACCGGCAATCTCAGTCGCAGGCGCCACGCCAGCATCGACGTTCGAAGTCGGGAAGGAACCGGTATTGGTGAATCCTTCAGCGACCGCCGTCTTGGTGCCGGAGACCAACGTCAGACATTCGCCCACTTGCGCCCGGATCGCATAGTCCTGGTAAGCAGGGATGGCCAAAGCGGCCAGGATGGCAATGATCGCCACCACGATCATCAATTCAATCAGGGTAAAGCCGTTGTTGGTGCGCATCGCGACAGACCCTTCTGGGAAGATGGATAAATGGCATTCGATACTTCTCAAGCACGATTTATGCCAGCTTTGACCATCAAGGAGTCAGTCGCCCCATCACCTTTGCCCCGTCCCGCCCGCCAAAAACGAGCGGCTCAGTCCTCGAACCCGTTGCTAAAAATGCGGGCGACGAGATCAACCTCGAACGCACCTATGTCAATTGGCAGTGAAACCGGTCGAGCGACCGTTCCACCCGGCGCCAAGGGCGCCCGCAACGGTGGATGGACGACCGGCGGAAACAGTGGATTGCTAAGGTCAAAATCCGGCGTCGTTACGGTGTTGGCATTTCCAGCGTCCAGCAACGAGCTACCCAATGCGGGGACGAAATTGGCGCCGGCCGCATCGACGAATCCTGGAATCGTGCCGGTGATCGTGCCGACAATGGTGTGACTCAAGTTGGTCGGATTGAACACGAACCCGCTCTTCACCCAGTTATTGCTGCCGGTCACCCGCGCCGTGCCGCTGGCCCATACTGCCTCGACCGCCCGCACCAGGGTCACGTTGCTGGCGCCATCACGCCAGATGACATTGTTGTGGAATTCGAGCGACTCAATGCCATCAAACAAGCGGAACACAGTCGGTGTGTCGGCAGTCGCCTGACTGCGCACGATGGTGTTGTTGACGACTCGGTAGCGTCCATTGCTCTGGCCCGTGGCATCGCCACCAAATCGCACCACAGCGCCGAAGCTCGCGGTATGCAAGATCACGTTGCCAACCACATCAGAGTCTTCGCGCTTCAGTGTTTCAGTAAAGCCTGGTTGCGCACCATTGGGATCGGGCCCAATCAGCTCCAACTCATGAAAATAGGCGCCTTCCAGCCAGTTGTAGTAAATCTCGTTGCGCTCGGCGCGACTCTTGACCAGATTGCCGCCCGGCACTGCATCATCGAACTGGCTGTCATGCAGATAGCTGTATTGAAGACGGAACACGGCACCTGGGTAGGCCACCTCGTCGGTGGCCATGTACACCGCGTGATTACCCTGATTGGATCCCGAATTGCGAATTTCCGAATACTCGATGGTCAGCGAGCCGGAATCGGTATCTGCACCCAGAATGCCATGGCGCGGACAGTCCCGGACCAGCACATTGCGAATCGTGATGTCGTGGGCATGGTGATAAATGCAGCGAAACGTCCCGGTGCTGGTGTTGCCGGTGCCGGTGACTTCAAAGTTCTCGAACACCACATGGTTCGACGAGCGGAACTCAATCGTGTTCGTGCCGCCGCGCAAAATCGGCCGCGCGCCGGCAACGGCGATGCCGCGCAAGACGACCGGATTGCCGGGCGCTCCGGCATCGCCACTGCCCATCACGATGCCCGGCGAGCCCACGTCATAAGTCACGCCGCCATCCACCTCGACCAGATCTCCCGGTCCCAAATCGATGGCCGTGAACAACGCACTCAGCGTGGTGTGAGTACGCGTTGGACCAACCTGATACGTCAAGGCTTCAGCGTGACCGATACACAGACAAGTGAGCACCACCAGGATTGAACGCACCGCACGATTCCAGGTCGAGAAGAAGTCCCAGAGCGTAGTCGATCAGGCGTTCACGAGAACGTGATCAGATCGCCGAACTGAATCCAAGGCGTTCGCGCCTGCCTATTCGACGGCCTGACGTCAACACGCTATAACGACCGCTACTCAAAGCTATTGGCATGCAATCCATCGGCCTCAAGGACAGCAGCGACGCCGAGGCGCCGCGTGTTCTCCGTCCCCAAATTCTCGAAGGCGCCGCCGACCAGGAGCCGGACGCCATCGCCGGCCATAGTCAGTACCGATGTGTTGGCCGTCAACTTCCAAGTTGGATCCATGGGGCCGCCACCTGCGCCCATGCGCAGGACCTCCGCCGAATTCGACAAGAAGCGCAAGCCGTAGAAAAAGCCGCGGTGTGCGAGCAGACCATTGTTGAATGTAGCGCCGGTCGTCGGCGCAACGGCCGGGTCCAGCTGGCCGGTGCCGAGCAGCACGCGCGCTGGCGAGGCGCGAGTGACCCCATTGACCAGATTGAAATTGCCTGCCACCCAGACGCCATCGCCATCGACCGAATAACCTTGCGGTCCGACGACACTGGCATTGTTCTGCAGCCTGAGATCAAACGCGGGCAGCACGGCGCCCGTCAAGGCATCGAGACGCGTCAGGCGGTTTTCGGTGCCACCACCGGCAACCGTAATGACCTGCACGACGAACAGGGTGTTGCCAATAGGGTCGTATTGCAGATTTCGGGCCGAGGCCACGTCAGCAGCGAATCCCGCGTCGTCCGCACCATTCCCAGACAGTGGAAACCGCAGCAGCTTGCCGCTTTCCAGGCTGTAGAGCGCCGAGCCGCCCACCACAAGCTCGCTCACCGCTCTCGTGTTGCTCCATCCGGGCGCTGGATCGCCAGTCACCTCATCAAATTTCAAGATTCCGTTGTTGCCCGCCACAAATACACCAACGCCCGGTGCGACAGCCATGCCCGGATTGCTGCGCTCGTCAACGCTGGGTCGCCAGCCCGCATCAACCACGCCGTCGCGATTCAAACGCAGCACAAAGCTCCGTGCCGCGTTTCCGGCACGACGAAAACTGCCCGCCAGATAGGTTCGACCGGTTCCTGGATCGAACCGGAGCGTATTGACGACCCCCGCTCGAAACGCTTCGACGTGCGCACTTAGCGCATCCTGCTGACCAGCCGCATCGACTTGCACCAGACCAAAACGCGAGGCGGTACCGATCTGTTGGAACGTCCCGCCAACCAGCGTACGGGTCGGCGCATCGCCTTCCGCAAAACTCAAGAGCGGCGTGAACCCGAACGGAAACTGCACATTCAGATCGAAAGCCAGATTGATCGCACCCGTGCTTTGACTCGCCTTCGCGACCAACCGCGTGGTCGCTGCAGCAGGCGGATTCGCGTAGGTCTGCGCGGCCCCCGAACTGATGATGACATCGTTCTGAATGGCATCCACCGTCAGCGCATTGAGCGTGCTGCCGCCGATGGCCACAACCCAGTTCGGGTCGACACTACCATCCAACAGTGACAGCTTTGCTGCACGCGAGCGCGGACTGCCATTGACGGTAGTGAATCGACCAACGATGTAGACCGAATCGCCGACCACCGCAACATCTTCGACGAAAACGCTGTCGCCCCCGTTTTGCAGCACCGGATTAAAACTCGAGATCACCCCGCCCGTGCCGCTCGTGTCGAGCAAGGCGACCCCGGTACGCGTCTGACCGCCAATCGTCGAAAAACCGCCGACTGCCACGACACGATCCAGGCCCGCTGCCGCCATCGCCAAGACGTTGCCGCCGGACGGCACGGCAAATGTGGTGTTGTGGCTGCCATCCAGATTGAACTTCACCAGCCGCGACACGGTGGTCACCGGGTTGGTCAACAACTGCGTAAAGAATCCGCCAACCAGCACCCCATCGCTGACGACTGCGAGTGAATTGGCGGAGCCGGAAGAGACGGCAACGGGCGTGAAAGTCGGGTCGGTCGTGCCGTCAGATCGCAGTGCGAGCACTTGCGACGTGTACAGTGCGTAGGTCCGGCCATTCGTACCCAGGCGAATTCGCCGCAACTGGGCTGGGTCAAGAAGGGTCGTCGGCGTAAACGCCGTATCGGCCGATCCGTCCGCCTGGAGGCGCGCAATGCCAGGGCAATTGTGCACACCAACTCGGCTGAAGTTCCCAGCAACCAGCCAGCCGCCATTCGGAAGTCGTTCCAGATCACGAACCTGGCCGTTTTGGGTGAGGTCAACATTGGGGCTCGCGAGCACCGGCACAGGCAATACCTGCGCCGCGACGAGAGCAGACCAGAACAGGGTTAGACCAAGAAACGCGAGCCATGTCGCCTGAACGAGGCGGTAAAGCGCGTCGCGGCGTTGGCAGCGGCCCTGGTGGCAGTCGCGTGGGGTCGTCATGGCAGTGCTCCGGAAACAATGAGGTGTCTCGACCAAGAACCCGGAAGCGTCAGCACTCCCGCCAACGTGTACCCCGAGTGCACGCAAGCGCCCGCTCCCTGGTCGGTAGCCTGTCGCGACGCCTTGAATTCCAGTGATCCGATCGATCCAGCCGATCGATCACCATTCCATCGAGCACACGACCCCTGTAGGTGTTCCAAAGCGCGAGCTATTCGAACTGAGTCGCCATTCAGATCGTAAGCACACCCGTCCAACATGTTCAGGTGCGATGGCACAGACGCGAAAAAGCCAGCGACTGTCGTCGCTGGCTTTCGGCGCGCTTTAGGTGCCGCGTGGATCGTTACAGCATGAACTGCACACGCACTTCCAGAATATCCGGATCGTTGCTCATCAGGATTGGCGAACTGACACCCGAGATACGGACATTGCGGTCGGTATCGACCTTGACGTAGTTCAGCATCAGCTTCAGGTTCTGGCGCCAGTACCAGTTCACGCCAGCGGTCCAGCTGTCCTGCGTGCCACCGTTGACCATTCGATCATCAAGATCGATCGTGTCATATCGGACTGCAGCCTGGAACATGCCCTTGTAGCCCGGATCGTTAGGCAGCGGCGTGTTGTAAACGCCCTGCTTGTAGGTGAAGGCCTCGCCGGTGATGTTCCAAACACCCGAGAGGTACCAGGAGTCACCACTGAAGTCGTCGTTTGCGGTGCGGGCGATGTCGCTCTTCATATATTCGCCCATCACCTTGAACGGGCCGTGCAGCCACAAGCCTTCCACGCCCAAGGTCGTCAGATGGTCAGCGTCTTTCAGGTCGCCGGTATCAATCAGACGCAGATTGGACAGGTCGGCATCCGGGCGCACGCGATTGCGATACAGGTCATGGCGGGTGTCGGCACGTATTGCCGAAACACCGAGATGCACCGTATCAGTATCCGTCATCAGCGGCGCCCACGTGGCACGCACACCGTAGCCCGGACCGCGAGCCAGACCGGTCGTGAGTTCGCGACCGAACCACGTGCCGGTCAACGTCCAGCTCGCACCGCCGGTTTGCGCTTCCACGCCGACGCGGCGCGCAATGGCGAATGCGTTGGTGGTGACCGCCTTCGAGATGAAGTCGTTGTAACGGGTGCTGGCGAGCTCTTCCAGACTGTTCGGTTGCTTGAACTGCCCCACGCGCACGCCGTAATCAGCGGTCAAACGGTAGCGATAGTTGACGTCCAGAAACTTGCCCTTGCCGGCCTGCGTACTGAAGTCGTAGCCGATCGTCCAGTCGTAAACCGGGCCCTTGCCCTTCAAGATGAATTCCGAACGGCGCATGCTGTTGTCGTCTTTCAGCACGCCAAACGAGTTCGCCAGCGTCGTCTGCTGAGCGGACGTCAGCGCAACGCCATCGAGTCTGGCGAATTCGTAGTTGTTGCTGAACGCGTTGTAGTCAGCCTGAATCAGGGCTTCGATCGCGATCTCGTTGTCGCCGATGATGTCGAGATTCATTTCGGCCTGGGCTTGCGCCGACAGCCCAGCCAGAACAGCCATTGCAAGCAGATGACGAACAGGTTTCATAGCAAGTTCCCGTAAGGAGAGTGAAATCTTGCTGCAAAGCCTATTGCCGAATTATTTCCGGAACATGACAGCCCGTCATCGACGGACCTGCGTGCGTCACGCCGCAATGACCGTCGACCTTACCTCACTGCGAGCGCCGGCCAAGTCTTAACGCCATCACGAACACGTTGCGGACTGCCCCCTATTTGACGCGGTCAACCGCCTGCTCACGCACGCTCGGCGCTTGCAGGTAGCGCTGCCGCTTCTTCGGCGACATCTGGGCCAAGTCCACCCAGACCAGACCGTCGACCGCATCGGCAAAATCCGGGTCGGTGCTGAACGCCAGAAACGACACGCCGCCCGGTTCACAAAGGTCGGTGTACTGTTTGTAAAGCGTGGGTATGCGCGTTCCGAGGGCCTGCAAGTGACGCATCAGCAACTGTTCTGCAGCCGATTGGTCAAGGTGCTGAAACAGTCCTGTCATCACCCCGGCGTCAAACGGTCGCCGGCCACGAACACCGCGCTGCGCACTGCGAAACTG
Organism: Ahniella affigens; assembly: GCF_003015185.1. GTDB lineage: Bacteria > Pseudomonadota > Gammaproteobacteria > Xanthomonadales > Ahniellaceae > Ahniella > Ahniella affigens. Next base: position 2,749,087 of record NZ_CP027860.1, read on the forward strand.
AGTCTCACAATAGGCGACCAGCATTTGCCTTGCGGGCACCGGCATGCTGGCGCTGATCGACACGGGGCCAAACAGGTGCCGAATATCTGGATGCGCGCGCAAGTACGCGCCGATGCCCAACCACAGATAGTCGAGGCTGCGGCCACCCCAGTATTCTGGCAGCACGAAGCTCCGACCCAGTTCCATAGCGGTATCCCATTCCGGCAGGCCCACGTCCGGGAACCGGAACAAGCTCGCCGTGTAGAGTCCAGCGAGCCCATGATCAGCTAGAACAGGCTTGCACCGCGCGACCCGATAGCCGCCTACGAGTTGGTGCTGGACATCGTCCCAGAGCAGAATCTGCTCGTAGTGAGCGTCAAATCGATCCTGATCGATGTGCCGTCCGGTGCCCTCGCCCACAGCCCGAAAACTGCGCTCGCGCGCAATCGCCAACTCCTGCATCAACGCGCTGTCTGAACGGAGTCGCCCGCACAGAATGCGCTTTTGATCGCGTGTCCGGCCAAGTTCGGTCAAGCCCGACAGTTCGCGCAAAATGAATCGCAGATTGGGTCGATGCGCCAGTGCTTCGGGCCGCTTGGTTGCGGGTTGGGACGTATGTCGAAGCGCATCGTTCTGCTGCTGCATCCACAGGGCGCGGACTCGCGGCGGACCCGGCAGCTCTCTTAAGGCTTCTGCCGTCCATGGCCGATCGATCCGAATCGGGACCCGCGCGCCGCGTCGAGACATGAATTCCTTGGGCAACATGGTCGTGCCGAGTGATGCCGACAACCAGGACATTGCGTAGAACGACGTTGAGTTGCGGGCCTCGATGCGGACGTTGACAACCGGTGCGCCCGTCTGTTCCGACAAACTGACAAAACTGCGCTGCCATTCGGCGTCGCGAATGCCACGCCAACCAAACCTCGACACACTGCCGGCCGGAAACACTAGCAGCGCCTGGTCGGACTCGAGCGCCTGCCGCATGCTCTGGTAGGTAGCGCGGTGCCCCTGCCCGTTGAACACATCCACCGGGATCAGCATGTCAGCCAGACCGGGGATCTGGCTCAGTACGGCATTCGCGGCAACTTTGAAATCCGGGCGGACATCACAGAGCAACTTCATCAACAGTAAGCCATCCAGTCCACCCAATGGATGATTCGCAACGACAATCACGCGACCTTGCTCGGGGATCCGCTGGCGTTCCAGATCATCGACCAGATAGCGGGTATCAAAATCACGCAATGCGGCTTCCAGCAAGGCGCGACCACGGAGATGTGCGTGACGATTCAGCAGGTCCTCTAAGCGGTCGAGCTGTGACCAATGACTCCACCGGCGAAGCAGGCGACGCGATACCGGCCCGACTGGTCCATTGAACCAATGCGGCAATCGAGCCATCAGTTTCGTTTCAATTGTGTCCATAGCCGCGACGTTAGGCGCGCCAAACGGCAGCGGCGTGACAACGCCGCGTCGCCTTGATGACAGCCATACCGCCGCCCATCGCTGCAACGATGTATCAGGCGAGCCGAGTGCCCGTGACACATTCGGGTGCCACGTTGTCGCAAAGCGGTCATTGCCCCAAGAAAAAACCAATGAACGAGGCGCCAAAGCGCCGCCAAGCGAACTCTTTCGGGCAAAACATCGATTGCGTCACATTTTGTTTCGCAAGAATTCGGAAAATGTGTGACACGTGCAGCATTCCGGGGTTGGCTGGACTTGATTCGCCGAAGCACGACTTGGAGATGACCATGCGCTACCCGTTACTTGTTCCGCTTGCTGTTGGTACCTTGCTGGCCGCCTGCGCCAAGGCGCCGCTCGACCCTGCCACCGGCCAAACCACCAAACCCACTGTGATCGCCCAGGCGCCAGCGAATCCCGCGCCCACCAAACCGGCTGCGGTCAGCGCGATTGATCCGGTGATGCAATATCAGAAAGCCGTCCAGGCTGAGCGTGCCGGCCGCATTGTGGCGCCGGCCGGCGACAACGCGTTCGAACTGTTGTTGAGCCTGCGCGAGCAACATCCCGACCACGAGGGCTACCGCAACGCGTTGTTTGATCTGATGCCTTTGGCTGATCAGGCGATTCGGCACGCCCTGTTACAAAACGATCTCGTTGAGGCAGATCGGATTACCGCGCTGATGACGCGATTCGACGCCAACTCCTATGTCTCTCAATCGTCGCGCGAACGTGTCACCCAAGCCCAGGCAAAGGCCGCCAAGTTGGCGGCTGTAGCGGCCAATCGCCAGGTTGCTGACGCGATCACGACCAAAGCACTCGCGCAAAACACCGAGGCAGTAACACCAATCCCTAAGCAATCAACGGAACCGGTGCCAGCCCCTTCTGCCCATACGGCACCGGGCAATGCGCTCGCCGGTACCAAGCCCGCAGTTCAGTCAGCCGTAGTCGCCGCAGCGCAAGCGTCGATCGCACCACCTGGTAACGCGGCAGCAGACAAGCCCGCACTCCCGGCTTCTGCGGTCGCGCCATCAACTGCGGCGGCCACACCACTGGCGTCGACAACCAAGAGCCCCGGTAGCAAATTGGTTGCCCCGGTCGCGTTGCGCCGCGCGCTGGTGCAGTATCCAGAGCAAGCAAAACGCCAAGGCATCGAGGGCTTTGTCGAACTCGATGTCCTCGTGGACAAGTCTGGTAGTCCGACCGACATCAAGGTGGTTCGTTCGCAGCCGGCGGGTCTATTTGACCGTGCGGCGATTCGCGCCATGATGCGGTGGAAGTTTCAGCCCGCGACGAATCAAGGCGAACCAGTTGCCGCGCGTACCCGCACGGTGATTCAGTTCAAGAAATCTTGATTCCTGTCAGGCCGATGGTCCAACCGTATGGCCAAGGTCTAAGGTCCCCCGATTCGTTCAATCCGATCGGCGTTGCATAGTTAGCGTCTGAGCGCTCCGACCGAGGCGCAGCACCTGGCCAAAACGCCGGGCAGGGAATTCGGTCAACCAACCCCGGCTACAGCCTGCTGCAGTCGGGGTTCTCTTTTTTCGATGATGGAAGCGCCGGGCCGCTATCGCCGGGTCATCAAGCGGCAACGGACCTTCCGCACCATGTTCGCCACGCCGCGAACACGTTTGCCCCCAAAAAAAACCCCGCAACCAGTGCGGGGTGAAGGGGAGTCCAATTCTGACTCAAGCACACCAGAGGGTTTGTTACTCCACGCCGTAGGACCAACCTTGCGTCCAATCGGTGGCAGCCGACGAGTCGAAAGCGCCCTTGAAGCTCGTGCGCTGGAAGAATGCATCATTAGGTACCGCAACACCGGTGTTCAGCAGCGGCGAGCCAGTATTCGGATAACGACCCGTCATGTTGAGACCAGCTGGGTTCGTAGCGAGATTTGCCGCCTGGATGTTGAACCAAGCATCGACCTGGAACGGATCCGAACCCGAGAGTTCAAAGTTCGTGTTGCAACCCATGGCAGCACCGGTCATGGTCAGGAAGCCACTGGCGATTGGGTTCGCAGCCGAGCCCGACGCATTGAACGTCGCGTTGTCATTGAAGTTCAGGCATTCAGTCGGCGCATCTTTCGCTACCACGTTGAAGTAGTTTCCGGCCGCACCGCGGCGGATACGGATCGCTTCATCACCGGTGCTCGACTGGATGAACGTCAGGTTGGCCATCTTCGGCTGCGTGCGGGGCAGCAGATCGAACGACGAACCGTTGTTGTCCGACTCAATGCCATGGCTGCCGGAGGCGGCGGTTGCCGTCTGCTTGCAATAGGCAAACTGCACGCGACCGCGATAGCCGTTGGCGGTATCCAAGCAGTCATCTTCGGTCGCGATAGCGACCAGATTCCGCGCATTCACCGCCCCACCGAACCATTCGAATGCATCATCTTTGCCGGCGTAGACCGAGATGTTCTCGATCGTCGTACCGCTGCCAACACCGAGCATCGTCAACGCATTCAGCTCTTCATTCGGCCGGATTTCTTGGCCGGCATAGCGGATTTGCACATACTTCAGCACACCGGAGGAATCAGCATCGTCCGACACCAGATTGCCGCCGCCAACTTGACTCACGCCACCGTAGGTCACATCGGCGTCCGCTTCAAAGGTGCACGCCGTGCTGAGGCGACACGTATTGTCCGCGGCATTGCCAGCAAGAACCAAGCCCGCCCAGGAACCCGGAACGTTGGTCGGACCGGTGAACACAATCGGGTTCTCTTTCGTGCCCTCGGCGAACATCTTCGAGCCTGCATTGACGACGAGATAGTCGATCGCGCCGCCTTTACCCTGCAACTGCGTGCCCGGCTCGATGAT